>JAXEXP010000035.1:0-33203 GCA_034113365.1 Candidatus Spyradocola sp.
GGTTTTGCGGATGGCGCTAAGCCCCGTGCCCATCAGGCAGGACAGGCAGCCCTTGGGGAACCTGTTTTCATCGCCCACATAGAGGGTGCGCTCCTTGAGGGTTTTTAGCCCCGGGATGGCCTGCATAAGGCGCTGGTTGCGCGCGTCCACCGCGTCCTCGATCTGCGCGAACGTCGCCAGCGCCAGTTCCTGCTGCTGGGGCAGCAGGTCCTCCTCCTCGGGCAGCATCGCAAAGAATTCAAACCAGGTCAGCGCATCCTTTTTCGATATTTTCATAGCTTTTCCCTCCGTTTTTTCACCCTAACAGTTTATCAGCCCGCGCCCCGCCCGTCAACCGCGCCGCGTTTTGTTTTGATTGAAATTTCCGGCAAAACGCGGTATACTTGTGGCATACAGACAAAACCGAATCGCGGAGGGATGGCCATGGATGTCAACAGCAGCAGAGACGCGATCCTGCACAAGGACGAGCGCAACGGCTACATCGAGCGCGAACGCGCCATTGACGATTTTCTTCTCGCGGGCGGCGGCGAGCTGCCCCAGGCCGAGCGCTATGTGCGCGCGCTGGAGCAGGTGCTGGCCGCGCTGTCCACGCCCGTGCACCCTGACGACCTGATCGTCGGCCGCATGGTGGAGGGCCCCCTGCCCTACGAGCTGGAGCCCGTGCCTGCGGGCGGCAAGAGCCACGTCCGCAACCCCTTCAAGCCCACGGGCCGCAGCGCAGGCCACATGAGCCTGGACTATACCCCCCTGCTGCGCAAGGGCCTGACCGGCATCGCGCAGGAGTTTGCTCGCAACGCACGCACCCCCGCCCAACAGGCGTATTCCCGCCTCATCGACCGCGCCGTGTGCGCCATCGGCAGCTTTGCCGCGCGCTATGCCGACGCCGCCGAACGCTCCGGCAATCCCCGCGCCGCCCAAGCCCTGCGCACCGTGCCGCTTTGCCCCGCCTATGACCTGTTCAGCGCGCTGCAAAGCGTCTGGCTGATGGAAATGATGCTCTCCTGCGTCACCGGCGCCCGCGATTTCGCACTCTCGCGTCTGGACCTTGCGCTGCTGCCCTACTACGACCCTGCGCAGGCCGACGATGCGCTGGAGCTGCTCACCGCCTTCCTGCTGCGCTGCAACGACATCGGCGGCATGGGCAGCGAGCTGCATGTCCACATGCCCGTCCCCTGCGCTGCCACCAACATCTACCTGATGCTGGGCGGCAAGGGCGCTGAGGACGCGCTCGATCTCGACCTCGCCTTCCTAGACGCCGCCCTGCGCGTCCGCCTGCCGCAGCCCGTGCTTGCGCTGCGCCAGTGCGTAAGCAGCCCCGCCGCCTGGAAGAACGCCTGCGCCCACGCCGCCCAGGCCCTCAATGGCCAGGTGTCCCTCTACAACGACGACGCGCTCATCCCCAACCTGATCGCGCTGGGCATGCCCGAGCAGGCTGCGCTCCACTACACCATGTCGGGCTGCAACCGCGCCGAGAGCGTGGGCCACCAGTCCTCCGACGCGTTCGACGACTGCGTCTGCTGGTTCCTGGACGCCTTCTATGACGAATCCGTCACCGACCTTACCGGCATGCTGGATGCCCTCTCCC
This sequence comes from Candidatus Spyradocola sp., assembly GCA_034113365.1. GTDB lineage: Bacteria > Bacillota > Clostridia > Christensenellales > UBA1750 > Spyradocola. The sequence continues at coordinate 1,586 of JAXEXP010000035.1, forward strand.
GCAACGCACACGACGCACTGAAAAACGCGGTCGGCAACCCGCGCGTGCCGCAGGAGCAGGAGCTGCGCTTCAATCTGGAGTCCCTGCTGCTCACCGGCTGCGCACAGAAGTGCTGCGACATCGAAAACGGCGGCCTCGCAATGGAGACCTACGTCCACAACCTGTGCGGCATCGCCACCATCGCCGACAGTTTGGCCGCCATCGAGCAGCTGGTGTTCGAGGAGCACCGCCTGACGCTGCCCGAATACCGCGACGCCGTGCGCAGCAACTTCGAGGGCCACGCCGCGCTTCTCCTGCGCGCCAAAAACCGCTGCCCCAAGTATGGCAACGACGACCCCCGCGCCGACAAATGGGCCGCCAGAGCAGGTGAAGTGCTCGCCCGCGCCGTGCTGGACTGCACCGGCGAGCGCATCCACATCCCCAGCTTCTATTCGCTCTACTTCCATCAGATGCAGGGCGCGCGCCTGGGCGCCACCCCCGACGGCCGCCTTGCCGGGCAGGACGTCAGCGAGAACCAGTCGCCCGTCTACGGCTGCGACACCTCTGGCGCAACGGCGCTGCTGCGCTCGGTCGCCAGCCTGCCGCAGCACCTTTGCGGCGCGGGCGGGCTGAATTTGCGCCTTGCGCGCCCCCTGCCGGACGAGCAGCTGGCCGCGCTGGTGTCCGCCTACTTCTCCATGGGCGGCGTCAACGTCGCGCCCAACGTGCTCAGCCGCGAGACGCTGCTGGCCGCGCGCGAGCATCCCGAGCAGTACCAGAGCCTCGCGGTGCGCATCGTGGGCTATTCCGAGCTCTACCTGCGTCTGCCCGAGCGCATGCAGCTGGAGATCCTCAACCGCACGGAGCAGTCGCTATGAAGGGCCTGATCTCCAACATCCAGCGCTTCTCCACGCAGGACGGCCCCGGCATCCGCACCACCGTGTTCCTCAAGGGCTGCCCGCTGCGCTGCCCGTGGTGCCACAACATGGAGACGTGGACGCAGCGCCCCAGCCTGCTCTACTATGACAAGGACTGCGCCCGCTGCGGCCTGTGCGCCGCCGTCTGCCCCCATGCCGTGCACGTTTTATCCGAAGCCGCCCACGCCCTCGACCGCACCCGCTGCACGCAATGCGGCCTCTGCGCACGCGAATGCCCCACCGGCGCGCTCGAGCTGCGCGGCGAATGGCTGACCCCGTCCGAGCTGCTCCCCCGCCTGCTGCGCGACCGCGAATTCTACGCCCAAAGCGGCGGCGGCGTCACCTTCTCGGGCGGCGAGGCGCTGCTGCAGTTCGATTTTATGAAGGAATGCATCGCGCTGGCCAAGCAGGAGGGCCTGCACGTCTGTCTGGACACCAGCGGCTGGGGCGGCCGCGCGCACGAACTCGCCGCCAACGTCGATCTCTACCTCTGGGACGTCAAGCACACCGACCCTGCCGCGCACGAAGCGCTGACGGGCGTGCCTCTCGCACCCATCCTGCAAAGCCTGCGCCGCGTGGACGCATCCGGCGGCCGCACGCGCCTGCGCTGCCCCATCATCCCGGGCGTCAACGACACGGAATCCCACGTTTTCGCCGTCGCGGACATCGCAAACAGCCTGACCCACCTGCAGGGCATCGACCTGGTGCCCTATCACGCGCTGGGGCTAGTCAAATCCGCCGCGCTGGGCCTTTCCGCGCGCGAATACCCCCGCCTGACCGCCGAGCGCAAAACCGAGCTGCTCACCGCGCTGCGCTCCCGCACCCAAGCCCCCGCCGCATGGCTGTGAAGTCTCCAAAAACACGCGCATCCCCCGTCTCCATCACCGGAACGAGGGATGTTTTTGCGTCATTATTCTTTTGCCCGGCAGGAGCCGCGCACGATGAGCTGCCCGCCGATGTAGTGCACCGTGCCGCTGTGCTCGCCGTCCATGATGTCCAGCAGATACCCCAGCGCGATGATGCCCTGCACGTCGAAGTTGGTGCGGATGGTGGTCAGCGGCGGCGTGCAGATCTCGCAGATCTCGATGTCGTCGCAGCCGATGAGGCTCACGTCCTCGGGCACGCGGATGCCCTCCTCCTTCATCGCCTCCAGGCAGCCGTAGGCGCTCAGGTCGTTGGCCGCAAAGATCGCGTCGGGCAGCGGCTTTCCGGACGCGAGGAATTCCTTCATCGCGCGATACGCCGCCTGTCGGGAGAACAGCCCCTCTATGCGGTACCCCTCCTCAATCGCCAGCCCCGCGCGCTCCATCGCGCTGCGCATGCCCGCCTCGCGGTTGACCGCGTCGTAGTTGTTCGGTATGCCCGCCACATGCATCAGCCTGCGGTGCCCAAGGCCCATCAAATAGTTCGCCGCCATCTCCCCCTCGTGGAAGGAGTCGAACACCACGCTGGAGACGTTCTTTGCACAGCGGTCAATGTTGAGAAGGATCACAGGAATGCCCGCGCTGTCCAGCATGCGCACGGCGCGCTCGGATACGTTGCAGAACAGCACCGCGCCGCTCACCTCTCCGCCCAGCGTCTTTTGCAGGATCGTCTCGTCGGAATTGGTGATGAAGATGTACAGCTCATACCCGCGCTTTACGCACTCGCGGTGCATGCTGTCGGCCAGCACCGCGTAGTACGCGCCCGCCAGCTCGTGTACGAACAGCCCGATGGCGCGGCGCTCCTGCGAGCGCAGGTTCTGCCCGCTGCTGTTGGGGATGTAGTGCAGGCGCTCGGCCACCTCCAGCACATGGGCGCGCGTCTTTTCGCTGATGACGCCTACGTTGTTGAGCGCGTTGGACACCGTGGAGATGGACACCCCCGCCTCCCGGGCGACGTCCTTGATCGTGGTTCGCTTCACTGCATCCCCTCCCTTCCGCGAAATTTCAGAATCCCATTATAGACCAGTTTTTCGACCGTCTACAAGCCATTGTGCGTAAACATTTTGAAAATCACTCGCCCTGATCGCGCAGCGTGACCAGGCTGTCCACCTCCACGCGGCCGCTCTCGACCTGGATGCGCAGCACGCTCCGCTCCGCCGGCCGCAGCCGCAGCCCGCCGATGACCAGCTTTTCGCTGCCGAAGCCGCCCAGCGGGTACGCGCCCAGCTGCTCGCCGTCCTGCCACACGCTCACCCGCGCCGCGCCCGAGCAGCTGCAGTGCACCTCCAGCCGCACGATGCCCGCGATGTCGTTGAGCGTATAGCACACGTACTCGCCCTGCTCCAGCCCCAGCGCAAACCGGCGCCACAGGCAGTCAAAGCCGAACTCCTTCTTTGCGTCCTTCTGCTTCTCCACGATCTCCATGCCGGTATCCTCGCGGTAGCCGAAGGGATTTTCCACCTTGCGCTCGCTGTGATAGGCGACGCCCTCGCCGCCCACCTCGTCAAAGTCCGTCGCGCGGATGGTGCAGCCGGGGCGGCGGAAGATCGCATCGTGCAGCACGGCGTTCTCCGCGCAGTTCTCCAGCAGCATGTTGTCCAGATACTCGTCCAGCGCCGCCTGCGCCTGCTCATAGCCCGGATGCGGCCCGCCCTTTGCGTAGGCGGTGATCGCGTCCCAGCCCTCGGGCTTGTTGACAGAACAGGGCGAGTTCTTGCAGTTCATCTTCTTCCACGGCCAGATGTTGAAGCCGATGCCCAGCTCCGCGGCCAGCGGATACATCGCCGCGAACCACTCGTGCACGTTTTCGCCCGTCTCGCCCAGCCACAGCGGGCTGCCCAGGCGCTCCGACGCCTCGATAAACGGATCGTAGCACTTCCTGTCCGGCAGACAGGCGTAGCGGTGGAAATGGATGAGCAGCTTGTCGTCGAACTTCTCGTCGAAGATCTCCGGATCCGACGCCCAGTGGTGCCCCTCGATGGACAGCACATGCCGCTGATCCACCGAGCGGATGGCGGCGATCGCCTCGTGATAGAATCTCCGCAGCTCGGGCAGCAGACAGGCCGTGTCCTGCTGTCCCGCAAACTGGGCGGGGCGCAGCGGCTCGTTGAGTATGTCGTAGCCGCCCACGATCCACCGGTCGCAGTAGCGCTCGGCGAGCTTTCGCCACAGCTCCACGCCCTTCCAGAAGCAGTCCTCGTCGGTGAACAGCCGCGGCAGGTTGTCGATGGAGTCGTCGATGTTGCTGCCCGTCTGCCCGCCCGGCGCGCCGTGCAGGTCGATGAACGCATACACCCCGAACTCCTCGCACCAGTCGATGCACCGGTCCAGCAGCGCAAAGCCCTCGTCCACCCAGTTCAGCCCCGGCCCTTCCTCCAGAAACAGCCGCGCGTTGATGGGGATGCGCACGGAATTGTACCCCAGCTCCGCCATGCGCGCGATGTCCTCGCGGCGGATATAGTTTTCTCGGAACCGCTTCCAGAACCGCGCGGCGTACTCCCTGCCCGCGACCTCCTCCACGATGCGTTCAATGGTACGGGGGCGATCCATGCGCGGGCCGCCGGCCAGCCACATGTAGCCCTCGGGCAGCAGCCAGTTGCCCAACCCCCAGCCCGTCAGCAGCACCTCCTGCCCGCGCTCGTTGATCAGCTTTGTCCCGCGCGTGTCCAGAAAGCCCCGCACCCGGTCCCGGTTCATTGCTTGCAGCATATTCTTGCCTCCCCTGCAAAAAAGGCCGCCGAAAAATCCTTTCCGGCGGCCTTCCCTTTGTTTACTTAAGACCGGCTATCCGGTGGTTAAGCGATGGAATGTGGCTTAGTCGTAGTTGTACTCGGCGCAGTAGGCTTCCCACTGAGCCTTGTAGTTCTCGCGGCAGACCTCGAGTCCAGCATCCATGACCTTCTGCTGGAACTCGGCGATCGCGGCATCAACGTCCTCAACCAGGCCAGCCTGGATGGGAACCAGGTACTGCGCCACGACGTTCATCACAGCGGTGCGCTCGGCCTGGTACTCGGTGTAGTCCTCAGAGAAACCACCCGAAATGTTGACGTTGGGGTACTTGCAGGTCTCGCCGATGGCCTCGTACTGGTCGAACATCTCCTGCAGCGCAACGTCAGTGCCCTGGGGCAGCTTGAACTCGGACACGCGCAGATCCCAGGTGTTCAGGCTCTCGTACTTGAAGTTCTCGTTGAGATTCTTGTACAGGCCGTTCTCATCGATCTCATAGTCGATGCCCTCGCGGCCGCACTGCACGAGGTGGTTCATCTCTTCGTTGGTCATAAGCTCCTGCAGCACGAGCATGCAGCGCTCGGGGTACTTGGTGCCGCGGATGAGCGCGGTGCCGTTCTGGGTCGCATGGCCCGGATACAGGATGCCGTTGACCTCACCGTAGGTGATGTAGCGGGTCTCCCAATCGGGATGCATGGACGCGAAGTCGTTCATGTTGGTGATGTGCTTGTTGGGGTTCTGACCGGCGATGATGGCGGTGGTCAGGCCGTTCTTGTAGGAATCGGGGTCGTTGGTGTCGGACAGGCAGCTCTTGGACCAGAAGCCGGCATCCGCCCACTTCTTCATCAGCTTGCAGTCCTCAACGAAGTCCTCGGAGAACCAGTAGGAGTAGAGCTCATCGGGGTTCTCGCGGTCGGAGGTGTAGCCGTAGGCCAGGCCATCGGGCGTGGTCCACTTGTACTTGAAGCCGAAGATGTAGTTGGCGTCGAAGGTGAAGCAGCCGGTGGAACCAGCCGTAGCGCCGATGACGCGCAGCACAGGCTGAGAAGGATCGTTGTCGCGGATGCCCTGGAAGTAGGCCTCGGCGTCCTCAACGGAGTCAGGAACGGGCAGGTCGTACTTCACGCGCAGGTCCTCGCGGTAGGAGATACCGGTGGAGACGTACTCGGGCCACAGCGCGGGGATGGCGTACAGCTCGCCGGAGACGCGGCACTGATCCAGCATGGACTCGCCGGCCAGCGCGCGCAGGTCGGGCGCGTAGTTGTTCAGCAGGTCATCCAGCTCCAGGAACGCGCCCGCGTTGGACAGCGTCTGGTAGTTCAGCCAGCTGGCGATGTAGGCCATGTCGGCGCCGCCGGTGGTCAGGGTGTTGTTGTACTTGGTGGTGTAGTCGGTCCAGGTGGTGAACTGGAAGTCGATGGAGGTGTTGAACTTCTCCACCAGCTTCTCGTTCAGCGCCTCCTCGATGGCGGCCTCATCCTGGGGCGGGTCACCGGGCAGGTAGAACACGAGCGTCACATGCTCGGACAGGTCTACCTCAGGGGCGGGTTCCTCAGCGGGCTCAGCGGGTTCATCCGCAGGAGCATCGGCCACGGGGGCCTTGGTCTCAGCGGGCGCCTGGGTGGGATCGACCTGAACGGGCTTGCTTGCGCAGGCCGTCAGCGACAGCACCATCAGCACGGTGAGCAGCAATGCGATCAGTTTTTTCACAATGGTCCCTCCTTTTTTGTTCTAAAAGCGTCAGCGGACGCCTTTATTCAACTCTTAGCCCTTGACAGCGCCAATGGTGATGCCGGTGACGAAGTAGCGCTGCACGAAGGGATAGAACACGAGCACCGGGCCGGTCGCGACGACAGCCATCGCCAACTTAACCGACTGCGAGGGCAGCGCGTCCATCGATATGGACGTGGACTGCGACATCTCCTGCAGCGCCTTTGCGGCGTTGAGCAGGTTGTACAGATAATACTGCAGCTCCCAGGTGGACTTGTCCGTGGAGAACATGGACGAGCGGTACCAGTCGTTCCAGTAGCCCAGCGCCAGGAACAGGCCGACGGTGGCAAGACCGGGGCCCAGCACCGGCAGCACGATGCGCACAAGGATCGTGCCCTGTCCCGCGCCGTCGATCTTTGCAGACTCCACGATGGCGTCGGGCACCGAGCCCTGGATAAAGGTGCGCATCAGGATGACCAGGAACGGGCTCATGATGGCGGGGAACCAGATGGCAAATCTCGTGCCCTTCAGGCCCAGAATGTTGGTGTACATCAGGTACCAGGCCACAAGGCCGCCGCCGAATATCGTCGTAAAGTAGATCAGGAACGACACCACATTGCGGTACTTGAATTCCTTGCGCGAGATGACGTAAGCCGTCAGCACGATCACGGTCAGGCCCACCAGCGTGCCCACGAACGTGTAGTAGATGGTGACCTTGTAGGCCTGCAGGATGTCCTCGGGGGCCTTGAAGATCACGCCGTATGCCTCCAGCGTGATGTCGCGCGGCAGTATGCTGTAGCCTTCCCGCATAATGGTCTCGTTGCTCGTGATGGAGCCCGACAGGATCAGTATGAAGGGCAGCACGCAGATGATGGCCGTCACGGTCAGCAGCACGTATTTGATCACGTCGAACAGAACCGCCGCGCCATCCTTGCGGATGTGGTTGTTCTTCGGAGTGATGGATTTTCTCTGCGTCGTCATATTCATTTCCCTCCTTAGAACAGCGCGTACTCAGGATTGCCGCGCTTGATGAAGAAGTTGGTCACAACGACGATCACCAGGCCGAACACCGACTGGTACAGGCCCGCCGCAGCGGAAAGGCCCATCGAAAGCGGCTGCGTGGTGGTCACGCGGTAGACGTAGGTGTCCAGAATGTCCGTCACGTCGTAGAGCACGCCGTTGTTGCCCACCGTCTGGTAGAACAGCTCGAACTGGCCCTTCATGATGCCGCCCAGCGCGTAGAGCAGCAGGATGATGAACGTGGGCTTGAGCAGCGGCACCGTGATGTACCAGATCTGCTGGAATACGTTCGCGCCGTCCACCTTGGCCGCGTCGTAGTATTCGTCGGAGATGCCCATGATGGTGGCCAGATACACCACCATGCCGTACCCCAGGTTTTTCCACAGGTAGAAGAAGGTGATGAAGAAGGGCCAATACTTGGGCGTGTTGTAGAAGTCGATGCGGTCCATGCCCATGCTCGCCAGCATGGAGTTGACCAGGCCGTACTGGTACTCAAACACGTTGTACACGATGACCTTGAGGATGACGAAGGACACGAAGTAGGGCATGAAGATCAGCGTCTGCGAGGTCTTTTTGAACCACTTGGACGCCACCTGCGACACCAGGATCGCAAAGAAGATCTGCAGCACGTTGCCCAGGCCGATGAACACGATGTTGTAGGCGATGGTGTTGAAGGTCAGCTTGCCCAGGTTGGACTTGACCAGGAACTCGAAGTTCTTAAAGCCCACAAAGGGCGAGGCGAACAAGCCGTCGCGGAAGTTGAACTGGGTAAAGGCGAAGTACACGCCCGTCATGGGCAGGTAGTTGTTGATGATGAAGTACACAAAGCAGGGCACCAGGAACAGGAACAGGATCCAGTTTTTCTTGAACTCCTTGCAGAAGCCGTGCTCGTGCTGCACGATGCGCTCGGGCCGCTCCATGGTCTTGCTCACGAAGTAACCCACCACCGACAGCGCCATGACGATGTACACCACCGGCGAGCACGCATACCCCGCAACGCCCGCGTCCTTGTTGGCATACATCACATAGAAGATCGTCGCCAGCGGCACGAAGAACGTGAACAGCATCGCCACCTGGCAGTTGGAGTAGAGCTTGAGGTACCCCTTCTCCCCCACGGGCCGCACGATGGTGCGGATGAGGAAGGCCAGATGGAACAGCGCGGCCGCGACCATCGCCACCATCAGCAGCATCGCCGGGAAGCCCAGCGTGCCGCGCCCGCTCTCCTGCACGAACGACAGGAAGTTATAGAGTGTATACCCGCTGAAGATGTTGGAGTAATCCTGCACGCCGATGGCTGCGAACAGCGCGCCGGGATTGGACAGCGTGATCCACGACACAAAGGGCAGGCTGAGCACCAGCACGACCGCCGACAAGGCAAAGGCGATCACGATGCCCATCTTTCTTCGCGCAACGGGCCTCTCGAGGAAGGCAGCGCTCTTGGACAGCATTGGGTTCACAGCACTCATAGCAACTCCTCCGTTTGATTTGTTTGCGCCGCGTCGGCTTTCTGCGTACTAAAACGTTTTTGTTGTAATCAGTATAGCACCATCCACCAAGTTCGTCAACACAAAATTTACTTTCGAAAATAATATCGTTATATTTCGCCGTGTATTTTTACATAGTCACCACCTATGTAAATTGTGCATTTAGAACATACCCATAGGTTTTACCTGGTTTTCTTTCACAACCTTTCGGAAGCTCCCCACTGCCCTCACGTCAAAACTAAAACGTTTTATTCAAATGAGCATAGAAAAATTCCCCCGCACAAGGTGCAGAGGAATCCCAAAATCCATCTGTCTGTTTTGTCTTTGCAGCGCGCCCTACTCGATGACCAGATCGTCGGTGTTTTCCGCGTCCAGCCCGCCGTCCAGGTCCCAATTGTTCTCCCGGGCGATCCGCTGCAGCTCCTCGACGTCGTTTTGCGTGATCTTCATGCCGCCGCGGGCGTGCATCAGGCTCCAGCGCGCCGCACGGGGGCTCTTTTTGAGGAAATCCACCGCCAACAGCGCCGCGACCAGATCCAGCTGGCGCAGGCGCTTGAGGTCGCCGACGTTCACGCCGCCCACATTGCTTGGCTCTTCTCCCGTGCTCCAGAACTGCGCAAAGGCCCGCTGCACCTCGCTGTCCGCATTGCGCAGCCCGTCGATGGAGCGCGCGGCCTCCTCGTCGGTATAGCCCAGCTCCTGCGTCAGATACCGCTTGAGCTTCTTGTATGAGATCGTCATCAACCATTCACTCCTCTCAGCACCGTAGCGGCAAAGGTCATCGCGTCGCGCTCCACCAGCTGCATCTGGTAGCCGCGCACGTCGCGGTCATAGCGGACGTAGTGCGCAAAGTTGCGCGCCAGCGCCTGCCTGTGCGCCTCCGACGCCTCCCACACGGGGTTCTTGCCCTCGATCATGGACCACTGCACCGCGTGCCGCAGCTCATGCACCACGGTGTCCAGCACGTCCAGCAGCACCGCACGGTCGTTGGACAGCAGCGCGTTGACATTGATGCGGATCATGTGCTCCTGATGGTAATACGCGCCGGCAACGTTGTTCGGCAGCGCATTGGTGAATTCCGCGCCCTTGATGTCCACGCCGTAGAGCCGGGACAGCTCCTCGAGCACCTCGCCCACGGCCTTGACGCGGTCCTCCGCGTTGAGCGTCAGCAGCGCGTCCACCGGCTGCTCGCCCAGGTTGTCCTCGATGATCTCGCGCGACCGCACCGCCATCTTCCGGTCGGTGTCCGTCAGCATGCCCTCGTCGATGACCTCGCCCGGCGGCACCGGCTCAGTGCTCTGCCCCGGGAACAGCACGTTGTTGCACAGCAGATTCACCGCAAAGTTCAGTACCAGCGCTACGCCGATCGCCAGCAGTATCTCCATCCAAGTCTACCCCCTCTTTCCGCCCCTCAGGCTGCGCTTTTGCCGCGCACTGCAGCCGCCCCATGCGGTTGAGCGCCTCCTCGATGCGCGCGATCTTTCGCTTGTCCATGCTCTCCTCCTACCGCACCAGCCGGTAGCGCGCGTTCTGCTCGAACAGCAGCGCCAGCCCGCCGATGCGCTTAAGCAGCGCCTCGTAAAGCGCCCGGTCGTAAGCCGTCATGCCGGATGCGCGCTTTTCATCCCGCACAAACCCCGCGCTGCGGACACCGCCCGCCTCGTCCAGCTCCACACAGTAGTCGCGCGGCGCGAACAGCACGCTCTCCGCGCCCGATACCGGCTGAAAATTGCTGCGCACCAGCCGCAGGTAGCACATCGCCAGGCTGTCCAGGTTCTCCGTGCCATCGCCATAGACGGTATTCGTGCGCAGCGCCTCCTGCATCACGCCGCGCCAATCCGCAGCCTTCACCCGCTGCACCGCGCCCTGCGCCATCCACAGGCTGCGCAGGGACACCGCCACCAGCTTTTCAATGTCCGCGCCGGTGACGAACCGGTCGGTGTTCCAGCTCTGCGTGCCGCGGCACAGGTCGTCGACGCAGGCGCACAGCGCGTCGGGGTCAAAGCAGCCCTCGTCAAACAGCCGGCCCCCGCCCGCGCGCAGCGCCCGGTCCTCCGCCATGCGCATCTGGTTTTTGAGGATGTCTACGCACTCGTCGCGCGTGGGCATGTACACCGCAAACAGCGCGTCAAAGCGCCCGCTGCGGAAGAATTCCTTGGGCATGCCCGTGATGTCGTTTGCGGTGGCAAAGATGAAGCAGGGCTTTTTGCACTCCTGCATCCACGTCAGCAGCTGGCCGAACACCCGCTTGAACACGCCCGAGTCGCTGTCGCCGGAGCTGCCCGCGCCCGAAAAGCCCTTGTCCAGCTCGTCGATCCACAGCACGCAGGGGCTCATGGCCTCCGCCAGCTTCAGCGCGCGGTCCATGTTCTTCTCGGACTCGCCCATGAAGCGGCCCAAGAGCTTGCCCACCTCCATCTGCAGCAGCGGGATGCCCAGCTCCGCGGCCACGGCCTTTGCCGCCATGGACTTGCCGCATCCCGGCACGCCGCACATCAGCACGCCGCGCGGCGCGCCCACGCCCGTCTCGCGCTGCAGGCGCCCCGCCTCACAGATGCAGCGCGCCTGCCTGCCGAACCACTCCATGAACCCGCGCATGCCGCCGATGCGCAGATGGTTGTCCGCCGCCACGAGCGAGAGCACCTGCTCGCGCTGGAGCATCTGCTGCTTGCGCTCGCGGATGATGGCGCGCGTCTTTCTGTGGTCGCGGATGACGTTGAAGCCGTCGGTTTCGGGCGCGGCCAGTATCGCGCCCAGCAGCTGCTCGACCTGGATCACGGAAAAGCCGCCCAGCTGGTAGGCCATCTCCTGGATCTGCTCGGCCTCCAGCGGCTCCAGGCCGTATTCGGCCACCTTTTCCGCGATGATGCCCGCAATCTCCGCCTGACCGGGCAGCCCCACGTCCAGTATCGCGCAGACCTCCTGCACCTCGGGCGACAGCCCCGCAGGGTCGCCGTAGAGCAGGTAGAGCGACGAGCGCAGCGCGCCGTTGTCGTCCGTCTCCCGGCTGTACCGGTCAGCAAAGTCCGCGATCTCGTTCATCAGCGGCTCGGGGCACAGGCGCCCCACGTGCGCCACCACCATGCGCGCAAAGCCCTCCGGCCCGCCGCTGCGCCCCAGCCCGCGCTCGGGCAGCACGTTGAGCAGCGTGTTCTCGCCCGCCCAGCGCACATAAGGCCGCGACGTGCCGCGCTCGTACCGCAGCTCGCCCGGGCTCGCGCCCCGCGCCTTCTGCAAGCGCACCACCAGCCGGTCGCTCCCGGCCACGCGGCGCACCATCTCCATCTCCTCCGTCTTGAGGAAGATCACCGGGTATTTGCTCTGATACGCCCGCTCGCAGGCGTCCAGCAGCTCGTCCAATACCGCCCCCATCACGCACCTCCCAGCTCGTCCAGGCTCAGCACGCCGGTCCTGCCGTTGAACTTGGCCAGCGACGAATGCACCCGTCCGTTGTCCTGCAGCACGATGTATTCATTTCCCCGCATGCCCACCTGCACCACCCTGCGCTCCTGCAGGATCTGCAATTTGACGTAATTGCCGTGCGCCGCGAAGGAATCGATGCTCAAGCGCCCGTCGCGGATGAACAGCAGGCTGTCGGGCTGCCCGCCGGTGGCAAAGGAGGTCACGCGCACGCCCGGCTCGAAGCGCAGCGTGCGCTGCGTGTCGTTGTAGGTCACAAGCAGGCTGTCGTCCTGCCCGTCGCTCTCGCGCTCGACGCATACCGCGCCGCTGCGCACGCAGTCGGGCAGCAGGCACACCGCGCCGCCCGCCACGGCGTTGACATAGACGTGCCCGCCGCGCTCGATGCGTACCCGCTCGCCGCACACCTCCAGCACCACCGCCGCGTCGTGCCCAAAGCTCGACCGGCTGTCCGCCTCGATGCGGTAGGTGCGGATGCGGTGCTTCTCCGGGTCGAATACGCCGGTAAAGCGCGGGCAGACGTAGGGCTCCGGGTCGGGCGCGAGCACCACGGTCGGGATGCGCTCCGTGCTGTCCGCGGGCAGCACGCACTCGACGCGCGGGCCGCGCTTCCCCTGCTGCGGCATGCGCCGCGCCCAGCCGTCCAGCACCGCCTGCCCGTCCAGCGGGTGGGTGGACAGATCCGCGCCCGCCAGCAGGTACGCCGACGTCAGCAGCACGCTCAGCCGCGCTCGCAGCGCCTCATCCTCCACCGCGCCGCCGCACAACGCAAACACCGCCTGCGCCACGGGCAGCGCCTTTTTGATCTGCTCTTCTTCCAGCTCCACGCCCCGGGGCGCCAGCGCCAGCACGTCGTCAAAATAGTCCTGCGCGGTCATGTTTTCCGGGTAATCCAGCCCTTCGTTGTGCTCCGACCAGGCGTCCGCCAGCCGCGTGCGCCTGCCCCGCACCGCCGCGCACAGCGCCGAGACGTAAAAGCGCATCTCGTCCTCCAGCAACAGGTGCCCCACCGCAAAGTCCGCCGCAAGCTCCCGCTGCCGCAGCAGCGCGCAGGGCTCAAAAAGCTCGCGGAACAGGCAAAAATTGGTGATGGGCCTGCCCTGCATCTTCAGTACCGGCATGTCCCTCTCCCCCTAATCCTCCAGCACGGATTCCACCGCAAAGTATTTCAGGCTGATGATGCCAAACGCGCGGTCCGCCGCCTCATTCAGCGTCCTGCGCAGCTGCTGCTCGGTCTCCGGGCAGCTGTTGTAGGTGGTGCGCAGCTGCTTGGTGAACATGGCCTTGAGATCCGCCAGCTGCTTTGCGCGCTTGTCGGGCTTCTCCAGCGTGCTGATGATGGTGCGGATCTGGCTGAGCTTGAGCACGCGCTTTTCGTTCTTGGCATAGGCGTCCACGATCACGTTGCGCATCAGCTCCACCACAAGCCCCAGCACCAGCGCCAGCCCCAGCGTCACCGTGCCCAGCACCAGCAGGATGATACCCAGCACGATCACCCCCAGCACCGCCGAGATCACCTGCACGGCCATGCCGGTCAGGTCGATGTTCTTCAGCAGCGTCGCCGCGTCCAGCTGGAAGCTCGTGCCCGAGGAGAACACGTCCTGCAGGAAGCTCACCTCCAGCTGGAAGCCCTCGGTGTCCACCTGCCCGTGATACAGCTCCTCCACCTTTTTGTTGGTCTCCTCGGTGATGGTGCGCACCAGCTCGCCGGCCCAGGCCGTGATGCCCGCGTCCAGCGCCGTGCACACGTAGTCCTGTGTAAACGCCGCCTCCATGCGCGCGGTAAGGCCCGTCTTGAGCTCGCCCACCTTGATGTCCCGTTCGATGGTCCTCAGATACTCCATCATCACCTGGAACGCCTTATTCGCCATGGGCTCAGCGCAGCCGATGTTGATCAGCTCGTCGTAGCGCCTGAGGCCCTGCGCCTCGATCTCCTTGACCAGCCCTTCCAGCAGCTGCGGCGCGCGCAGATCGGTGTCCCCGATGATGGACAGCCCCCGCGCCACCGTGATGGACGGGTTCTGCTCCCGCACCACCGCGCAGCCTTCAAACACGCGCTGCGCGATCTCCGTCACAAAGGGCATGTGCGACGCGCCGCCCGTGAGCACCACCGCCCGGCAGGGCAGCCCGCGCTCGTCCAGCATGCGCTTCATCGTCCCGAAAAAGCCCTCGCAGCCCGTTTCCCAGCTGTACTGCCCAAGGATGGCGCCGTTTTCGCGCACGGGGAAGCTCTCCTCGCCCGTCACCTTTTCCATAAACTCGTCCATGTCCGCGTCGGGCAGGCCGATGCGCCGCGTCAGGTACTTGGGCGTGCCGCGCTTGGTCACGCCGTTTGGGATGCGCTCGCCGTCCTCGTCCGTCTCATACACCGTCAGGCTCGGATCGGCGTACAGCCCCATCTCGCCACTGAAGTACATCTCCTTCTGCGTGCGCAGGAAGTACAGCAGGTCGTACAGCTGCCCCTCGTAGATGCTGCCCACCGTCATGTCCTGCGCGCGCAGCATGCGCTTGAGCATGCACATCTCGATGTTGGACGCGCCCAGGTCCCAGCTGCGCTCCAGCATGTACTTGCCCATCTGGATGTAGGTAAAGTCCGCCGTCAGCGAGCCGAAGTCGAACACCGCCACGCCCTGGGACGCGCTGCAGTCCTTCAGCTCGCCCCCCGCAAAGGAGTTGAAGATCGCGCCGCGCGATTCGGGCACCACCGTCACATGCGCTACGCCCGTGGCTTCGCGGATGAGCCCCTCATACGCCTCGCGCGCGCCGCCGGCCAGCCAGCTGCCCGAGGAGGGGCAGCCCACCAGCAGGTGGATCTCGTCGCCGTCGTTGATCCCGTCGTTGCGGTTGTAGGTCACGATGTCGGCAAACAGCGTGCGGATGAAGTCCATCATGCACTGCCGGTGCGTCAGGTCCTCGTGCGCCTCCACGGGGCCGTCCCACTGGCTCGGCGGGCGCTTGAAGTAGCTGATGGAATCGTGGTTGGCCGCGGCCGCCTTGCCGATGGTGATGCTGCCGTCCGCGCCGTAATAGATGGCCGACGGGATCACATGATCCTTGTTCTGCGTCAGCGCCAGCGGATTCCAGCTCTTGCCCTCGTTTACGCGGAAATAGGTCGCCGCGCACTCGCCATGCCCGATGTCCAGCCCGACGATGACCACCTGCTGTGTGTTTACCTGTGTCATGACTCTCTCCCGCCTCACTCGTCTGTGTACTCTTTATTTTCTCTCATACCGGTCGATCACGCCGCGCGCAAGGGATGCAAATTCCTCTGCGCAGCGCGGGATGTCCTCCGCCCTCGCGCCCGCGTCGCGTAGCACCCGGAAGGGCGCGCTGTCCAGCAGCCCCTCCACCGCGCGCAGGATGTCCTCCTCCACGCCCGCCTGCACCGCGCCGTCCTCCGCCGCCTGCATGCGCGCGCGGTTGCGGCTGAGCAGCCCTGCGCATTCCTCCGCCTGCACCGTCATCAGCCGCCAGTCCTCCGGCGTGCAGTCCGCAAGCGCCTCGTCGCTCGCGCGCATCCGCAGCAGCCTGCCGTGCAGCGCCTCGATCCTGCCGCCCACGGGCGCCCAGCCCAGCGGCTCCAGCATCTTCTCGGTCAGCGGCCCGTCCACAGGGGAAATCGCTGCGGCCTGCGCGTCCAGCTCCCGCAGCGCGCCGTGCAGCCGGTCCACGGTGAACAGCAGCATCCGCACGCAGTTGCCCTGCACCGCGTCCTTGATCTCCTGATCGCAGGGGATGTCCTCCATCTCCTCCAGCGCAAAGCGCTCCATCGTCTCCAGCGCGTCGCAGATGCCGCCCTGCGTGTAATACCGGTTGTAGATCAGATCCGCTCGCTGCCGCGCCAGACGCCACGCCTTGCCCGAGCTGCGGCACAACGCGCGCAGCTGCCGCCCCCGATCGTCCACGCCGTCGCGCAGATAGACATGCAACTGGCTGCGCAGCGCGCTGACGCGTTCGAGCAGCACGCTCACCTGTCTGCGCGTGACGCACTCCCGCGCTTCGGTACTCCTGTCCCTCATCGTTGCCTCCTCATGCGTTCACCTGCCCGGCAGAAGCGGTCCGGCTGCTCCGGATGCGCTCCCACAGGCTGGCGATGGGGTGTTCCAGCATGTCCAGTCCCCGCTCGCACTGCGGGATGAGGTTCTCCTGCTGCTCGTGGCACAGCCGCTGCAGCCGCTGCGCCCACTGCCCGTCGCTGCGCTCCACGACCCGCCAGCCGCAGCGCACCGCGCCCTCCACCAGCGGGCCTGCCGTGTGTTCCACCACCAGGCTGACCAGATTGCCCGCGACCATCGCAACGGGTTTGCGGATGAACGTCGGGCACACGGGGAGCAGCGCCACATTGAGCGCCAGCGACGCCGCGCCGCCCACGCCGCGCGTCGACAGCATGTGCGCCGCGCGCCCCACCATAGCCATAGTCCTCGCCGCTTCCTCCTCGGTCAGCACGCCCTCCGCGGCGTCCATCAGCACGCGCTTTGCGTCCTGCGCAAGGCAGACGCTCACAGCCGCCTCCTCGGGCGTCACTTCCTCTGCGCGCTCCTGCGCCGCAATGTAGGCCAGCATGCCCTCCACCACGCAAATATCGTGCCGCTGCGCGCCAAAGTCCGCGAAACGGCGCGTTCCGCCGCACTGCATCTGCTGCATCGCCTGCTGCAGGCTGTCCAGCTCCGCCGCGCCCAGCGTCGAGCACTCCAGCGCCTGCCGGATGCGGCCGCGCAGCTCCGCTTCCAGCTCCTCGCTCGCCTGCGCCGCGTCAAACCCGTCCTGCGGGGCCGCCTCGCCCCGCTGCACCGCCATCACCTCGCCCAGCAGCTGCATCAGCACCGCGCACCGCTGCGCGCAGTCCAACCCCTCGCCCAGCGCGTCCAGCCTGCAGTCGATCCAGCCGTCCGGGTCGCGCCGTGCCTCCCCGCTCAGCAGCGCGTACTCCGTCACTATGCGCTCGATGCGCTGCGCAGCGGCCAGTCCCGCCTCCCTGTCCTTGCCGGGCATCGCGCGGACGTACAGCTCCGCCGCAGCCTCCTGCGCCGTCATGCCTTTTTCCATGGAGTCCAGCGCGCGCTGCGCATCCTTTTTCAGCTGCTCCGCCTGCTTCCGGGTCAGTTCCATGCTTCCGCCTCTATCCACCGTGTTTTCGATCAACTATACCTCGACGCTCTGCTGCGCCGCGGTGCGCCTGCGGCAGCAGTTCTGCTGCACCTGCGCATAGCGCGCCGCCGCCTGCTCCGCCTGCTGCTTTTCCTTTCTGCGGTCGCGCATGCTCTGCGCCTTCTGCTTGACCCAGGCGACGGCCTTTTTGCCCAGCCGCCACGCGCCGTTTGTAATGGTCTCATCCAGCTTACTGTCACCCATCGACGTAACAAACGCTCCCAATACTATCGTCAGCATAATTCCAACCGGTATGACCAGACCCGTACACAGCGAACCGGCACCAGTTAGTATCTCAAGGCCTCCCGACATAATAAAGGCAACACTATTACCAATCAAATAGAATGCCGCCACCCGACCCAGTATCTGCAGGATGCGCGGCGCCTCCTCCTCGGATACGGCGCCGCTTTGCGCACCGGCACAGACGCGCGCCGTGTCGTCCGCCAGGCAGACGGCGGTGGTGATCTCCTCGATGGTGGCCTCTGCGGGCACGTCCTCCAGCGTGCCGTTCTTGGCGTTGACGTACGCCGTCATCGCCAGCAGCACCTTGCGGCCATGCGCATCGCGTCCAAACTCGATCACGCCCTCCTCCAGCTGTTCCGGCGGCAGGCTCTCCAGCGCCTCGCCCAGCGCCTCCAGCTGCACCGCGCCCAGCGTGGACGCCGCCAGGGCCTCCTTGAGCGCCTCGCGCAGCTCGCGCTCCGTCTCCTCGTTGACCCGTCTTTCGTCCAGCTCCATGCTCTGCTCCCGCATCGTGCGCACTTCCTCGCCGGTCAGGCTGGCGTTGACCGCGGTGACGCCCTCCAGCATCTGCAGCAGCAGACGGCAGCGCTCCGTCCGCGTGCCGTTCTCGCCCAGCCGGTCCAGCTGCGCGTCGATCCAGCCGTCGGGGTCGGCCAGCGCGTCCTTGGCCAGCTTCTCGTACTGGCTCACGATCTCCTCCACGCGCTCGGCCATCACGTCGCCCAGCTGCTGATCCTTGTCGGGCAGACCGCGCACGTACAGCTCGCTCGCCGCCTGCGCCGCGCTCTTGCCCTGCTTTACCGCCTCCATCGCGTCCTTTACATCCTCGTACAGCCTCTGCATCGCCTTATTGTCAAATTTCATGGTCTGTGCTCCTTTCCCGCAGCGGATGATCTCCCGCTGCTGTGCCTTCAGTATACCGCACCCGTCCCCGCGCCGCGTTGGACGCCGTCCAACACTTGCTCACGCCCTGCCGGCGCGCGTCCGCTCGCGGTAGATGTTCTTAATCGGCTTTCCCTTGCGCGCGTACACGCCCTCGTAGAACTCCAGGATCTCGCACACGCTCTCCGGGTCCCTGTACCCGCACTCGATGCACGCCAGCAGCACGCGGTGGCAGGGATCCTTGAGGTTGAACCCCGCGCCCGACAGCGCCAGGAACTCCCGCGCCTGCTGCTCGTCCAGCCCCAGCGCCACCACCAGCTTCATCAGCGTCACGGTGCTCGGCGCGTGCGCCCCGGACAGGAACGTGGACCACACGTCCGGGTTGATGCACGCATAATGATAAAAGCGCACGCAGTCGGGCTGGCCGTCGGACAGTGCAAAACCGCGCTCAGGCAGCATCCTGAGCACATAGTCCGACGCAGTTCCCTGCTGCGCGCGCCTTCTCATGGTCTCCTCCAGCAATCGCTGCCGCTCGACGTCCATCTTGGCCGCACAGGCGCCGCGCTCCGGCTGCGCCCATGCGTTGAGCCGCTCCTCCACGCGCGCCAGATGCGCCCTTGCCCGTGCATCCATTCTCTGTCCCCCCGCGGTTCCGCCCTGCCGGAATTCCCGTTTTCTGCATAATAATATAAAAATATCTTATCATAGCCATTTGATTTTGTCCACTGAAAAAGCCCGCAAAAAAGGGGCCGCGCACCGCCTTCCCTGCGGCATGCAGCCCCCCTTGTCCCCGCTTACGCTTTACGCATGCTGCGCGCGGCGCGCCCGGCGCTTTGCGGCCAGCCCGCACACCAGCGTGCCCGCCAGCAGCGCGCAGCCCGCAACGCCCGCCGCGATCAGCACGGCATACAGCGCGCCCACCAGCGTCTCCGGGCGATGGATGAGCAGCGCCACCACCAGCCCCGCGGTCACGGTCAGCGACGCCAGCACGCGCAGCGCAAAGCGCGCAAGATTGGATATGAATTTCTGCATCTGCATGATGCTCCTGCTTCCTTTCTGCAATGGATCGGTCCGAATGCCTTCCTTTATTTGACCAGCGCGGCCACGTTCTGCACGCCCTGCGCGCTGTACGGGTTGTCCATCCCCGCAGAATATCCCGCCGAGATGGGGTTGCCCGCGTTGTACACCGCAAGCGCTGCGTCCAGCGCCGCATCCGCCGCCTGCGCGTCCCGCATGGACAGCTCATACAGCGTCAGGCCGTACAGGCCGCCCAGCATGCGCCCCGCGCAGTCCAGGCCGCCCATCAGCACGTCGTCGGACTCCCGCACGATGTCCGCAAGCTCCAGCCCTTCAAAGCCGTAGGCCGCCGCCAGCTCGCGCGCCAGCTGCTCCCGCTCGCCCTGCGCCATCACGGGGTCGTCGTAGAGCTGCGCCAGCAGCTCCAGCTCCATCGCCGCGCGGCACACCTGCCGCGCCATCTCGTTGACCAGCCCCTGCCGCGCCGCGTCCGCATCCGCGCCGTACACCGCGTCCAGCTCCGCCAGCGCGCGCCCGGCAAACGCGTCCTCCTGCACGCAGTCGTATGCACCCAGCGCGCTCATGCTCCACTCGCTCTCGGGCAGCGCCATGTTGCGCGCCTCAAGGCCCAGCCCGCGCAGCACCTCCAGCGCGTCGCCCTCCTGCCCGGAGAGCACCGCCTTGCCCGCGCTGACGTCATACTGGTAGAGCTGATAGGCAAAGTGCTTGCTCTGCTGCCCTTCCTCCACCACATAGGCGCCGCCCTGCAGCGCATAGAGCAGATCCTCGCTGTATTCCGGGAATCTCTCCGCCAGCGCAGGCAGCGCCGCCTGCCACTGCTCCGCCGTCAGCTGCGGCGCGCCAAAGTCCTCCGCGCTCTGCACCGCCGGCACGAGATGCTCCCGCACCAGCTGCGCCAGCCGCAGCAGGCTGTCCAGATCATAGGGCAGCAGATCGCGCTTTTCCACCACAAAATCCAGGTAGGAGGCGTACTGCATGGAATCGGCCACCGCCTCGCGCGAGGTGAACACGTCGTCCAGCAGCCCCTCCGCGTCGGCCTGCTCCCAGTCGCCCTCCAGCGCCTCGTTCAGCGCGTTGCGCGCCTCATACATGGTCTTGAGCAGGCCGGAGGTGCTCTCGTTTGCGGTGGGATAGGCGTTCCGGATGCTGTCGGGCGTGCACTTGAGGCGCCCGTACTCGCTCTTGAGCTGCGCGCCCCACGCGCTGTCGCCGATGGCGGACCACGCGGAGACGTCCCACTCGCTCAGGAAGGTGTTCATGTGGTTGATCATGCTCTCGTAGTAGGCCGTGATGGAGCGCCCGTCGGCGGCCAGATAGGTGGTAAAGTTGTACGGCCCCACGATGTAGATGTAGGCGTTGTGCAGAAATTCATCGTACTTTTCCCGCTGCGCGTCGATGCTCTCGGAGGTCTTGACCTCCGTGGCCAGCGACATCATCTGGTTCTTGATGGAGCTGTCCGACGGAAACTGCGGCTCGAGCGCGGCCATATCCATTGTCTCGGGGCGCACGCCCTGGGGCACCTTTTTCAGCCCCTCGGTGGACATGCAGCCCGCCAGCAGCGCGCAGCACAGCAGCAGCGCGACCAGCGCAACCAGCTTTGTTCTCATCCTCATCCTCTTTCCCCGCTCCCCGCGGCCCTAGTATTCAATGCCCTGCCGCGCCGGGACCCCGTCGTTGAAGGGGTGCTTGACGGCGCGCGTCTCGGTGATGTAGCCCGCGATGTCCTGCAGCTGCCGGGGCATCACCCGGCCCGAGAGCAGCACCTCCACGTGCTGCGGACGGCTGGTCAGCGCCATGCGCAGCGCATCCATGTCCAGCCCGCCGATCTGGATCAGATCCAGGATCTCATCCAGCGCCACCAGGTCGTACTCGCCCGAGCGGATGGCGCGCACCGCGCGGGTGTAGAGCGCCCGCTGCCGCATCAGGAACGCGCCCTTTTCCGTGGCGCTCATCTGATAGAAAAACTTCCGGCTCTCGGCCTCCGCACGCTCCACGGGCACGCCCAGCGCGCGCAGCGCCTCCGTCTCGCCCGAGGGCACGGACTTTAGAAACTGGTAGACCGCGCACTTCATGCCGCAGCCGTGCGCCCGCACCACCTGTCCGATGATCGCGGTGGTCTTGCCCTTTCCGTCGCCCACATAGAACTGTAACAGTCCCCGTTCCATACGCTTGCCGCTTCCTTTGCTGCGCAAAATGCGGCGCCCCCGTCCCCGGGCTGCGCCGCTTTTATTATACCGATTCACGCGTCTTTCCGTCAATGCCGTTCGGCGTCTCCGCCGCGTTATTCACGAAAAATTCGCTTTTGTCTCCCCCGCCCGGCCCTAATCGAACGCGCCGTCCTCGTCCAGCTCGGGCAGGTCCATCACCTCGGCCGCCGCGCCGTTTTCCAGCAGATACACGTCGTCATCCGTCAGCGCATAGGCCTTTCCGTCCAGCGCGTACACCTCAAACGAGGAGAAATCCTCGCCAAAGCGCACCAGCTTCTCAAAGCGGATCAGTTCCTCGCCGCCCGTCAGGTCGCTGCCGGACTGCGTGCGGATGAGCCGCGCGTTCGTGTGATATTCCTCCATCACCACGCCCTCATCGTCGGTCTCCCACTGCACGTCGCCGTCGCTGACGAACCAGTACAGCCTTCCCTGACCGTCCACCGTGGCGGGCACATGGAAGGCCTCCTCGCCAAGGTGCTCATATTCCCCGTTGCGCACGCACATCAACCGCCCGTCCGGGAAATCGCCCTCGGTGTCGTAGGCGGACGCGTACAGCACGCCGTCGGACACGAACAGCCCATACACCAGCTCGCGCGTGGCATCGGGCGAGGTCAGCGTGCCGTCGCCGTAGAGCAGCCGGTCGTCCGTGCCGTCCAGCGCGCAGCTGTGGAAGGTGGTCACCGGGTAGCCGTACACCCAGCTGTCGTGGCTGGTGGTGTACCACAGCCGCCCCTCGGCCACGGCCAGGTGCGCATCGCCGTTGCCCAGGTTCTTCACCAGCTCCTCCGCCTCGCCGCCGCCCACGGGCATGCGGTAGATGGACTTTTCGCTGTACCAGGTCACGGTCACGTTCTTGTCCTCATAGGGGTTGTACATCTGCTGCGTATCCTCGTTTCCGTTGCCCGTGATGTAGTAGATGTATCCGTCCCACACCGCCACGTCCGTGTAGCCGCTGTAGAGGGTGCCGGAGATCTCCGTCAGGTCGTCGTTGTAGCGCACGTCGTACACATAGGGCGCATCCTCGGTCAGCACCTGCCGGTCGCCGCCCTCCAGATCGACGGACACGATGCGCTGCTTGCCGCTGTCGCTCGTCCAGTCCGAGCTGACGTAGATCAGCCGGTCGCCGCACACGTTCAGATCGCTCGCGTTGTCCTCGCAGATCCTGCGCAGTCCCTGCGCGTCCTGCTTGTAGATGCCGCCGTTGCGCGTAGCGTACAGCGCGCCCTGCGCGTCCATCGCCAGATGTCCGCCCGCCGCCAGGTTGCCCGAAAGGTTCTCCGCCCACTGCACGGGCTCCGTCTCATCGGGCTGCGCCGCCGGCTCCTCCGTAGGCTGCACGGCCTGCGTCTCCTCCGGCTCCACGGTTTTTACGTCCGCAGACGCCTGCGGCCCGTCGATGCGCACGCCCAGCAGCGCGCACGAGCACAGCGCCAGCGCCATTCCCAGCGCCAGAACCGCCATCAGCAGTTTCTTCATGATCATTTCCTCCTATACTTCTACTCCATTTTATTCCAGCGGAAGCGCCGCCAGCTTTTTGAGCCGCCGCGTCTCCGCGTTGAACCGAAACACCGCCTGATCCGTCAGCAGATACACCGCGTCGCCGAACGCCGACAGCTCAAAGCGCGAAAACTCGCCTTCAAAGCGCGGGAGCACGCCAAAGTCGTGCAGCGCCTCTCCCGGCAGCGCGCCGCCATCGCTGCGCATCAGCCGGGCGCTCTCCACCCGGTCGCCGGTATAGACGCCCTCCGCATCCCTGTCATAGACCATGTCGCCCTCGTGGTGCAGCCACACGATCTGCTCGCTGCCCACGGCGCACGCCGGGTTGACGTGGTAGGTCGCCTCGTCCCACAGCGCGTACCCCCCGTCTGCGGCGCGCATGATGCGCGCATGGGGGAAGTCTCCCTCGCTGTCCTGCGCCAGCACGTACAGCTGCTCGCCCACCGCCATCAGCCCCGACACCCGCTCGCAGGTCGCGTCCCGTTCTCCCGGCTCTTCCCGGCCGTAGAGCCGCTCCTGTCCGCTGCCGTCGGGACCGCACCGGTTGAGCGTCACCACCGGGTACGGATACACGCCCGAATCGTAGCAGGTGCTGAAATACACCGTCCCGCCGTCCGACAGGCACAGGTGCGCATCGCCGTTGCCCACGTTGCGCACCAGCTCGCGCGGACTGCCGCCCGTGACGGGCATGCGGTAGATGGACTTGTTCGCCTTGTAGGTGGTCAGCGTGAACCCGTCCTCATAGGGGTTGAAGAAGGTCCTGGCCCCCGCGTTTCCGTTCTTTGCGATGAAATAGAGGTAGTCGCCCCACAGCGTCAGGTCGCGCACGCCGGTGTACTGCGTGTGGCTCACCTTCTGCGTGTCCGACCAGTCCCGGCTGTCCACGCTCTCCACCTGCGCGCCCTCCAGCAGCACCCTGCGGTCGCTGCCGTCGGCTTTCATCGAGATGATGCTCTCCACCGCGCCCTCCGGGGCCAGCGCGTCGCTGCTGCGCGCCACGTAGTACAGCCGCCCGCCGCTGGCGTTGAGGCATCGCGCCCGGTCGCCGCTCAGCCGCGTCCAGTCGCCTGCAGCCAGCGCGTATACCCCGTGCTCGCGCCCCGCCACGTACAGCGTGCCCGCTTCATCCATCGCCATCCTGCCGCTGAGCAGGTTGGCCGAGCTGTTGCCGCGCGCAGGCGTCCCGCTGTGCGTGCTCTGCGGCACGGGCAGCGGCGTGCTTGCCGGCGCAGAGGGCTGCTGCTGCACCGCCGTCTCCGCGCTCTGCGGCGCAAACGCGCTCATCGCCGAGCACGAGCACAGCACCAGCGCCGCCAGCAGCGCCACGACCCATGCGGACATCCTCTTCAAGCCCTCTCCCCCCCTTGCGCTCCCGCGCCCGCGCGTTTTTTGATTCAATTCCATGCGCGCCGGACAGGAGCCTCCGCATCCATCGTATAGACGAACCGTCCCGTTGTTTTGTTCCATAAATTTCACACGCTCTCCTCCCGTTCCACAGTGCGGAAAATCGGGCGATATACGGTCATGATCCCCTCAAAATCTGTTATTTTTCTGAACACATTTCCGTTCCTTCCTTGACATTGCGTTTGGGAGTTTCTATAATCTATATGAGGGTCTTTAACGCAAGACTCCGCTTGCCGCGCCTATTCGTGGCACGGTTGTCATATTACCTTTAAGGAGGCTTTCTTATCATGGGCAAGAAAATGACCATTGATGGGAATACGGCTGCCTCGCATGTCGCGTATGCGTTCAGCGATGTAGCCGCCATCTACCCCATCACCCCCTCCTCCCCCATGGCAGAATCCGCTGATGAGTGGGCTGCCAACGGCCGGATCAACCTGTTCGGCCAGAAGGTTCAGGTCACCGAGATGCAGTCCGAGGCCGGTGCTGCAGGCGCTGTGCACGGCTCTCTTGCCGCGGGCGCTCTGACCTCCACCTTCACCGCCTCTCAGGGCCTGCTGCTGATGATCCCGAACATGTACAAGATCTCCGGCGAGCTGATGCCCTGCGTCTTCCACGTCTCCGCCCGCGCCCTGGCTGCGCACGCGCTGAACATCTTCGGCGATCATGCGGACGTGATGGCCTGCCGCCAGACCGGTTTTGCGATGCTGGCGTCCAACTCCGTTCAGGAGGCCATGGACCTGGCGCTGGTGGCGCACCTGTCCACCCTGCGCGCTTCCGTTCCCTTCCTGCACTTCTTTGACGGCTTCCGCACCTCTCACGAGGTCCAGAAGATCGACGTCATCGACTACGAGGACATGGCCAAGCTCTGTCCCTTCGATAAGGTTGCCGAGTTCCGCGCCCGCGCGCTGAACCCCGAGCATCCCCATCAGCAGGGCACCGCGCAGAACGGCGACATCTACTTCCAGAACCGCGAGGCGGCCAACAAGTACTACAACGCCGTTCCCGCCATCGTCGAGGAGGAGATGAAGAAGGTCTCCGAGCTGACCGGCCGTCCCTACCACCTCTACGACTACTACGGCGCGCCCGATGCGGATCGCATCATCGTCATCATGGGCTCCGGCGCCGAGGCCGCTGAGGAGACCATCGATTACCTCAACGCCCGCGGCGAGAAGGTCGGTATGGTCAAGGTTCACCTCTACCGTCCCTTCGCGGCGGACAAGTTCGCCGCCGCCATCCCCGCCTCCGTCAAGAAGATCGCGGTGCTCGACCGCACCAAGGAGCCCGGCTCCCTGGGCGAGCCCCTGTATCTGGACGTCGTTGCGGCTCTGAACGAGACCGGCCGCAGCATCGAGGTCGTGGGCGGCCGCTACGGCATGGGCTCCAAGGAGTTCAACCCCACCTACATCACCGCCATCTACGAGAACCTCAAGCTCGAGACCCCCAAGAACCACTTCACCGTGGGCATCAACGACGACGTGACCGGCACGTCCCTGCCCATCGGCGCGAAGGTGGATGCGGCTCCCGCCGGCACCATCTCCTGCAAGTTCTACGGCCTGGGCTCTGACGGTACCGTCGGCGCCAACAAGAACTCCATCAAGATCATCGGCGACCACACCGACAAGTTCGCTCAGGGCTACTTCGAGTACGACTCCAAGAAGTCCGGCGGTCTGACCATCTCCCACCTGCGCTTCGGCGACAAGGAGATCAAGTCCACCTACCTGATCGACTCTGCCGACTTCATCGCCTGCCACAACCCCTCTTACGTGACCAAGTACGACATGATCTCCGACCTGAAGGAGGGCGGCACCTTCCTGCTCAACTCCCACTGGACCGCTGAGCAGATGGACGAGATGCTCCCCGCGGAGATGAAGCGCGCTCTGGCCGCCAAGAAGGCCAAGTTCTTCAACATCGACGCCATCGGCATCGCCGCCAAGGTTGGCATGGGCAACCGTACCAACACCATCATGCAGGCCGCGTTCTTCAAGCTGGCCCAGGTCATCCCCTACGAGGAGGCCGACCAGTACATGAAGGCCGCCGCCAAGAAGTCCTACGCCAAGAAGGGCGACGCCGTCGTCAAGAAGAACTGGGACGCCATCGACGCTGCCATCGGCGGCCTGGTCGAGATCCCCGTTCCCGCCGAGTGGGCCAACGCCACCACCGGCGCGGTCGCTGCCAAGGTCGAGGCCACGCAGCACTTTGACGAGGTCATCAAGCCCATCCTGGCGCACAACGGCGATTCTCTCCCCGTTTCCGCCTTCAACCCCGCCGGCATCGTGCCCGTGGGCACCACCAAGTACGAGAAGCGCGGCACCGCCGTCAACGTCCCCGTGTGGATTCCCGAGAACTGCATCCAGTGCAACCAGTGCTCTCTGGTCTGCCCGCATGCGGCCATCCGTCCCATCCTGGTTCCCAACGGCACCGCTGTTCCCGCTGATTTCGTGACCAAGGACGCCAACCTGTCTCCTGCCGAAAAGGGCAAGTACCAGGTCCGCGTGCAGGTCAGCGTGCTCGACTGCACGGGCTGCGGCTCCTGCGCCGAGACCTGCCCCGCCAAGGTGAAGGCTCTGGTCATGAAGCCCCTGGAGACCCAGGCTGCGCAGGCCGCCAACTGGGACTTCGCAATGAAGCAGCCCGTCGTCAAGACCGGCGTCAACACCGCTTCCGTCAAGGGCTCTCAGTACCTGCAGCCCCTGTTCGAGTTCTCCGGCGCGTGCGCCGGCTGCGGCGAGACTCCCTACGTCAAGCTCGTCACGCAGCTGTTCGGTGATCGCATGCTGATCGCCAACGCCACCGGCTGCTCCTCCATCTACGGCGGCTCCGCCCCGACCTGCCCCTACACCACCAACGCGGAGGGTCATGGTCCCGCCTGGGCCAACTCCCTGTTTGAGGACAACGCTGAGTTCGGCTTCGGTATGAACCTGGCCGTCAACCAGCGCCGTGCCAAGCTGGCCGACAACGTCAAGGCTCTGATCGCCGTCGACTGGACCGACGCCGACATCAAGGCCGCCGGCGCCGAGTGGCTGGAGAACATGGACGACGCCAAGGGCTCCGAGGCCGCCGGCAAGAAGCTGCTGGCCGCCTGCAAGGACGCCATCATCGAGGGCTGCGATTGCGACGCCTGCAAGCTGGCTCGCCTCGTGGTCGCCGACGCCGATCTGCTGACCAAGAAGTCCATCTGGATCTTCGGCGGCGACGGCTGGGCATACGACATCGGTTACGGCGGCGTGGATCACGTGCTGGCCTCCGGTCAGGACGTCAACATCCTCGTGCTGGATACCGAGGTCTACTCCAACACCGGCGGACAGTCCTCCAAGTCCACGCCTACCGGCTCTGTGGCCAAGTTCGCCGCGGCCGGCAAGCGCACCCGCAAGAAGGATCTGGGCATGATGGCCATGAGCTACGGCTACGTCTACGTCGCGACCGTCGCCATGGGCGCCAACCCCGCCCAGCTGCTCAAGGCTCTGACCGAGGCTGAGGCTTACCATGGCCCGTCCCTGGTCATCGCCTACGCGCCCTGCATCAACCACGGCATCAACATGACCAAGTCTCAGGCCGAGATCAAGAAGGCCGTCGAGGCCGGTTACTGGCCGCTGTACCGCTTCAACCCCGAGCTGGCTGACGCGGGCAAGAATCCCTTCTCTCTGGATTCCAAGGATCCCACTGCCTCCTACAAGGACTTCATCATGGGCGAGACCCGTTACACCGCCCTGGCCAAGCTCTTCCCCGAGGTTGCGGATACCCTGTTTGCCAAGGCTGAAGAGGATGCCAACGAGCGTCTGGCCACCTACAAGCGTCTGGCCAAGAACGACTAATTCCCACTGCATCAAAAGGTCCGTCGGAGCACCCGCTCCGGCGGACTTTTTTGTGCGCAAAGATCCCCGCTGCCGGCTTACGGCAACGGGGATCTCTTCGTCTCTTTTGTGTTGTCAGTTGCACAGCGCCGCAATGCCCAGCGCCCCCGGCCCCAAATGGCAGCCAATCACAGGGTTCATCTGATCGATGCGAATGGCTGCGTTGGGGTACTTCGCGCGCAGCTTCGCCTCCACGTCGCGCGCAAGCTCCAGCGCCAGCACATGCGAGATGCCGATTTTGCGCACACGCTCGGGCAGCCGCGCGATCATCTTGTCCACAACCTTCTTCTGTCCGCCGCGGATGCGCTCCGCTACCGTCATTTCACCGTCCACCAGCTCGATCAGCGGCAGTATCTTCAGTGCGCCGCCCAGCATCGCCATCGCCGTGGAGATGCGCCCGCCGCGCCGCAGGTATTCCAGCGACCCCGGCGTGAACTGGTACCGCAGCTGCGCCACGTCCTGCTGCGCCAATTCCACCACCTGCTGCACGTCCATCCCCTGCCCGATGCGCTCGACGGTGTCCAGCACCAGCATCTTGAGCGAGCTGCCGCCGCCCTTGGAGTTGATCACATGGATGCGCTCGGGATCCACCATGCCCGCCGCC
Source organism: Candidatus Spyradocola sp. (assembly GCA_034113365.1). Classification (GTDB taxonomy): domain Bacteria; phylum Bacillota; class Clostridia; order Christensenellales; family UBA1750; genus Spyradocola. The sequence goes on from JAXEXP010000035.1 coordinate 30,640, forward strand.
GTCTGCGCCGCGTGATAGGTGCCGCTCACGCCCGAGGTGATGGTCATGCACACCACGCTGTCGTACCCCTCCGCGCCCAGCGCCTGCTCGAATGCGTGCAGGAACATGTGCATTCCCGCCTGCGAGGTCTTGGGGAAGTCCTCCGACGCAGCAAACCGCTCGTAAAATGTATCCCAGTCCTCCGGCGCGCCCTCCTGCGCGGTCTCGCCTTCAAACGTGTAGCTCAGCTGCATCACCGCGATGTCGTGCTCCTGGCAGTATTCCCTGCTCAGACAGGCGGAGGAGTCGGTCACGATCTTGATTCCGGCCATAGGTCAAATCCTCACTTTCCAATACGCATGATGTGGTTTTCATTATTATATCACATCTTCATCCAACACTCCATATCTAATTTGAAAATTCATTATTTTCATCATTCCGCCAAAAAGTTGCGGATTGCGTTTGCATGACCCCCCTTTGCTGTGATACAATAGAACGAGGCTGCAAACGAGGAGGGATGCGCATGGTCACGTACTACAACACCATTGACGACAAGCTCGTGGAGACCGACAGCCTGGAAAAGGGCTGCTGGGTCTGCATGGTGCATCCCGACGACGCGGAGCTGATGGACGTCTCGCGCAAGACCGGCGCAGAGCCGGACATGCTGCGCGCGCCGCTCGACCCCGAAGAGCGCGCCCGCCTGGAGACGGAGGGTGGCGTCAGCCTGATCCTGGTGGACATCCCCACCATCGAGGTGGACGGCAAGGACTTCGTCTACTCCACCATCCCTCTGGGCATCCTGATGACGGAAAACCACCTCATCACAGTTTGCCTCAAGGACAGCCACATCATGCGCGACTTTGCGCAGAACCGCGTCAAGGGCTTCTATACCTATAAAAAGACGCGCTTCATCCTGCAGATCCTCTACCGCAACAGCACACGCTATCTGCAATACCTGCGCCAGATCGACAAAAAGACCACCGCCGTGGAGAATCAGCTGGAAAAGACGCTGCGCAATCAGGAGCTGATGCAGCTGATGCGCCTGGAGAAGTCTCTGGTTTTCTTCGCAACCTCGCTCAAATCCAATGAAAACGTGCTCGAGCGCCTGCTGCGCTCCGATCTCATTCGCCGCTTTCCCGAGGACGAGGACCTTTTGGAGGACGTTATCGTCGAAAACAAACAGGCCATCGAGATGTGTACCATCTACCGCGACATTCTTTCCTCCACCATGGACGGCTTCTCCTCCGTCATCTCCAACAATGCCAACGATACCATGAAGGTGCTGACCTCGCTGACGCTGGTGCTGTCCATCCCCACGCTCATCGCGTCCATCTGGGGCATGAACGTCGCGGTGCCCTTTGAGCACAACGTCTGGGGCTTTTGGGCGCTGCTGGGCGTCTCGCTCGTCGCCTCGATCATCTCCATCATCATCCTGAGCCGCCGCAAAATGCTCTGAACTGCCTGCATCATGTAAAAAAACACGAAAGTCCCGTTTTACGGGGCTTTTTATGTTATAATACCGTAAGTGATACGGTTTGTTTCGGAGGCATTTATGCACAATTATTCCATCATCGACGCACATGCGCACATCTTCCCCGCCAAGATCGCCGAAAAGGCCACGGTGAATATCGGCCATTTCTACGACCTGCCCATGAGCTACATCGGCTCCTCGGAGACGCTGCTGGAAAATGGCGCACGCATCAACGTCACCCGTTTCCTCGTCTGCACAACGGCCACGCGCCCCGCACAGGTGGAGCACATCAACACCTTCATCGACGAGGAGTGCCGCAAGCACGAGCAGTTCTACGGCTTTGCCACCATGCACCCCGATTACGAGCACATCGAGCAGGAGCTGGACCGCGTGCTGGAGCTGGGCCTGCACGGCATCAAGCTGCATCCCGACTTTCAGCTCTTTGACATCGACGCCCCTGCCGCAATGAAGATGTACAAGGCCATCTCCGAGCGCCACCTGCCCATACTCTTCCACACCGGCGACAACCGCTACAATTATTCCGCGCCCCACCGCCTGCGCAATGTGGTCGACGCCTTCCCCGACCTGGTATGCATCGGCGCGCACTTTGGCGGCTACCAGTCCTGGCAGGAGGCGATGGAGACGCTGCGCGACTGTCCCAACGTGCTGTTCGACACCTCCTCCTCGCTCCCCTTCATCAAGCCCGACGAGGCTGTGGACATGCTGCACTACTTTGGCGTAGAGCGCTTCATGTGGGGCAGCGATTTCCCCATGTGGGACCATGCCGAGGAGCTCGACCGCTTCCTCTCCCTGCCGCTGACCGAAGCGGAGCGCGAACGCATCTTCCACGGCACATTTGAAGATCGCCTGCTCCACGCAGAGCACTGAGAGATTTCTCGACTTCGCTCGAAATCCCCCGTACCCCTTCCGACTGCCACTAACCCACCGACGCGCCGCACACACCAAAGCCCCACACAGCAGGCAACACCCGTGCGGCGCCCGCCGAGAAAGGGCCCCCTTCGTATGAAGGGGGCCCTCAGCTTGTCAAAAAAGGTCGCCAAGAGCGGTCTTTTTTGCTATACTAAAGTTTGGTGATGAAGATGCTAAAGAAAGA
>JAXEXP010000036.1:0-12546 GCA_034113365.1 Candidatus Spyradocola sp.
GCGTGTCTTTGCGGACGCGAAAGAGAAACACGCGATGCGTTATACACCCTATCGAGGGCTGACCGCGGTAACCGCCTGGGTCAAGCTCAAATTTGCTGCGATGAATCTCAAGAAATTCGCCATCCACAAGTGGATGCTTTCCCTTTTCTTCCGTATCTTCTCCTGCAATAAGCCACATTGCGGTGTTGCAATGTGGCTTATTTGACAGTCTGGGCGGGTATGATGTATAATCATACCCGCTGAATACATATGCAAAAAAATGGAGGAATCGGCATGAGACTGGCGAACAGAGTCGCGGTGGTGACGGGCGCGGCGTCGGGCATCGGCGCGCAGGCGGCGGTGCGGCTGGCGGGCGAGGGCGCGAGGGTGTTCCTCGTGGACGTGAACCGCGAAGGGTTGGAAGAGACGAAGGCGCGCATCGAAGCTGCGGGCGGCGAGGCGGAGGGCTGCGTCTGCGACGTAGCGGATGAAAATGCTGTGGACGCGGCAGTTGGGCAGGCGCTTGCGCGGTTCGGGCGCATCGACGTGCTGGTGAACGTGGCGGGCGTGCAGGTGACCAAGCTGCTGGTGGACACCACAAAGGCGGAATACGACAGGATGATGGACATCAACCTGGGCGGCACCTTTCTGATGATGCGAAAGATACTGCCGCTGATGAAGGCGCAGGGGGCGGGGGCCATCGTCAACTGCGCGTCGGAGCTGGCATTCGTGGGCTACCACGAGCTGGCGGTGTACACGGCGACCAAGGGCGCGATGGTGAGCCTGACGCGCTCGGCGGCGCTGGAGGCCATCCCCTACGGCGTGCGCATCAACTGCGTCTGCCCGGGGGCGACGGACACGCCCATCTTCTGGGAGGGCGAGACCGACCCGGAGAGACGGCGCGCGATGCTGGAGCAGGTGAAGGTGGAAAAGCCCATCGGCAGGCTCATCACGACGGACGAGGTGGCAAACGGCATCATTTTTCTCGCGTCGGACGAGGCGAGCGGCGTGGTGGGCACGTGCCTGACCATTGACGGCGGATTTACCGCGCAGTAATACAGAAAAACAAGGGGGAATCAGATCATGTATGCAAATGAAGAACTGCTCTACGAGGTGCACGGGCCCAAGAACATCACGGAGATGACGGCGGCGGAGCTGAAGGAAAAGCTCAAAACCTGCGACACCATCGTGTTTTCCTTCGGCGCGCTGGAGAACCACGGCAAGCACCTGCCGTTGGGGTGCGACACCTTCCAGGGCAACGTGCTGGTGCGGCGCGTGGCGCAGTATTTGGAGAAAAAGGGCATGGAGGCAGTGCCGGGGTTCGCGTTCCCGTTCGGCGTGCAGACCAACCAGTGGGAGCGAACGGAGAACTTTGGCAACGGGTACGTCAGCCAGCTGACGCTGATCGCGATGATCAAGGAGCTGTGCGTGTCGCTGGCCAAGTCGGGCTTTAGGCGCTTTGTGTTCTGCGTCAGCCATGCGGAAAATCTGGCCAGCATGAACGTGGCGGCAAAGGATCTCTACGAGGATCACGGGCTGACCGCCATCGTGTGCAACTGGATCCCGCCGATGAACGACGAGTGGCCCAAGTTCCTCAAAAACCCCGAGCACCAGGGCCACGGCGGCGAGGACGAGACGAGCTGCACGATGGTGGCCGTGCCGGGGCTGGTAAACCTTGACGACCTGCCGGGCTGGTATCCGCCTGCGGACGACCGGCACTACAAGCTGGACGGGCTGGGCTACTACGGCGGCGCGGTGGGCGTGTACGCGCCGCAGGGCACCGCGCAGTGCCCCGGCTATGTGGGCGACCCGGCGGACGCGACCATCGAGGCGGGCGAGACCTGCTTTGACCTGTATGCAGACTGGATCTCCGATGTGGTCATCAAGTACATCGGGTAAGGAGGGCGCATGATACCGGCTGAACAAAACGTGCGCGCGCGGCAGGTGATGCTGGGACCGGTGCGCGTCTCGCAGGTGTGCTTCGGCACCGAACACATCAACCGCAGCGTGCCGGAATTCGGCGGAAACATACTGGCCGATGCGGCGCGGCTGCACGGCATCAACTTCTGGGACACGGACAACGCCTATGGCAGCCACACGCAGGTGGCCGAGGGGCTGAAGCAGTTCAGGCGCGAGGAGATCGTGATCACCTCCAAGACCTACGGGCGCTCGCGGCAGGAGGCGGAATACGACCTGACGCGCACGCTGCGCGAGCTGGACCTGCAATACATCGACATCTTCCTGCTGCACGAGGTGGCGGCGGGCTCGCTGAACGAGAAAATGCCGGCGTTTGAGTACCTGCTGGAGATGCAGCAAAAGGGCGTGATCCGCGCGGTGGGGCTGTCGACGCACTGCGCGCCGGTGGTCGCCGCGGCGGCGGACATTCCGGAGATCCAGATCGTGTGCGCGCCCTTCAACCGCGAGGGCTCGCGCATCGAGGAGGGGACGCTTTCAGACATGGAGGCGGCGCTGCGCAAGACGCACAACAACGGCAAGGGCGTGTACGTCATCAAGGTGCTGGGCAAGGGCGAGCTGACCTACGACATCCCCGGCGCGCTGCGCTGGGCGTTCGAGCGGCGGGCGTTCATCGACGTCTACAACCTGGGCGTGGCGAACCTCTCCGAGGCGCGGGAGAACCTTGCGGCGCTCAACGCGCTGTACGACGGGGAGGTGCGCGCATGAAAACCATCGTAAAGAACGGTCTGGTCATCACCTTCATCCACGAGGGATACCACTCCATCAAGATGAAATACGCGGACGTGCTCATCGAGGACGGGCTGTTTGCGGATATTAAAGAGGAAATCCGCGACGCTTCTGCGGAAGTCATCGACGCGCAGGGCATGTGGGTGCTGCCGGGATTTGTGGACGTGGGCTCCTCGTGCGCGGCGTCCGTGCTGTGCAGCGGGCTGATCCCGGACTATTCCCGCGCCCGGTGGCAGGGCAGCATGATCCACGGGCGCGTGCTGCCCCTGCTGGAGATCGCAGCGCAGGTGCTCTCGGACGGCGAAAAGCGCGCGGTGGTGCGCTGGGCGCTGCGGCAGGCGCTGGATTCCGGCGTCACGACGCTGGCGGAGCTGACGCACCCGGCGTTCGGCCGGTTCGTCCGGGAGGAGGCCGAAGCGCTGGGCCTGCGCTGCTTTGTGTATGAAGAGGCGACCGCAAACGGCTACCCCTGCGCGGAGCACAGCGGGCTGTACCGCAGTCCCGGCCTTGCGGGCGGGAGTTTCCGCGCCGACGACGGGCTGTACTCCGTGGAGACCACCTCGCAGGAGATGTACGCAGCGGCGCGCGGGGCGGACCCTCTGCTGGTGCGCGCCGCGTACTGCGAATACGAAAAGCAGTTCAGCCGCATGACGTTTGGCGTGTCGCCGGTGGGCAAGCTGACGCAGGAGGGCATGCTGACCGACCGCACCGTCGTGGTGGGCGGCTATGACACGGACTTTTTCGACCGCGAGCGGCTGCGCACGGCGGGCGCGACGGTGGCGATGTCGGCGGTGACGGCGATGCAGGACGGCGTGCCCTTCCCCATCGTGACCAACCTTAAGCAGGACATCAACACCTGCCTGTCCACGGGGTATTACGGCATGAGCATGCTCGACGAGATGCGGCAGGCGGCCTTCGGCGGCAAGCTGGACAGCAACGCGTCGCAGTTTCAGGCGTCGGATGCGTTCTACGCGGCGACGGTGGCGGGCGCTCAGGGGCTGCACCGCAAGCTCGGGCGCATCGAGCCGGGGTTCTGCGCGGACCTGCTGGTGGTGGATCCGTGCTGCCTCGCGCCGCACAACTACCCGCTGATCGAGCTGGTGTACCGCGGGCAGAGCCGCGACATCGCGCTGCGCATGACGGACGGGCGCGTGCGCGAACACGGACCTGCGCAGATGCGGCAGGAGGCGGCGCAGGCACAGCAGGCTGCAAAAAAAGTCTGGGATGCGGCGCAGAAATTCATTTTATAGCGCGCAAAACTGCATAGAGCATGAATATATGCACTGAAATGCGAAATATTCTGTAAAATTATGCGCATCTGCTTGCATAAACCGAAAGATGCGGTTATAATCTGACTTATGATTTCACCTTGAAAAAGGAGTTGTTCTGACATGAAGAAAATGACGAAGCTGCTGGCGCTCGTATGCGCGATGCTGATGCTCGTATCGGTGATCGCGGGCTGCTCTGCCAAGAAGGAGCCTGCGGCGGACGCCTCCGCCACCCCCACCCTGGACGCCATCCGCGAGCGCGGCGAGCTGATCCTGGGCACCGAGTCCACCTACCCGCCCTTTGAGTTCATCGTGATCGAAGACGGCCAGTCCGTTGGCGTCGGCATGGACGTCTCCCTTGCGCAGGCCATCGCCGACAAGCTGGGCGTCAAGCTGGTCAAGAGCGAGATGGCGTTTGACTCGCTGATCCCCGCCGTGCAGGCCGGCACCGTGGACATTGCCGCCTCCATCACCCCCACTGCGGAGCGCAAGGAAGCGGTGGATTTCTCCATCAACTACTACGACACCACCAACTGCTTCCTGGTCCGCGCGGACGAGGTGGATTCCTTCACCGCCAAGGAGAGCTTTGACGGCAAGACCATCGGCGCGCAGCAGGGCACCGCGCAGAACACGCTGGTGACCGAGGAAATGACCAACGCCAAGTCCCTGATCCTGCCCAAGACCTCCACGCTGATCCAGGAGCTCAAGACGGGCAACATCGACGCCATCTGCCTGGAAAAGCCCGTTGCCGACTGCTATGCGGCGGCCTACGAGGGCGAGCTGGTGGTCTGCTCCTTCGAGATGCCCGTTGACGAGGGCGGCGTGGCCATCCCCGTTGCCAAGGGCAAGGAGGATCTGGTGGCCTTCATCGACGAGGTCATTCAGGAGATGAAGGACAACGGCGAAATGCAGAAGATCTACGACGAGGCCGTTGCGCTGGCCATCGACCAGATCGTTGAGGATTGATCTTTCGATTGCTGTACGCTGACGAAAGGACGCGGATTGGTATCAACTGATCCGCGTCTTTCCCTATGGATGGCGTTTTTTTACGCACCGAACAGAAAGGATTCGCCAAATGGATCTGAATTTCAGCTTTCTGAGCAAATACTGGCCGATGTTCGTGCGCGGCGCGGGCACGACGCTGGTGCTCTCCCTGTTCACGGTGGTCCTGGGCCTGATCCTGGGCATCTTCCTGGCGCTGCTGCGCCTGGGCAAGTTCAAGCCGCTGTCGCTGCTGTCGGCGGCCTACACGGAGTTCATCCGCGGCACGCCGCTGATGGTGCAGATCTTCTTCATCTTCTACGCGCTGCCGCAGATCGGCGTGAAGATCCCCAACATTTCGGGGCTGGGGTTTGACTTCCCGCGCTTTGCCTCGGGCATACTGGCCATGGGCCTGAACTCGGGCGCATACGTTGGAGAGATCGTGCGCGCGGGCATTCAGGCGGTGGACAAGGGCCAGACCGAGGCCGCCCGCTCGCTGGGCATGACCTCCTGGCAGACCATGCGCCGCGTGGTGCTGCCGCAGGCCTTCAAAAACATACTGCCCGCGCTGGGCAACGAATTTGTCACCGTCATCAAGGAGTCGTCCATCGTCACGGTCATCGGTATCACGGAGCTGATGTTCAACACCTCGCAGGTGTACTCCAGCTCCTACCGCTACTTTGAGTCGCTGATCGTCTGCGCGCTGATCTACTTTGTGATGACCTTTACCACCTCGCGCCTGCTGGGCGTACTGGAAGGGAGGATGAAGCGCAGTGCCCGCTAACAACGACGTGATCCTGACCGTAGAAGATCTGAAGATGCACTTTGGCAAGCTCGAGGTGCTCAAGGGCGTGAACACCGTGATCCGCAAGGGCGAGGTGATCGTGGTCATCGGCGCTTCGGGCGCGGGCAAGTCCACCTTCCTGCGCTGCCTGAACCGTCTGGAGAACCCCACCAGCGGCGAGATCCTGTTTGAGGGGCAGTCCGTGGTGCACGCCAAGGGCAAGGCGCTCAACGAGCTGCGCGAGCGCATGGGCATGGTGTTCCAGCAGTTCAATCTCTTCAGCAACCTGAGCGTGCTGGACAACATCACTTTGGCGCCCATGATCGTAAAGGGCGTGGCCAAAGAGCAGGCCGAGCAGGAGGCGATGCAGCTGCTTGCGCGCGTCAACCTGCAGGACAAGGCGCAGTCCTACCCCTCGCAGCTGTCCGGCGGGCAGCGTCAGCGCATCGCGATCGTGCGCGCGCTGGCCATGCACCCCGACGTGATGCTGTTTGACGAGCCCACCTCCGCCCTCGACCCCGAGATGGTGGGCGAGGTGCTCGACGTGATGCAGCAGCTCGCCGCCGACGGCATGACCATGGTCGTCGTCTCCCATGAGATGGGCTTTGCGCGCAAGGTCGCCAACCGCATTCTCTTCATGGAGAACGGCGTCATCGCCGAGGATGGCTCCCCCGAGGAGATCTTCGAGCACCCCAAGTCCGACCGCCTGCGCGAGTTCCTCGGCAAGGTGCTGCATTAGGGGACGGGAGGGTACGCGCTTTTCTTTCTGAGAAAGAAAAGCTGCAAAAGAAAGCTTGTATGGGTTGTGCGTAATTGTGAGGTAGTGCGTTATGGCGAGAGTGGGTTTGGTTTTGGAAGGCGGCGGGATGCGCGGGTCTTATACATTGGGGATATTGGATGTGCTGCTTGAAGAAAAGCTGTACTTTCCCTATGTAATCGGCGTGTCGGCAGGGGCTTGCAACGCGGCGTCGTATGTCTCGCGGCAGGCAGGGCGCGGGCAGCGCATCGTGGAGCGGTTCCTGCCCGACAAGCGCTATCTTTCCTTTGGAAACCTGCTGCGCAAGGGGCACTCGATGTTCGGCATGGACTTCATATTTGACGAGATCCCGGCCAAGCACGAGCTGTTCGACTACGACACGTTCTACGCCACCGGCACGCGCATGGTCATCGGCGTGACGGACGTGGTCACCGGCTCGGCGCGGTACGTGGAGAACCCGCCGCGCACGGTGCTCAACGACTACTACCGCGCGTCCAGCTCCATTCCGCTGTTCTCCCCCATCGTGACCGTGGAGGGCGGGCAATACTTAGACGGCGGGACGTCCGATCCCATTCCGTTTGACGAGGCGCTGCGGCACTGCGACAAGGTGGTCGTGGTGGTGACGCGGCCGCGCGGCTACGTCAAGTCCCCGGTGCCCGCGCTCGGCGTGTACCGGCACGCGCTGCGGGCCTATCCCAACATGGTGGAAACGGTGCGCGTGCGCCACGAGGTGTACAACGCGCAGCGGCAGCGTCTTGCGGAGCTGGAAAAGGACGGCCGGGCGATGGTGTTCTACCCGGAGCAGATGGACGTGGACGTGTTCGAAAAGAAGCCCGAGCGGCTGCACGCGGTATACGAAGAGGGTGCGGCGCAGGCGCGGGCGCGGATGGACGAGCTGCGCGCCTTCCTCGCCGACGCGGACAACATGCTGGACAAGTAAAGGAAGCCCCTGCTTTTTCCCGACAGGAAGGAAAACGCGGGGGTTTTGTTGTATTTATCCATCACAGACAAAAAACCGCAAAGGGGTGCACAGAGTATGAAAAAGCTGACGGTGCAGGGGCGATATCTGGCGTGGGAGACGGGCGAGCCCTTCTTTTACCTGGGCGACACGGCCTGGGAGCTGTTCCACCGGCTGCGCGCGGACGAGCTGGAGACCTACTTCTCGACGCGGGCGGCGCAGGGGTTCACGGTGAGCCAATGCGTGGCGCTGGCGGAGTTTGAGGGCCTGACGGTGCCCAACGCGCACGGGCGGCTGCCCTTTCACTTCACGGACGGCCTGCCTGACCCGACGAAGCCCGATCTGGGTGGAGAATACTCCTACTGGGATCACGTGGACAGGGCTCTGGACGCGGCGGCGGCCCACGGCATGCTGATCGCGCTGCTGCCCACCTGGGGCGACAAGATCAACCTGTGCTGGGGCAAGGGGCCGGTGGTGTTTGACGAGGACAACGCGTATGTTTACGGCAAGTGGATCGGCGCGCGGTACAGCGGCCGCTGGAACCTGATCTGGATGCTGGGCGGCGACCGTCCCATCGAAGGCGCGCACCGCCGCATACTCGACGCGATGGCGCGCGGCATCCGCGAGGCCGACCCCAACCACCTGATCACCTTCCACCCGCCGGGCGCAAAGGACTCGACGGACTTTCTGCCGGACGCGGACTACATCGACTTCCACACCGCGCAGACGGGCCACGGCATCGAGCAGTGCTACGCAAGCGACGCGGTGATGCGCAAGATGGCTGCGGCGTCGGACAAGCCCTATCTGGACTCCGAACCGCGGTATGAGGATCACCCGGCGTGCTTCAACGACCGCATCGGCTGGTACTGGGACGAGGCCGACGTGCGGCAGAACGCCTACTGGGACGTGCTGGCGGGCGCGTACGGGCACACCTACGGCAACCACTGCATCTGGTCGATGACGACGGAGCCCTCCTCGTATTTCCCCTATCGCTGGCGCGAGGCGCTCACGCACCCGGGCGCGCGGCAGATGGGGTATGTAAAGCACCTGCGGCTGTCGCACGACTACTTCTCGCTGCGGCCCGCGCCGGAGCTTCTGCTGGAGGATCTGCCCGGCATGGGGCACATGGCGGCGGCGCGGGGCGACGGGTATGCCTACGTTTACAGCCCGCTGGGCGTGCCGTTTGCGCTGGATCTGACGCTGTTCCCAGGGGCAAAGCAGGTGCGGGCGCTGTGGTTCGACCCGCGCACGGGCGCGCAGCGGGTGTTCGCCATCCTGCCGCCGGAGGGACGCAATCTGTTCGCGCCGCCCACGCAGGGCAAGGGCTGCGACTGGGTGCTGATCCTGGAGGCCGTATAGCGGCCGCGCACGTTTCCGAGTCAAAAAACGGGGACACCATCATAAATTAGAGGCTCAGCAGCTTCCAAAAAGGGGACTGCTGAGCCTTTTGTTGTGCCGGAGGGGATCAGACGTTGACCTGAGCGTCGACCTGGACGTCGCCCTCGGCGTCGAGTATGGGCTGGATGTAGTCGGCGAGGAACTCGTCCACCTGCTCGGGGCAGCGGCCGATGTAGAGGCTGGGGTCGAGCACGGCGTCCAGCTGCTCGCGCGTCATGCCGAAGGCGGGATCGGCGGCCAGGCGGGAGAGCAGGTCGCAGTCCGCGCCCTCCTCCTTCATGCGGCGGGAGGCCTCCATGGAGTGCTGGCGGATCCTCTCGTGCAGCGCCTGACGGTCGCCGCCGCGCTTGACGGCCTCCATCAGTATGTTCTCGGTGGCAAGGAAGGGCAGGAACTCGCGGATGCGCTTTTCGATGATCTTGGGGTAGACCACCATGCCGTCGGTGACGTTGATGTAGAGCGAGAGCACGGCGTCAGCGGCGAGGAAGGCCTCGGAGATGGACAGGCGGCGGTTGGCCGAGTCGTCCAGCGTGCGCTCCAGCCACTGGGTGGAGGCCGTCATCGCGGGGTTCTCCATCAGCGACATGATGTAGCGCGACAGCGAGCAGATGCGCTCGGAGCGCATGGGGTTGCGCTTGTAGGCCATGGCCGAGGAGCCGACCTGATTCTTCTCGAAGGGCTCCTCCATCTCGCGCATGTGCTGCAGCAGGCGCAGGTCGTTGCCGAAGCGGTAGGCCGACTGCGCAAGGCCGCCCAGCACGTTCAGCACGCGGGAGTCCAGCTTGCGGGGATAGGTCTGGCCGGAGACGGGGAACACGCCGTCGATGCCCATCTTGTGCGCGACCAGCTCGTCCAGCTTCTTGACCTTGTCGTGATCGCCCTCAAACAGCGCCAGGAAGGAGGCCTGCGTGCCGGTGGTGCCGCGGGAGCCGAGCAGACGCAGCTGGCCCTGCATGTGCACAAGGTCGGTGTAGTCCATCAGCAGATCCTGCATCCACAGCGTGGCGCGCTTGCCGACCGTGACGGGCTGCGCGGGCTGCAGGTGGGTGTAGCCCAGCGTGGGCAGCGCGCGGTACTGCTTGGCAAAGCGGGCGAGGTTCTCCAGCACCTTGACCATCTTCTTGCGGATGATCTCAAGGCCTTCTTTGAGGATGAGCACGTCGGCGTTGTCGGTAACGTAGCAGGAGGTGGCGCCCAGGTGGATGATGCCCTTAGCATTCGGGCACTTGACGCCGTAGGCGTAGACGTGCGCCATCACGTCGTGGCGGATCTCCTTCTCCTTGGCGGCGACGCAGTCGTAGTCGATGTCGTAGATGTGCGCGCGCAGCTCGTCCACCTGCTCCTGGGTGATGGGCAGGCCCAGCTCCATCTCGGTCTCGGCCAGCGCCACCCACAGCTTTCTCCACGTGGAGTAGCGGGTGTCGTTGGAAAACAGCTTCAGCATCGCGGGCGACGCATAGCGTCCCTGCAGGGGGCTTTGGTAGGAAGCATTGGCATTGGACATAAAATAGGCGACCTCCTTGGCTGAACTGGGCGCGCGCCTTCCTGCGCGCCGTATGATGCTCCTTTTATTATAATTCGGTCAATGCCGCGCGGAAAAGGCAGATTTGGTTAAATATCCGGCCCAACACGGCCAAAAACCCGAACATTCTTCATTCGTTATCAATTTGTGTACGGATATTTAACTTGCAGTCGCACTGTGCATAGGGTAAAATAAAGGCAAAGAGACGAACAGTTTGGGGTTCAACCCCCCGTTCGGATTTCGGAAGGAGGCCCCTTACATGAGCAAAAAGGTTGCTGTCATCATGGGCAGCGATTCGGACTTTCCCGTGGTCAAGGGCTGCGTAAAGACGCTCAAGTCCTTCGGTGTGCCGGTGGAGGTGCGCGTGCTTTCGGCACACCGCACGCCCGAGGAGGCCGCGGAGTTCTCCCGCAGCGCGCGCGATAAGGGCTTTGGCGTGATCATCGCGGCGGCGGGCAAGGCGGCGCACCTGGCCGGCGTGCTGGCGGCGCACACCACGCTGCCCGTCATCGGCATCCCGATCAAGTCCTCTACGCTGGACGGTCTGGACGCGCTGCTGGCCACTGTGCAGATGCCCAAGGGCATACCGGTGGCGACGGTCGCCATCGACGGCGCGGACAACGCGGCGTTCCTGGCGATCCAGATGCTGGCGCTCTCCGACGAGGCGCTGGCCGAAAAGCTGGCCGAATACAAGGTCAAAATGACCCGCGAAGTGATGGAAAAGAACGACAAACTGCAAAAGGAGATCGAAGCGCTATGAAGATTGAGAAGCTGAACCAGCTCTACGAGGGCAAGGCCAAGAAGGTATTTGAGACCAGCGACCCCGAGCTGCTGATCGTGGACTACAAGGACGACGCCACCGCGTTCAACGGGCTGAAGAAGGGCACCATCGAGTCCAAGGGCATCATCAACAACAAGGTGAGCAACTTCCTGATGAAGATGCTGGAGGAGCACGGCATCCCCACCCACCTGGTGGAGGAGATCTCCGATCGCGAGACCATCGTCAAGCGCGTCAAGATCGTGCCGCTGGAGGTCATCGTGCGCAACATCGCCGCCGGCTCCCTGTCCAAGCGCCTGGGCCTGCCCGAGGGCACCAAGCTGGGCAGCACGGTGCTGGAGTACTGCTACAAGGACGACGCGCTGGGCGATCCCATGGTCAACGAGTACCACATCTACGCGATGAACCTGTGCACCAAGGAAGAGCTTGCCACCATCGCTTCCTACGCGCTTAAGATCAACGAGATCCTGGCGCAGTTCCTGGCGCAGGCCAAGATCGAGCTGATCGACTTTAAGATCGAGTTTGGCCGCACCTCGGACGGCACCATCATTCTGGCCGACGAGATCTCCCCCGACACCTGCCGCTTCTGGGACAGCGAGACGGGCGAGAAGCTGGACAAGGATCGCTTCCGCAGGGATCTGGGCAACGTCGAGGGTGCATACAAGGAGATCATGCACCGTCTGCTGGGTCTGTAAACAAAATAGCATGCAAGGAGAGCGCAAGCCCTCCTTGCTGTGTCCAATGGCAATGTGTGTGTTTAGGAAACGGGAAAGGGAAAAAAGCAATGATGGACGATAAGAAGCTGCACGACGAGTGCGGCGTATTCGGCATTTACTCCGACGCGGACGACCAGAACGTGGCCAGCAGCGCCTACCTTGCGCTCTACGCGCTGCAGCACCGCGGCCAGATGAGCTGCGGCATCGCGGTGGGCGACCACGGCATCATCAAATCTCACAAGGACAACGGCCTGGTGCCCGAGGTGTTCTCGCGCGAGGTGCTGGACTCGCTGGGCGACGGCCACATCGCGGTGGGCCATGTGCGCTACGGCACCAGCGAAAACGCTGACCGCGCCTCCGCCCAGCCCATGGTCATCCGCCACGTGCGCGGCAACATCGCCATCTGCTTCAACGGCCAGCTGTGCAACGCGCGCGAGCTGCGCCAGGAGCTGGAGATGAGCGGCGCCATCTTCCACACCAACAACGACTGCGAGGTCATCGCCTACATCTTCACCCGCGAGCGCCTGAAGGCCGCCTCCACCGAGGAAGCCCTCGCCAACACCATGAAGCGCCTGCGCGGCGCCTACTCCATCGTGATGATGAGCGCCAAAAAGCTGCTGGCCGCCCGCGACCCGCAGGGCTTCCGGCCGCTGTGCATCGGCAAGCGCGCCGGGCAGCTGATCTTCGCCTCCGAAAGCTGCG
>JAXEXP010000037.1:0-21283 GCA_034113365.1 Candidatus Spyradocola sp.
CTCCCTGGGCTATCCCCCCCGCACACAAAAAGGAGCGATGAATACTTCATCGCTCCTCATTTTATGCACTGAGCTTACTTTGCAAACTCCGTTGCGCGCGTCTCGCGGATGACGTTGACCTTGATCTGACCCGGGTACTCCAGCTCCTTCTCGATGCGCTTGGCAATGTCCTTTGCCATCAGCACGGAATCGGCGTCGTTGACCTCCTCGGGCTTGACGATGACGCGCACCTCGCGGCCCGCCTGAATGGCAAACGTCTTTTCCACGCCGTCGAAGGAATTGGCGATCTCTTCCAGCTTCTGCAGGCGCTTGATGTAGCTCTCCAGCGTCTCGCGGCGTGCGCCGGGACGTGCGCCGGAGATGGCGTCGGCAGCGGCTACGAGCACTGCCTCGATGGTGGTGGGCTCCACGTCGCCGTGATGGCTCTGAATGGCGTTGATCACATCGGGGTTCTCGCGATACTTCTTGGCCAGATCCGCGCCGATCTGGATGTGCGTGCCCTCGACGTCATGGTCGATGGACTTGCCGATGTCGTGCAGCAGGCCCGCGCGCTTGGCAAGCGCCACATCCGCGCCCAGCTCGGAGGCCATCACACCCGCCAGGTGCGACACCTCAATGGAGTGCTTGAGCACGTTCTGGCCGTAGGAGGTGCGGAACTTCATGCGGCCCAGCAGGCGCACCAGCTCGTGGTGCAGCCCGTGCACGCCGGTCTCGAATACGGCCTGCTCGCCGGCCTCGCGCATCTGCGCCTCGACTTCCTTGCGGGCCTTTTCCACCATTTCCTCGATGCGCGCCGGATGGATGCGCCCATCGGTGATGAGCTTCTCCAGCGCGATGCGCGCCACCTCGCGGCGGATGGGGTCAAAGCCGGAGAGGATGACGGCCTCCGGCGTGTCGTCGATGATCAGGTCGATGCCCGTTGCGGTCTCCAGCGCGCGGATGTTGCGGCCCTCGCGGCCGATGATGCGCCCCTTCATCTCGTCGTTGGGCAGGTTGACGACAGACACCGTGGTCTCCGCCACGTGGTCAGCCGCGCACTTCTGAATGGCGAGCGACACGATGTTTCTCGCCTTCTTGTCGGCCTCGTCCTTGGCCTTGCTCTCGATCTCACGCACCATCACGGCAGCGTCGTGGTAGGCCTCGCGCTGCACGTTGTTCATGATGATCTGGCGGGCTTCCTCCGCGGTCATCTGCGCGATGCGCTCCAGTTCGCTCTGCTGCTTGATGCGCAGCGCTTCCACTTCCTGTGCGCGCTGCTCCAGCTCGCGGCTGGTCTTGTTCAGACCCTCCTCGCGCACCTCCAGGTTGTCCAGCTTCTTGTCGAGCATCTCCTCGCGCTGCAGCAAACGGCGCTCGGTGCGCTGCGTCTCGTTGCGGCGCTCGCGCAGCTCCTTCTCGGTTTCGGTTTTCTGGCGCAGGATCTCTTCCTTTGCCTCGAGCAGTTTTTCCTTTTTGACCGCCTCTGCCTTGTTCGTGGCGTCGTCCACGAGCTTTTTCATCGCGTCCTCGGTCTTGCCGATCTTGCCTTCGATTTCCTTTTTCATCTTCTTGCCGCCGAAGGCATAGCCGACGTACAGAGCGCCGGCCGCAGCGACAACGATTCCCAGAATCCAGAATAGCTTGTCCAACTGTTTCACCACCTTAATTTATGATAAACAGCCGGCCGCATGCCTGCCTGACGCCATGATCCGTCCGCCGCGCGCTCCTTCCAACGCTTTTACGAGCGCGTACCCAGTAAAATAAGCGAAACGACCGTGCAAACTACTCCCATGGCGCATGCACAGCTTAAGGGTTATGATTCACTTTTTATCTATTCCATAAAAAATATACATGTTCCCAAACGGCCACTGTCATACTAGTATTATTCTATATTTATTTTGTTCATCTGTCAATAACCACGGCAGGCTCTATGAATATTTTGTTAAAGATATTCTCTAAAAAGAATCCTGCCCGGTTTTTCCAGGCAGGATCCGATCAAGTGATTTGCTTTATAAACTATTTTGCGTAGTAATTGATGAGGCAGCCGGCCAGTATGATGTCGCGCTCGTCGGCCGTCATCGCGGGCAGGCTGAGCGTGATGCTGCGCTCGCCCGCGTCGGAGATCACCGTGGCCGGGATGGCGTCGTACTGCTCCTTTTCCAGCGCTGCGCGGATGCCCTTGACCACGACGACGTCTCCCGCCTGAATGCCGGAGTTCGCCGCGTCCTTGAGTATGAAGGGCAGCATGCCCCAGTTGACCACATTGCTGCGATAGCGCTTGGTGGCGTACTCCGCGGCGATGTTGGCGCAGCCGCCCAGCACGCGCTGGCAGGAGGCCGCCTGTTCGCGGGCGGAGCCGTCGCCCGGCTTGAGCGCGAACACCAGCGAGCCGATGCCGGTGTTCTTTGCGTCGCAGCCCGCCTTCTCCAACAGCGCCTGCGCTTCTGCATCGGGCGCGCCCGCACGGCGGGTCAGCTCCAGCGCCTTGACCGCCTTGGCGCGGCCGACGTACTGCGGATCCTTGCGGGACAGCGCAAACTCGGACAGCTTGAGCGGGTTGGAGCGGTAGGAGGACGTCTCGCCCGAGGGGATGAGCTCGTCGGTGGTGGTCACGGGGTCGTAGATGGCGGAGGCCACCTTCATCACCAGGTTCTCGGGCAGCGCGATCTGCTCAGGCCAGTCGGCGATGTTGGGGCCGAACACCAGCTCCTCGTCGGGCTGCGCCTTGCCCCAGCCCTCGTAGACGCGATTGCCGTAGATGGTGGGATCGTAGTGGTAGACGTACTCCCTCTCCTCGGGCAGCTCGATCTCCGTGGCGGCGGTGAGCCTGCCGCCGTTGATGGCGGTGGCCGCGATGGAGCGCGCGTCCATCAGCGCGACGTAGGCCATCTGGCCGTTGGCGGGTTTTGCGCCCTCGCGGTTGGGGAAGTTGCGCGTCGCATGGCGGATGGACAGGCCTCCGTTTGCCGGAACGTCGCCCGCGCCGAAGCACGGCCCGCAGAAGGCCGAGCGCAGCACCACGCCCGCCGCCGCGAGATCCGCCGCCGCGCCGTTCTTCATCAGCTCGATGAACTGCGGCTGGCTGGCGGGGTACAGGCTCATGGTGAAGGTATCCGCGCCGATGCTCTTGCCGCGCATGATGTCCGTCATGGTCATGATGTTCTCAAACGTGCCGCCCGAGCAGCCCGCCACGACGCCCTGCTCGACATACACCTGGCCGTCCCTGACCTTGTCGGTGAGGTGGGGCATGGGGTACTTCTCGTCCATCATGCCGCGCGCTTCCTTTTCCACCTTGGCCAACAGCTCCTGCGCATTCTCACGGAACTCGCGGATGGTGTAGGCGTTGGAGGGGTGGAAGGGCAGCGCGATCATGGGCTCGACGGCGCTCAGGTCCACTTCGACGAGGCCGTCGTAGACCGCGCCCTCCTGCGGGTGCAGCTCCTTGTATTCCTCGGGGCGCTGATGCGTCTCGTACCAACCGCGCACCTTGTCATCCGTCTCCCAAATGGAGGACAGGCAGGTGGTCTCGGTGGTCATCACGTCGATGCCGTTGCGGTATTCCACGGAAATATTGCTTATGCCCTCGCCCACGAACTCCATCACCTTGTTTTTGACAAAGCCCGAGGCGAACACCGCGCGGATGATGGCCAGCGCCACGTCCTGCGGGCCGACGCCGCGCGCGGGCTTGCCCGTCAGATGGATGGCGACGACGTCCGGATAGGAAATATCATAGGTCTTTTCGCACAGCTGCTTGACCAGCTCGGGGCCGCCCTCGCCCACGCCCATGGTGCCCAGCGCGCCGTAGCGGGTGTGCGAGTCGGAGCCCAGCAGCATCTTGCCGCAGCCCGCCATGCGCTCGCGCATGTACTGGTGGATGACGGCCTGATGCGCGGGCACATAGATGCCGCCGTACTTCTTGGCCGCGGACAGGCCGAAGAGATGGTCGTCCTCGTTGATGGTGCCGCCCACCGCGCACAGGGAGTTGTGGCAGTTGGTCAGCACATAGGGCAGCGGGAACTTCTTCATGCCCGAGGCGCGCGCCGTCTGGATGATGCCGACATAGGTGATGTCGTGCGATGCCATGCCGTCGAACTTGATCTTGAGATTCTTCTCTTCTCCCGAAGTGTTGTGCGCCGTGAGGATGGCGTGCGCCATCGTCTTATCCTTGCCGCAGGTGCAGTCGGTCTTGACAAACGCACCGCGCTCATACTTATACAAGCCGGGATAACAGGTTACCATCGGATTTGCCCCTTTCATACGTCCTTTGCTTCATAATACAGCATAGAACCGCATCCGTCAACCGATATACTGCATAATTAACCGTTTCATCCTGCAAACCCGTCACAGGTACGCACCCTTGGCTTCCCCTTGAGGGGAAGCTGGAGGGGCGAAGCCCTGGAGCATGAGCGTTTCTGCATGAATAGTCCTGTGGACTGTTCATGCAGAATAAGCCATGCGGAACACCGGAACAGCCGGAACGGCTGGTTCGGTGCGCAATAAGCTGGCGCCCGCAGGCGACTGATGAGGTGTCCGTCAAGCACCGCCCTCACCCCAGACGCGCGGACTGCCCCTGACCAAATTTCGAGCGCAGCGAGAAATCTCTCAGTACTCTGCCGCCCGGCTCTGTACATTTCCGCCAAAACCCGCTATAATACAGTTACAAATCACTCCACAAGGAGGCCGAATCACATGATCCGCGTAACCGTCTGGAACGAATACCGCCATGAAAAGGAAATGCCCGAGGTCGCAGCCATCTACCCCAACGGCATCCACGGCGCCATCGCCGATTTCTTAGGTAAAAATGAGGACATGGTCGTCCGCACCGCCACGCTCGACGAGCCCGAGCACGGCCTGACCGACGAGGTGCTCGCCAATACCGACGTGCTGCTGTGGTGGGGCCATGCGCACCATCACGAGGTGGACGACGCCGTTGTCGCCAAGGTCTGCCAGCGCGTCAACGACGGCATGGGCTTCATCTGCCTGCACTCCGGCCATGCCTCCAAGCCCTTCTCCCGCCTGCTGGGCACCCGCACCGACATGCTGCGTTGGCGCGAGGACGGCGACATGCAGCGCCTGTGGGTCACCAGCCCCAACCACCCCATCGCCAAGGGCATCGGCGACTACTTCGAGGTGCCGCACGACGAGACCTACGGCGAGATGTTCCACATCCCCCAGCCCGACCAGCTGGTGTTCATCTCCTGGCATCCCGGCGGAGAGGTGTTCCGCTCCGGCTGCTGCTTCGTGCGCGGCGGGCGCATCTTCTACTTCCAGCCCGGCCATGAGACCTTCCCCGTCTACTACCAGAAGGAAGTGCAGACCGTCATCACCAACGCCGTGCGCTGGGCCGCCCCTGCCGAGTCCTACGCCTACACCACCGGCTGGCAGCCCTCCGTCGAGCCCATCCACGAGTATCCCGACCACAAGTAAAGACGCTTCCCCGGCCCTTCGCAGCAGCCTGCGAGGGGCCTTCGTCTACCGAAAGGCATCGCATATGAAGATCGAGATCGAATCCAACCTGCTGCGCTGCGTCCTCCGGGACGCCTACTTCATCACCGGCACGGCCTACGCGGGCAAGTCCACCGCGGTGCGCCTGCTCGCCGAGCGCCACGGCGGCATCTGCTGCGGCGAAAACTACCACGACGCGCTCACCGCCGCCATCGACCCGGAGCATCAGCCCAACCTGAGCTATTTTTCCACCATGAGCGGCTGGCCGGAGTTCCTCTCGCGCACGCCCGAGCAGTACGACGCCTGGATCACGGGCTGCTCGCGCGAGGCCGCCGGCATGGAGCTTCTGCTGCTCACGCAGCTGGCCGCGCAGGGCAAAAAGCTGTTCGTGGACACCAACATCCCGCTGGAAACGCTGCACGCCATCGCCTCGCCCAACCACGTCGCCGTGATGGTTTGCCCGCAAAGCATGTCCGTGGGCCGCTTCTTCGACCGCCCCGACGCGGAGAAGCAGTTCATCTACAAGCAGCTGCTCGCCATGCCCGACCCCGACGCCGCGCTGGCCAACTACCGCCGCATCCTCGAGAAGATCAACAGCCCCGAGCACTACGACGAGTACGTCCATTCCGGCTTCTTCACCTACGTCCGGACAGAAGAAAACACGCAGGACGAAGCCCTGCGCGCTTTGGAGGCACATTTTCAGCTTTGACGCAGCCCCAGCAGCCGTTCGCGGTTGACGCGCCGCCCGCGCCTGCCAAAGTCCGACGCCACCTTTTCCACGTCGCAGACGAGCAGCCCTTCGCCGACCTGCTCGCAGCGCACGCGCCCGTCGGGGTCGAACACCGCCGTGGGCGCGGTGGGGCAGCGCGACAGGCTGTTGACGGACGCCACCGTCATCACGTTCTCCACCGCCCGCGTCCGCAGGTGCGACCGGATGATGTCCATGCGCTCCGGGTCGGGCTTCTCTGACGTGTCGGAGAAGCACACGACGCACAGGTCAGCCTGCGCCTCGAACATCAGCCGGAACACCTCCGGGAACCGCACGTCAAAGCAGATGCGGAAGCCCACGCGCAGCCCGCCGACGTCGAACACCCCGGTTTGGCCGCCGCGCGCGAAGTTCTCCTCGTCCCAGCCCCACAGCGCCGTCTTGTCGTACTGCCCCATGCGCGTGCCGTCCGTGCCGAAGAGCATCACGGAATTGTTCCGCTTGCCCGCTTCGCGCCGCACCCTGCCCACCGCCGTGCACAGCCGCAGCCGCGCCGCCTGCCGCGCGATGCGCTCCAACGCTTCGTCAATTCGTGCCCAATCCATTTTGCACATGTCGCTTTCAATGGGCGGATAGCCGCACAGCGCGCACTCGTGGAACACGATCAGCTCCGCGCCCTGTGCCGCCGCCAGCTCCATCGCGCGCAGCATCACGTCCAGATTCTTCTGCACGTCCGCGCCGCTGGCAAAGGGGTACATCGCAAGCATCACGCCTGCTCCCCCTCTCCCAGCGCATAGCGGTACACATAGTCGTCCATGCAGAACCCGCCGCCGATGTCGTTCTTCTCCTCGCGCACGCGCACAAAGCCCAGCGCCTCATAGACCCGCGTCGCGGGGTTGTCCCGGTTGACGTTGAGCACCACCGCGCCGCAGCCCAGCGCCCGCGCGTTTTCCAGCACAAAGTCCAGCATGCGCCGGGCGTAGCCCCTGCCGCGCATCTCTTTTTTCAGATAGAACTTGCTCAGCACCAGCTCACCGCCGCGCGGATAGAACGCCACGAACCCGATGCGCGCGCCGTCCTCCTCGACCACAAAATAATACCTATACCCATGCTCCAGCTGCCCCGTAATCGCCGGCACGGTCTGGAGCATCGCCAGCATGTAGTCGTTCTGCGCCTTGCCGATGATGGGGTCGAAGTGCTCGCGCACGATGGCCGTCGCCAGCGCCGACAGCGCCTCGATCTTCTCCGTCTCCCCCGCCTGCACGCGCTCAAAATCCAGCATATCCTACCACCGTTTCATATTCCTCTCGGTCTTTTCCATAAATGCCGCGCTCAGCTCCTCCGGCGTGATGCCATAGCAGAGCATGACGTCGCCAAAGTACATCAGCACGTCGCACATCTCCTCCACAAAGTGCCTGCACACTTCTTCGTCGTGCAATATGCGCTCGTCGCCCTTCTTTTTGATGATGTCCGCCAAGTCACCGACCTGAATCCAGACTGTTCATCGTATTGTTTATCTTAAATCACGTCGATCTGCACGCCGCGCAGCACGTCCATCGCCTCGGCGTGCAGTTTTTCGTCAAAGGAGCGGGTGAGCCGCTCGTTGACGGTCACGCGGCACTCGGGCAGCGCCGCCTTGACCACGATGGCGTTGGACAGCACGCACATGTTGCTCACCAGCCCGCACAGCTCCATCTCCTCCACGGGGTGCTCCATCAGGTACCCCAGCAGCTCGCGGCTGCCCAGCGCGCCCTTATAGAAGCAGATGTCCTGCTTGTGGCGCAGTTCCTCAACGCGCCCATACAGCCGCCAGCCGTCGGAGCCCTTGAGGCAGTGCGGCACGGGCAGCCTGCGCCCCTCCTGCGTGTCCAGATACCCCTCGTGATGCGTGTCAAACGTGAACCACACCTGCCAGCCCTCGTCGCGCGCCCGCTCGATGCGCTCGCAGATGGGGCCCTCCAGCGCCTCCGCGCCCGCAAAGCCCAGCGCGCCGTCCACAAAGTCCCTCTGATAGTCCACGACCAGCAAAACCTTATCCATAGCCTTTCCTCCCACAGATAACGCAAAGAGGACAGCGTTTCCCCTGTCCTCTTGATTTGCGCTTATCGCGCCACGTTGAAGTTTACGTCCCGATAGCCCGCGAGGACGTCCGCCATCTGCTGGCCGTAGTCCTGCGCAAAGTCCTCCAGCACCTGCTGTGAGACCTGCTGCCCTTCCTCGCCGAAGATCGCAGCCGACACCTCGCGGTAGGCCCAGTAGGAGTGCGCGCAGTGGTACTCAAAGGGCTCCATGTTGGCCGGATCCTTCTGCGGCAGGCCGCCCACCAAGTTCGCATCGCGGACGATCTGCACGCAATGGTCGTTAAAGTGCAGGCTCTGCAGCGTCTTGTAGTCGATCTCCGGGTTAAAGCCGCGGCAGATGGACGCGTCCAGATCGCGGCAATAGAGCTCGCCCGCCTCGGGCAGCCCCATGCGGCGGAACTGCTCGTGCCACGGGCAGACGAAGATGTGCACCTCGTAGTCCGGGCTGAAGCTCTTGACCTCGGCCTGGTTGTGCAGGCCCATCGCCTGCACCTCCTGTGTGCCCGCCCACTCGCCGTAGCGGCAATAGGTCTCAAAGTTCAGCGGCTGACCGTCGCGGATGGCGCGCTGCGCCATTCTGCGCCCCCGCTGCTCGGCGTAGTACCGCGTGGCGTGCAGGAACGCCTCCTTGCCGCGCTGCCCGAAGCGCTCCGTCAGGTGAACGTAGTATTTTGCCGCGATGTACGCGTGCACCATCTCGTTAAAGCCCATTTCTCTCGCCCTCTTCCCCGTCGGCCCGTCAGATCTCGTCCTCGTCAAAGCCGGTGTCCAGCTCCAGCTGCTCGGGCTCGTCCGCGCCGCGGGCGGAGACGGGCTCCACCTCGGTGGGCAGCACGGGGTCGCCCGTCTTGGGCGCGAGCAGCTTTTCGCGGATCAGCGCCTCGACCTCGTCGCACACGTCGGGGTGGTCGATCAGGTACTGGCGCGCGTTCTCGCGGCCCTGGCCGATGCGTGCGTCGCCGTAGTTGAACCACGCGCCCGACTTCTGGATGATGTCGTTTTCCACCGCAAGGTCGAGCACCGAGCCCTCGTGGGAGATGCCCTTGCCGTAGAGGATGTCAAACTCGCAGGTCTTGAAGGGCGGGGCGACCTTGTTCTTGACCACCTTGATCTTGGTGCGGTTGCCCACGATCTCGTTGCCCGCCTTGAGCTGCTCGCTGCGGCGGATGTCCAGACGGATGGTGGCGTAGAACTTGAGCGCCTTGCCGCCGGTGGTGGTCTCGGGGTTGCCGAACATCACGCCCACCTTTTCGCGCAGCTGGTTGATGAACAGGCAGATGCAGTTGGTCTTGGCGATGATGCCCGCCAGCTTGCGCAGCGCCTGAGACATCAGGCGCGCCTGCAGAC
The DNA here is from genome assembly GCA_034113365.1 of Candidatus Spyradocola sp. Taxonomy (GTDB): domain Bacteria; phylum Bacillota; class Clostridia; order Christensenellales; family UBA1750; genus Spyradocola. The sequence goes on from JAXEXP010000037.1 coordinate 9,559, forward strand.
CCACGTGGCTATCGCCCATGTCGCCGTCGATCTCGGCCTTGGGCACCAGCGCCGCCACCGAGTCGATGATGATGATGTCCACCGCGCCCGAGCGCACCAGCGCCTCGCAGATCTCCAGCGCCTGCTCGCCGGTGTCGGGCTGGGAGACGTACAGCTCGTCAATGTTGACACCCAGCGCCTTGGCATAGACGGGGTCCAGCGCGTGCTCCGCGTCGATGAAGGCCGCCGTGCCGCCCATCTTCTGCGCCTGGGCCACCATGTGCAGCGCCACGGTGGTCTTGCCCGAGGACTCCGGGCCGTAGATCTCGATGATGCGCCCGCGCGGCACGCCGCCTACGCCCAGCGCGATGTCCAGCTCCAGGCAGCCGGTGGGGATGGTCTGCACGTTCATCGCGGTCTTTTCGCCCAGCTTCATGATCGCGCCCTTGCCAAACTGCTTCTCGATCGCGCCCAGCGTGCTGTTGAGCGCCTTCTTCTTCTCTTCCTCGTCGGTGATCTGGCCGATCTGCGGGTTCTTGGTCGCCTTTGCCATAGTTCGTTTCCCCCTTTATCTCTCCTTGAGCAATTCCATCAGCATTTCCATCGCGCGCACCGCCGACTGCGTCCGCACGCTGAGCCGGTCGCCGGAAAACAGGTTGTGCGTGACCATCGACCTTCCGCACGCCAGCGCCGCGATGTACACCGTCCCAACGGGCTTTTGCGCCGTGCCGCCGCCCGGCCCCGCGATGCCCGTGACCGCGATTGCGGTGTCGCTGCCTGTATAATCGCATATTCCATGCACCATTTCCAGTGCACAGGCCTCGCTCACCGCGCCATATTGTTGTAAAGTTGCTGTTAAAACACCCAATGTGCGCATTTTGGCCGCATTGGAGTAGCACACGCAGCCCTCCAGCAGCGCATCGCTAACGCCGGGGCAGTCCACCAGCGCCGCGGCGATCATGCCGCCCGTGCAGGACTCCGCCAGTGAAATGGTCAGTTTCTTCTCCAGCAGCAGGTCGACCAGCGCCTGCGCCGTATCCTGAAGCGCCATGCCCTTACTCCTTGTCCATCAGCACGGAGCGGTTCTTGACGATGTAGTCCACGCCCGACCAGATGGTGAAGAACACCGCCACCCACTCCATGATGTGGTGCACCGGCACGCCGAGATAGCTGAAGGGGAAGTTGTCCACCAGCAGCAGGATGATGGCGATGATCTGCGTGGTGGTCTTGATCTTGCCCAGCCAGCTGGCCGCCAGCACCACATGGTTGTCCGCCGCGATGAGCCGAAAGCCGCTGATGATGAACTCCCGCGACAGGATGATGATGCAGCTGACCGCGCTCATGCGCCCGTCGCCCACCAGCAGCACGAAGGCCGCCGCCACCAGCAGCTTATCCGCGATGGGGTCCATGAACTTGCCAAAGTTGGTGACCTCGTTGCGGCTTCTCGCAAGGTAGCCGTCCACCCAGTCCGTCACCGACGCGATGACGAACAGCGCCGTGGGCACCACCAGCTTCCACACCCCGGGGCACAGATAGTAGCTCGCCACGAACAGCGGGATGAGGCAGATGCGCACGATGGTGATCTTGCTTGCGATGGTCAGCTTCATACCGGCACCCCCGTCACGTCATAGTCCTCCGCGTCCACGATCTTCACCTGCACGAAGGAGCCTACCTCCAAGCCGTCGGCCAGCTTGATGTACACGCGTCCGTCGGTCTCGGGCGCCTCCCACTGGCTGCGGCCATAGTAGAGGCCGTTCTCCTCCTGGCCCTCCACCAGCACCTCGCACACGCTGCCGATGCGGCTCTCGTCGAACGCGCGGGAGATCTTCTTCTGCGCGCGCATGATCTTGCCCGCGCGGGACTTGCGCACGCGCATGGGCACCTGATCCTGCCGCCCCGCCGCCGGCGTGCCCTCCTCCTCGGAGTAGGGGAACACGCCCAGCCGGTCGAACGGGCACTGCTGCACGAAGTCCATCAGCTCGGAGAACTGCTCCTCCGTCTCGCCGGGGAAGCCCGCGATCAGCGTGGTGCGCAGCGCAAAGCCGCCCAGCTCGCGGATCTTTTGATACAGCCCGCGGATCAGCGCGCTGTCGCCGCGGCGGTTCATTTCCTTTAATACCTTGTCGTTGATGTGCTGCAGCGGGATGTCCAGATAGGGGCAGACCCTGGGGTTTTCCTTCATCACGCGCAGCAGCTCGTCGTCGATGAGCTCGGGGTAGCAGTACAGCGCGCGCACCCAGTGGATGCCGGGCACCGCGGCCACCTGCTCCAGCAGCTGCGCCAGCATGGGCTTGTGGTAGAGGTCCTTGCCGTAATAGGTGGTGTCCTGCGCGATGAGCACGATCTCCTTGACGCCCTGCTCCGCCAGCTGCGTAACCTCGCGCACGATGTGCTCCATCGAGCGGGAGACGTAGTTGCCGCGGATGTAGGGGATGGCGCAGAACGCGCAGCGGTTGTTGCAGCCATCCGCGATCTTGACGTAGGCAGTGTAGCCCGGCGTGGTGAGCACGCGCTGCACATCCTCCAGATAGCAGAAGCCCGCGTCCGCGTCCACGATGCGCTCCCCGGCCATGCAGTCCCGCACCACCTTGGCGATCTTTTCCGTCTCGCCGATGCCCAGGAACGCGTCCACCTCGGGCAGCTCGGGCGGCAGGTCGTTCTTGTAGCGCTTGGAGAGGCACCCCGTCACGATCAGCGCGCGGCACTTGTCCTGCTTGTACTCTGCCATCTCCAGTATCGTGTCGATGGACTCCTGCTTTGCGGCCTCGATAAAGCCGCAGGTGTTGACGATGATGGCGTCGGCCTTGGCAGGGTCGCTCTCCAGCTCAAAGCCCTCCTTGACCAGCACGCCCAGCATCAGCTCCGCGTCCACGCGGTTCTTCGCGCAGCCCAGCGACACCATTCCGATCTTGATTCCCACGTTACCTTACTCCTCGCTGTCCTCGTTGTAGATCAGTGTATCGGGCTCGATGCCCGCCATTTCGTAAAACTGCTCGCGCGTGATCAGTGTCTGGCGCGGCTTGGAGCCCTCAAAGCCCGAGATGCAGCCCTTCTGCTCCATCTGGTCGAGTATGCGGCCCGCACGCGCGTAGCCCACGCGGTATTTGCGCTGGATCATGGAGGCGGAGACCTGCCCTGCGTCGATGGCAAGCTCCACGCAGTCCCACAGCAGCGGATCGATGTCGTCCTCTTCCTTCTCCTCGTCCTTGGGCTTCTTGCCGTCGCCGTCCGCGCGGTCGAGCAGCTCGATCACGCTCTGGTCGTACTGCGCCTGCGTCTTTTGCTTGACGTATTCCACAAGGTCGGTGACCTCGTCGTCGTTGATGAACGCGCCCTGCACGCGGATGGCCTTGCTCGCGCCGCTCGGGTCGAACAGCATGTCGCCGCGGCCCAGCAGCTTCTCCGCGCCGCCGATGCCCAGGATGGTGCGGCTGTCCACCTGCGAGGCCACCGCAAACGCGATGCGCGAGGGGACGTTTGCCTTGATCAGGCCCGTGATGACGTCCACCGACGGCCGCTGCGTGGCGATCACCAGATGGATGCCCGCCGCGCGCGCCAGCTGCGTCAGGCGGCAGATCTTGGTCTCGACGTCGTTCTGCGCCACCATCATAAGATCCGCCAGCTCGTCGATGATGACCACGATCTGCGGCAAGGGCTCGAAGCCATTCTTGACGGCGTGCTTGTTGTAGCCCTTCAGGTCGCGCACCGCCGCGCCCTCGAATCTCTTGTAGCGGTCGGTCATCTCCTGCACGGCCCAACCCAGCGCGCCGGCCGCCTTCTTGGGGTCGGTCACCACGGGGATGAGCAGGTGCGGGATGCCGTTGTATACGCTCAGCTCCACCACCTTGGGGTCGATCAGGATCAGCTTGACCTCGTCGGGCGTCGCCTTGTAGAGGATCGACGCGATGATGGAGTTGATGCACACGGATTTACCGGAGCCCGTCGCGCCCGCGATCAGCAGGTGCGGCATGCGCGCCAGATCCGCCACCACGGGCGTGCCCGCGATGTCCTTGCCCAGCGCCACGGCCAGCTTGGAGGCGTGCGACTGGAACTCCTCGCTCTCCAGCACCTCGCGCAAGGTCACGGTGGCGATGCTGGAATTTGCGATCTCGATGCCCACGGCGGACTTTCCCGGCACGGGCGCCTCGATGCGGACGCCGCCCGCCGCCGCCATGTTCAGCGCGATATCGTCGGCAAGGCCCGTGATCTTGGACACCTTGACGCCGCGCGCCGGCTGCAGCTCATACCGCGTGATGGCCGGGCCGCGCGCCACGTTGATGACCCGCGCCTCGATGCCAAAGGAGAGCAGCGTCTCCTCCAGCAGCTCCACGCGCTTTTGCTGCTCCTCCTCCTGCTCGTGGTCGCGCACGGGATCGGCGGCCTTTGCGGCCGTCAGCAGCGACATCGGCGGGAATCTATAGGGCGGGATGGCCCGCGGGTCGATCACCGGCGTGCTCTCCTCCGCGTACTGGTACTCCACCTCTTTGGCCGGGGAGATCTCCTTCGGCCGGTCCATGATGAGGGTGGGCGCGTCCTGCGGCGGCTCGATGATCTCGCTGTCGTCGTCCTCGCCGTCGTCGTCAAAGTCGCTCACCGACGGGTTTTTGAACTCCGGCTGCTTGGGGATGACCACGGGCGCGGGCTTGGGCTTTGCGACGCGCGGCGTCGGCACCACCTCCACCGGCACATATTCTTCCTCCGGCTCCGGCGGCTGCTCCTTGATCTCGTCAAACACCTCCGCCAGCGCCTCCTGGGTGTCCATGGGCTGCGCGGGCGCGTTGTGGTCGATGTCGATGGCGCCCTCGTCCTGCGGCTGCTCCCGCCTCAGCACGTCAAAGCGCGGAAAACGCTTCTTCGGCGCCTCGTAGATCTCGCCCACCTCGACCTCCGGCTCCTCGTGCTTAAGCGGGCTGTAAATGGGCTCGCCCGCGCTGTCCGCCGGGCCGGTCACGTGCTCGTTGCGCAGCTCCTGCCTGCGGTCGCGCACGGGCATCTCCCCGGCGGCGTCCAGATCCAGCCGCGTCTGCCGCGCCTCCTGGCGCTGGGCGCGCTCCTGTGCGCGCTGCTCGCTGTACTGCTGCGCGCTGCGCTTGACGCGTCGGCCGGTCTCCACCGCCGCGGTGCTCACCTGCTGCGCGGTCTTGCGCATGGACAGCTTGCCCAGCACAAACACGCACCCCACCACCAGCGCGACGGTCAGAATCCAGCAGCCCACGCTGCCCAGCAGCGCGCGCAGCGGATAGGTCAGCACGCCGCCCAGCGCGCCGGAGGCCAGATGGTGCGCCTGCCCGTAGGCGAACGACGCCGTGATGTACGTCCAATACCCCGGCTCCGCGCCGGCCTCCTGCATGGCCTGCTGTATCTTTCCGTCAAAGATCAGGTGGTTGATCACAAAGATCATCAGCACCGTCACCGTGGTCAGCGCAAGCTTGCCCTTGTGGACGTTCAGCTTCTTTGCGATGAGCACGATCCAGCCCGCGCCCACCAGCAGCAGCGGCACCACGAACGCGCCCAGGCCGAACAGCCCGAACACGGCGCTTGCCAGGCCCTGCCCCAGCAGGCCCACGCCGCCCATCAGCACCGCCGCAAAGCAGAACACGCCCAGCACGATCAGCCCGTAGCCCGTGATCTCCTGCGCCACGGAATTCTGATTTTTTTTGCTGCTCCGCTTTTTTCCCGCAGCCGTCTTACGCGTCTTTTTCGCCGTCGCCATTCTGCCCTCGCTCTCCTTCCCGCGCGCCTCTTCCATCGTAACTTATTTTATTTCTACACGCACTGCAAAAAATCCTTTATTTTCACCGTCCGCTCACACGCCGCCGAAGTCCGTCAGCTCCTCGTCGGGCTTGACCGCCTCCAGGCGCGGCAGCTCGCCCAGCGTCGTCAGCGCAAAGTGCTGCAAGAACTTTTCCGTCGTGCCATAGAGGATGGGACGGCCGATGCTCTCCTTGCGCCCCACCTCGGCGATCAGCCCGTGCCCCACCAGCGTCGCCAGCGCGCGGTCGCACTGCACGCCGCGGATCTGCTCGATCTCCAGCCGCGTGATGGGCTGCCGGTAGGCCACCACCGCCAGCGTCTCCAGCGCCGCCTGCGTCAGCGTCTGCTTGCGCACGGGCTGCAATACCTTTTCGATCAATTCCATGTATTTGGGCTGCGTGCACAGCTGCAGGCTGTCATCGTAGCGCATCAGGCGAACGCCGCGGCCCTCGCCGTAGCGCTCCATCAGCCCCTCCAGCACCGGCCCGAACTCCAGCGGCGTCAGCTCCAGCGCCTCGGTCAGCACGGAGATCGCCACCGGCTCCCCCGATGCGAACAGCACCGCCTCAACCGCCGAGATCTGCTCCGTCAGCGTCATCATCGCTCAGCACGCCTCCTTTTCCTTCTTCGATCACAATGGGTGCGTAGATGTCCTCCTGCGTGATGGTGATGCGGTTGGCCTTGAGCAGCTCCAGCATCGCCAGGAACGTCGTCACGATCTCCGAGCGCGTCGCGTCCTCGGGGAACAAATCAAAGAACAGCACGCGCTTGTACAGCAGCACCCGCCGCTGGATGTGCAGGATGCACTCGCCGATGGTGAAGGTGTCCCGCTCGATGCGCTGGGTCACGGGCTGCTGCATCTCGCTGCGCTCCGCCCGCAGCAGCACGCGCAGGAACGCCTCCTGCAGCGCCTGCAGCGACATCTGGTTCAGCTCCACGCGCGTCTCGGTCACCATTTCCAGCGGCAGGCGCGTCACCATGTCCCCCGCCTCCGCCTCGTAGATGCGCAGGGTCTTTCCCGCCTCCTTGATGCGGCGGTATTCCTCCAGACGGCGCAGCAGTACCGTCTCGGGGTCCTCTTCCTCCTCGGTCTTGGGCGGCTTGGGCAGCAGCGCGCGGCTCTTGATCTCCAGCAGCGTCGCCGCCATCTGCAAAAACTCGCTCGCCGCGTCCATGTCCAGCCCGCTCAGGTCCTCGATCGAGGCCAGATACTGCTCCGTGATCTCGGATACGAATATGTCCTCAATGCGCACCTTCGCCCGGCTGATCAGGTGCAGCAGCAGGTCCAGCGGCCCTTCAAAGTCCTTGAGCGATACCACATAAGCCATAGTTTCTCTCCCACATCATCCCGGCAGCAGGCCGAACAGCAGGTATGCCAGCCCCTTTGCAAAGCCGAAATACCAGTCCAGCGCGCCCAGAAAGGACAGCGCCACCAGGATCAGAATGCCGTACCTCTGCATGAAAAACACGAACCTGCTCATGCGCAGCGGGATCACCAGCCGCAGCAGCGCAAAGCCGTCCAGCGGCGGCACGGGCAGCAGGTTCAAAAAGCACAGCGTCAGGTTGATGCTGCACCCGTAGAGCAGAAATGTGCTCCACAGCCCGTCCGGCAGATATTTCCAAAATGCGTAGCACACCGCCGCCAGCACAAAGTTGGACGCCGGGCCCGCCAGCGACACCGCCGCCTCGCCCCATTTGCGCCCGCGCAAACTTCCAATGCGCACGTTGACGGGCCGCGCATAGCCCCAGCCCAGCAGCGCGAACAGCAGCAGCCCCAGTCCGTCGATGTGCGCCGTGGGGTTGAGCGTCAGCCGCCCTTCCAGCCGCGGCGTGGGATCGCCCAGCGCCACCGCCGTCGCGGCGTGACAATATTCGTGCACCGTCAGCCCCAGGATGAGCCCGGGCAGCATGTACAGCAGGCCGAGCAGCCAGCCCATGGGGTCGCGCACCAGTCCGATCATCCGTCGTGCTCCCTTCCGACAGGGCATACCTGTCAACTTTACTATTATATCAAAAATCAGCAGTCATAGCAATCTCCCCGCCCGGCAAGGCCGCGTTTTTGCCTGAAAAAGCGGGGTAAACGATGCGTAGAGCCCGCTTTTGCCCCGCTGAACGCGCCATCGGTTGCGCGCAGCGCCCCGATCGTGTATCATGGGTTTCGGAGGTGATGACATGGATGCGCAGAAATTCGGCGCGTTCCTCGCGCAGGTCAGAAAGGAAAACGGCCTGACGCAGGCGCAGCTCGCGCAGAAGATACAGGTGACCGACAAGGCGGTCAGCCGTTGGGAGCGCGGGCGCGGCTTTCCCGACATCAATCTGCTCGAGCCGCTCGCGGCGGCGCTGGACATCAGCCTGCTGGAGCTGATGCAGTCCGAGCGGGTCCCCGCCGAAACCGTGACCACGGAAGAGGCCTCCGCGGCGCTGCGCGACACGGTGCACGTCGCCCGGCAGCATTGGCGGCGCATCGCCCGTCGCGTGCTGGCGACGACAGCGGTGCTGCTCGCGGTGATCGCCCTGTGGCTGCTGGTGACGGGCCTCATTCCCCATACCGACGTGTTCCTGAACGACTACGCCGTGCTGCCCGACGGCGGCGTGATGGCCATCCGCGTGGGCGTCGCCAGCTCCATGGGCTACGTCCGCTCCTGCACCGACCGCTCGGACGACCCCGCCCGCATGGAGCTGCGCTTCTGCTCGGCCTTCGGCGGCCTGAACAGCAAGCTCGGCGCGTGCAACGTGTTCCTGCTGCCGCTGGACGAGGAATGCACGCAGATCTGCTTTGAGGGCTACGACGGCCTGCGCCTCATCCTGGAAAAGGACCCGGCCACCGGCGAATGGGAGCGCGTCCCGCTCGGCCAGAAGCCATAAATTGTTCTTTTCTTATTCACAGTGATTGTGTATACTATAGAAACAGGGCAGAATACACCCTGCCAGACTGTCAGAACACTTTAGCAGACAATAGCGGTGATCATCCTTGGGCTTCCCCTTTTAGGGGAAGCTGTCGCCCGTAGGCGACTGATGAGGTCGTACCCCCAGCACAGCCTCCCCCTTGCGCTCTGCATCACAGTATTCTGACGACCTTACAGGCCAAAACCGCGCCCTGCCACACTACACAAGGAGAAACTGTGCATATGAAAAGATTTGCTGTGATGTTCGTCGTCTTTGCGCTGCTGTTTGCGCTGACGGGCTGCACCGACGGCCCGCTGATCGCCACCGCGACGCCCGAGCCCACCCCGGAGCCCACGCCCGAGCCCACCCCCGAGCCCTTCTATCAGGAGGACGTCGTCTGGCCCGAGACCAGCCTGACGGTGCTGCTGCCCCACTTCACCCCCACGCTGGAGATCGTGACCCAGCGCGGCGACGAGCACTTCTTCGCCACCTTCACCGAGCACGACAGCACCATCATCGAGAACTACAAGCAGGCGCTGCTCGATCACGGCTTTACCGTCATCGAGGAGGATGCAAACGGCCTCTACGTCGTCTCCCACGAGGACAGCGAGGGCCTGCTGACGGTGCAGCTCTTCTACGACCAGGGCGCCGGCACCATCCAGATCAGCGACAAGCGCTGAGCGCATCTCCCCCGCTCCCAAGAGGACTGCACCCGTTTCCGGCGCAGTCCTCCTGCTGTTTTTTGCCTGAATTCAGGCAATGCAACCTGCGGTTTACACTTTGAGTGCGCAAGCTGATGGACGTTTTTCCCGCAAAGGGGTATGCTTGGGACCATCAAGACCGCCGCATCCGGCAAGGAGGAACCCGCCATGACATTGGGAAGCAAGCTGGCGCAGGAGCGCAAGCTGAAGAATCTGACTCAGGAGCAGCTGGCCGAGCTGCTGGGCGTATCGCGCCAGGCCATCAGCAAATGGGAGAGCGATCTGGCCTTCCCCGAGACGGAAAAGCTGCTGCGCCTGTGCGAGCTGTTCGACTGCTCGCTGGACTATCTGCTGCGCGACACGCCCCGCACCGCTGCGCAGCAGCCCGCCCCCGAGCCCCCCGCGCGCCGCATCTTCCGCGAGCGCAAGAGCGCAAAGACCTGGCGCGGCCTGCCGCTGTGGCACGTCGCCCGCAGCGCGCACGGCGTCATCGCCATCGGCCTCAAGGCGCGCGGCGTGATCTCCATCGGCCTGCTGTCGCGCGGCGTGGTGTCGGTGGGGCTGCTGTCGATGGGCGTGTTCTCGCTGGGCACGCTGTCGCTGGGCCTTGCCGCCTACGGCGCGTTCGCGCTGGGCCTGCTGTCCGCGGGCGCCATCTGCGCGGGGCTGGTCAGCGCGGGCGCCATCTCGCTGGGTGTCGTGTCGCTGGGCGCCATCGCCGTGGGCGACTGCTCCGTGGGCGCGCTGGCCATCGGCCGCACCTTCGCCCTGGGCGATCACGCGCAGGCCGCCATCGCGCTGGGCAAAACCTCCGCCGTGGGCAGCGCGATGCAGGTCATCGGCGACCCCACCGCCGCGCAGCTGCAGCAGGCCCGCGACCTGCTCGACGCCGCCCACCCCGCCTCCCTGCCGCTGGGCTGGGCCAAGGACATCATCAAGCTGTTCCTCCACTGACGCCCGACAAGCCGGGATCCGCAGGGAGGTACTCTCCAGGGAAATAGAATGGTATAAGCCGGTCAGGATGCACGCCCTGGACGGCGCAGCATTCCCGCAGATCATCCAAGGCGGAAAACGCTGCAAAAGTTCTCTATTGTGAGAATGACCCCGCAAGGGCCCCCATGCCGGCCCGTCGATCCGTGCGCACGGCCACCGGCTCCGGCCGTGCTTTGCGATCCGCCTTTGGCGCACAGCCATGAGCTTTAGGCCCTCGGTTTTCTTGGGACAGCAAAGACGCAGAGGCGCACACCGGCCGCCCCTGCGTCTTTGCTATTCCTCCTGCAGCGCCACCAGCATCAGCAGCATCAGCAGAAGCTCCTGCGCGCTGTCCTCCTGTTTGCCGCGCTCCATCGCAAGCAGCAGCAACAGCAGGATCTCCCGCAGCTCCCGCGCCGTCACGTCCCCCATAGGCGACCCCTCCCTCATGCGCAGTTTACGCAGGACGGGAGGGTTTTGTCACTCCACGGGGCGCAACAGGCCGTCGCGCATCTCCACGCGCCGCGCGCAACGCCGCGCCACGCCGTCGTCGTGCGTGATGAGCACCACCGTCGAGCCGCGCTCGTTGAGGCGCAGCATGTAGCGCAGGATCTCCCCGCCCGAGCAGCTGTCCAGGTTGCCCGTCGGCTCGTCGGCCAGCAGCAGCGGCGGGTCGGTGATGAGCGCCCGCGCAATCGCCACGCGCTGCTGCTGCCCGCCGCTCATCTGCGCCGGCAGATGCCCCCGCCGCAGGTACAGCCCCACGCGCTCCAGCGCCTGCTCCGCCCGCTCCAGCCGCTCGCGCAGCGGCACGCCCATGTACATCAGCGGCAGCGCCACGTTCTCCACCGCCGTCAGGTGCGGCAGCAGATTGAAGTTCTGGAACACAAAGCCGATCTTGCGGTTGCGCACCCGCGCCAGCCCGTCGCGCGACAGCCCCGTCACGTTCTGCCCGTCCAGCAGATACTCGCCGCCGCTTGCCGTGTCCAGACAGCCCAATACATTCATCAGCGTGGACTTTCCGCTGCCCGACGGCCCCACGATGGCCAGACATTCGCCGTCCTTGACCTCCAGCGTCACGCCGCGCACCGCCCGCACCACGTTCTGCCCGCTCCGATACACCTTTTCCAGCTCCCGCGTCTCGATCATGCCCGCAGCACCTCCCTCAGATAAAAGTATCTGCGAAAATAAAAAGGACAATGCAGAAAAACCGCTGGACTGTTCCCCGGATAACGGACAATAGAAAAAAGAAACCTCCTGTTGTAGAATAGAAACTACGACAGGAGGTTTTAGCATGACAAGAAGATACACAAAGGTAGAAGGCTTGACAGAATTGGTGAGGATCCGCCATGAGCAAGGAGAGACGTATGCAGAAATCGCATCCAGCTATGGGTTGGAGAAGAAGCAGCTGCGACAGCTCATGGGACGCCAGC
>JAXEXP010000038.1:0-20766 GCA_034113365.1 Candidatus Spyradocola sp.
CGCAGGCGGGGGCGTGTACCCCGCCGAGGAGCGATTTTCTGTACGCTAGGAAAGAATAAGCTGGACGAAGTCTCTGTTTCCACCGTTCTTAATCCATAGGCAGATGGAAAATCGCTTCCGATACAGAAAAATTCGTGTGCGGCAAGGCCGTGCGCGAATTTTTCTGCAATTCGAAAAAGATGAGGTTTCATCTTTTTCGAGCCTGTCGACTTTGTCGACAGGCTGAGCCGCATCGCGGGGCTGCGATGCGGCTTTTTCATGTGTGTGATCAGAAGAATTTTTTGAGGGAGGAGAGCGTGTCGGAGAGCTTGCCGGCGGCCAAGTGGGCCTTTACGGCTTCGACGAGCTTTTCCACGGCGCCGTCGGGCAGGTCGACGCCCAGCAGCTTTTCTACGGCCTGGGTGGGCTGGGTCTGGAACTGGGCTTGCAGCTCCTTGTCGGAGGCGATCTTCTTTGCGATTTCTTCGGCTTTGGCTTTGAGGTCGATGGCCATGGCGGGAGGCTCCTTTCTTGTGACGGATCGTCAGGGCATGTCCTGCTCGACGTGGTCCGGCGGCGTGTCGAGCAGGGCGGGGTCCTTGAGGTATTTGTTGAGCAGCTTGATGGAGCGGGCAAAGTAGAGACCGTCGCAGAAGCGCTCGTCGAGCGAGAAGTTGAGGTTCATCATGCGGCGCACGCGCACGGTGCCGTCGGCGCAGGCCACGGCGGCGGGCTGCTCCTTGCCCATGGACAGGAACAGGCCGTTGGTGCCGAACTCGTACTGGTGGTGATAGACCGAGTCGATGCCCAGGGATTTTAAGTTCGTCAGGAACACCGACGCGTGGAAGGGGCTGGCGTCCAGCACGGGGCCGGGCAGCAGGTTGTAGGTATCCAGGCCCATCACAAAGCCGATGAGGGGGCGCAGCAGGAAGGCGGGCAGACGCATGAACCACTCGGCCAGCTCGTCGGTGGGGTTGCGCACGTCCATGGAGGCCGTCTCGCGGGCGATGGTCTCGTCGATGCGGGCGGCGATCTGCCTGAGCGTCTCGGTGCCGTCAAAGGTCAGCTTGATGGTGGTGCCGCCGTCCTCGATGCGCAGCGAGCGGTGGATGACAAAGCTGATGACGATGGCGTTGCGCGCATAGACGCGCCCGTGCATCACAAAGCGGTTGAGCTGCGGGCGCTGGGCGATGGTGCGCACGATGGCCGCGATGATGATGTGCATGGCGGAGATGGTGCGGCGGCCGTCCACCTCGTGCGCGGTGACGTAGCTGTCGATGCCGGCGCAGTCCAGCCGCTGCTGGAACAGGTTGATGGAGGCGGCGCGGGAGCGCATGATGTAGGGGATGATCTTCTGCATGGCGGGCATGGTGCGCACCACGCGGCCGTCGCTTCGGGTAAACAGCATAATGGGACTCGCTTTCTGTGGGCTTTATTGCGCTAATTTTAACACAAAATCCGATTCATTTCAACAATAAACAAAAATTGGCGGGATCTGGCCTTTTTTTGCCGTTTTCCACGCCCCGGGGACGGTTGCGTTTTGAGAAAAGCTCATGTATAATGAGTGTAAACGATTACTCACAGACGCAAGGGGGCGTATAGAATTGAGAACCTTCGCAAATCCGGAGGAGAAGCGCATCTACCTGACCGAACAGCCTGTTCCCGGGCTGGTGATGGAGATGGCGATCCCTTCCATCATCTCTATGCTCATCACATCCTTTTACAACATGGCGGACACGTTTTTCGTGGGGCGCATCGGCACGTCGGCCACGGCGGCAGTGGGCGTGGTGTTCCCGCTGATGAGCATCATCCAGGCGCTGGGCTTCACCTTCGGCCACGGCTCGGGCAACTACATCTCCCGCGCGCTGGGCAAGGGCGACGTGGACTCCGCGCGGCGCATGGCCACCACGGGCTTCTTTTCCGCGCTGATCGCGGGCGCGGTGTTCGGCGCGGTCTGCCTGCTGTTTTTAAGCGGCGTGGTGGACCTGCTGGGCGCGACGGCCACCATCGCGCCGTACGCCAAGGACTATGCGCGCTTCATACTCATCGGCACGCCCTTTATGTGCGCCTCGCTGGTGCTCAACAACCAGCTGCGCTTCCAGGGCAGCGCGTTCTACGGCATGATCGGCATGGGCGCGGGCGCGGTGCTCAACATCGCGCTGGATCCGCTGTTCATTTTCGTGCTGAAGATGGGCGTATCGGGCGCGGCGCTGGCCACCATCATCAGCCAGACGGTGTCCTTCTGCCTGCTGCTGTGCGGCTGCACCCGCGGCGGCAACATCGCCATCCATCCCAGGAAATTCAAGCCCAGCTGGGCCATCTACAAGGAGATCATCCGCGGCGGCACGCCCTCGCTGTTCCGCCAGGGGCTGGGGTCGGTGGCGACCATCTGCCTCAACTACGCGGCGGGCATCTACGGCGACGCGGCGATCGCGGGCATGTCCATCGTCACCCGCGTGCTGATGTTTGCCAACTCTGCGGTCATCGGCCTTGGGCAGGGCTTCCAGCCGGTGTGCGGCTTCAACTACGGCGCGCGGCGCTTTGACCGCGTGCGCAAGGCCTTCTGGTTCACGGTGACGCTGGGCTTCTGCGTGCTGGTGGTGTTCTGCACGGTGGGCATCATCGCCGCGCCGCAGGTCATCTCCATCTTCCGCAAGGAGGACCTGGAGGTCATCCGGATCGGCGCGCTGTCGCTGCGGCTGCAGTGCATCGTCTATCCCTTCACGGCCTTCATCGTGGGCGCGAACATGCTGCTGCAGACCATCGGCAAGCCCGTGCGCGCCTCGGTCGTGGCGGCGTCCAGAAACGGGCTGTTCTTCGTGCCCGCCATACTCATCCTGCCGCAGATCCTCGGCCTGCTGGGCGTGCAGATCAGCCAGATGGTGGCCGACATACTCTCTCTGGGCCTGAGCATCCCGCTGGTGTTTGGCACCATGCGCGAGATGAAGCGCATGCAGGCGCAGGACGAAGCGCAGCAGCTGCAGTAAAGGGGGGGGTTGCGCCATGAAGCCGGAGGCCATGTTTCCCAACCACAGCAACCTGGAGCTTCCCTTTGTCATTCACGCCATCGGCTCGGCGCAGAGGCAGACGCGCCGCAAGCGCGACGAGGGCAACACCAACACCCACATCATCTACGGCGCGCAGGGCGAGGGGCAGCTCAAGGTGGACGGACGCACCTACGACATCCACCCGGGCACCTGCTTCCTGCTGCCCAAGTACGTGCCGCACGACTACTGGCCCGTGACCGAGGAATGGGTCACCAACTGGCTGTGCTTTGACGGCACCTGCCTGGACGTGACCATGAAAAACCTGGGCCTGGAGCAGGCCTGCGTGGTGGATCTGCCCGACCCCACGCGCTTTGACGCCATCTTCAAGAACATATTCACCGAGCTGCATGCGGACCACGTGTTCGGCCAGCTCAAGGCCAGCCCCTACGTCTACCGGATCCTGGCGGAGTTCCACATGATCAAGCGCGAGCAGCTGCTGCAGCAGTACCACAAGGCGCCCAAGCTGCGCCCCGTGCTGGACTACATCGAGGAGCACCTGTCCGACGTCATCACGCTGGAGGAGCTGGCCGCGCAGATGAGCTTGACGCCGCAGCACTTCTGCCGGGTGTTCAAGGACTGCACGGGCGAGCGTCCCTTCCAGTACATACTCAAGCGGCGCATCCAGATCTCCAAGCGCTACCTGATCCGCCCCGAGTACCGCATCTCCGAGGTGGGGCAGAAGGTGGGCATCGAGAACAGCAGCTACTTCTGCTACAACTTCAAACGCCTGGAGGGCATGACGCCCTCGGAATTCCGCGCGATGTACGCCGATTAAAGGAAACGGCGCGCGCTGCGTCGAATATAGCCTCCCATTCCCTGCGCCCTGCGGGAAGAAGGGAGGCTTTTTTGATGAAAAAGCTGGGACTGGTGGGCGGCATGGGGCCGGTATCTACCGTGCCGTACTACAAGGGCATCGTCTACGGCGTGCAGCAGCGGCTGGGGCGCGACGAATTTCCGCCGCTGACCATCGAGAGCGTAGACGTGTTCACGATGCTTTCGCTGTGCGCGCAGCAAAAGTATGATGCGCTGACCGAATACCTGCTGCGCGCGCTGGACAGCCTGGCCGCAAGCGGGTGCGATTTTGCCGCGCTGTCGGCCAACACGCCGCACGTGGTGTTTGACGACCTCGCCCGGCGGGCGCCTTTGCCGCTGGTGAGCATCGTGGACGCCGCGTGCAGCTGCGCGGTGCAGCGGGGCGTGCGCACGCTGGGGCTGCTGGGCACGCGCTTTACGATGGAGGGCAGCTTTTTCCGCGAGCCGTTTGAGCGGGCGGGCATCCGCGTGATCGTGCCCGATGCGGCCGAGCGGGAGTGGGTGCAGGCGCACATCGCGAACGAGCTGGAGCACGGCGTGGTGCGGGAGGAGACGCGCGAGGGGTTCGTGCGCATCATCTCGCGCATACAGGCCGAGCGGGGCATCGAGGCCGTTGCGTTGGGCTGCACGGAGCTGCCGCTGCTGCTGAGCGACGAAACCTCGCCCGTGCCCTGCCTGGACACGCTGCGCATCCATGTCGACGCGCTGGTGGAGGAGATCATTCGCCCGTAAATGTCCGCATTGACAGGGATGGGGCCTTGTGCTATCATGGGTGCCAAACCGCAAAAAAGGTTTGAAATCATAAGCATTTTCAGGAGATGACATTCCCATGAACACACGGCTTGCGCGCCGCGCCTGCGCGCTGGGCCTGGCAGTGCTGCTGCTGACGGCAGCGGGCTGCGCGCAGCAGGGCGTCACGGTGGAGCTGACCGCCACGCCCGCCCCTTCAGCCGCGGCGGAGGCCACCCCGTCGCCCGAACCCGCGCAGCAGACCGCGCAGATGGCCACGCTGCTGCCCGCTGCCACGCCCACGCCCGCACAGGAGCTGAAGGCGGCCTCCCCCGACGACATCCGCGCCGAGCTGACGCGCGCGATGCAGGCGCTGGAGCAGCCCCGGCCCATGGACATCGCGGGCGCGGGCCTTGCCGACCCGGCGCTGGACGTCAAAAACCTGTATTACAAGATACTGGCCGACCTGCCCGAGCTGCGCTACGCCTACGACCTGACGGTGGAGGCGGAGGGCGATCAGCTGAACTGCACGGTGCACTACATGCCCTACAAGACGGGGCAGTTCCCCGAGGGCTTTGCAGGCGAAGCGGTGGACAGCCTGAGCGCGCTGATCGACCTGGCGGAGAACAACATTGGCGAAGCGCCCGTGTCCGTGCGCATCACCGACCCTTCGCTCGACCCGGATGAAATGGCCCGCGCGCTGCAGCAGGTGGGCGGGGGCTACGTGCTGTGCAGCCTGAGCGCCGACGCCACGCGCATCACCTTCAGCGTGCCGATGGACTGCACGATGGCCCAGTGCCTGGAGGCGCTGGATGAGGCCGACAGGTTGGCGGACGAGGTGGTCGCATCGGTCATCACGCCCGGCATGACGCAGCGGCAGAAGGCCGAGGCGCTCTACGACTACGTCGTGATGAACGTGCGCTACGACCAGCGGTATTATGCCGACCGCAGCAGCATGCCCTATGAGTCGCAGACGGCGCTGGGCGCGCTGCGCGACGGCACGGCCATCTGCGGCGGCTATGCGCACGCGATGAAGCTGCTGCTGGAAAAAGCGGGCATCCCCTGCGTCAACGTCACGGGCAGCTATTATGGCGAAAACCACATGTGGAACTGCGCGCGCATCGACGGCCAGTGGCTCTACCTGGACGCCACCGCTGACCGCGGCGGCCTGCGCAGCCGCTTCCTGCTCACCGGCGACGAATTGTCCGCGCTGGGCTCCCACACCTGGAAGCGCGAGCAGGCCGAGGCCCTCACCCGCGCGCTGAGCCGGTAGGTGTGTTTTGACAACAGAAAAACGGCGCGGTCCCTGCGCATTTTTGCAGGAGCCGCGCCGTTTTTGCGGGTCAGCGGATGGTGTGGGTGTCGAGGATGGTCTTGTCCTCCCAGAGGTTGATGGCGGCGATGGTGAGGGAGTCGGGCAGGGTCTCGGTGGGAGCCAGGGCGCCCTCCTGCACGAATTCGCCGTTTTCATCGGGGAAGGTGAGCGAGCCGCCGGGGGCAGCCGCCGCGCCGGGCAGCTGGGCGCCGGTCTCGTCGAGGAACCAGAAGAACAGGCCGTCCTCCAGCGCGTCGAAGGCCGCCTGGTCGGTCACCTTGCCGTGGATGGTGTAGTACAGGCCCAGCGCGGTGCTCTTGAGCTCGACGGACTGGATGGTCACGCCGGCGTGCTCGTAGACGGTGGGGGTGGAGAAGGTGTGCTGCTGGGGATCTGCGGCGGTGTTGTCCAGCGTGAAGGTGAGCGGGGTGCGCTCGGTGGCGTCGGCGGCGCGCTCGCCGGTCTGGACGTCCACGGGGGTGGCGGTGCAGATCAGCTCGACGGGGACGCCCGGCTGGACGGAGCTGTGGTCGTTGCTGACCCAGATGACCAGCGTGCCGTCGGGCTCCATGCGGAAGTCCATCAAGGCGACGAAGCCATCGGTGCCGTTCAGCGTGCCCTGATCGATCACGGACAGGCTGCAGAGCTTCGTTTTGCCGTGCTCGGCGGCGTACTGGGCGATGGTCTGGGTGCCCTCGAGGCCGAGGTTGGCGACGGAATCGTCGGGGTTGGCGTCGGCGGGGAGCAGCAGCACGCTGTCGTCCAGCGGGGTGGCGGCGATGAGCACATTGGCGTGCACGCCGTCGTAGAGCGCCTCGCGCACCGAGAAGCTGACGGAGCTTTGCGCGGCCTGCGCGGTGGCCTGCGGCGTCTGCACGAGCTGGGTGGCCTCGGGCAGGGGCTGGGCCTGGATGGGGTTCAGAAAGTCGAACACGTTGTAGTGGATGGCGGCGGCGCCGGCGGCGATGGTGGTCAGCACCAGCGTTGCGGCGGCGATGAGCGCGCCGATGCGGGCCTTGCTGCTGATTTTTCCGTGTTTCATGGGGATGATCCTCCTTTCGGGCGGAACGGAGAGGTCATCCAGCGTGCGGCGGATGCAGGCTTTGAAGTGTTCGTCGGGCTCCGGGAACGCGGAGCGCAGTTCATCCAAGGGTCTCACTGAAGTACACCTCCCGTTTTTGTCGGTTGAGCAGTTGGCGGAGCTGCTCGCGCCCGCGGCGCAGACGGGTCTTGACCGTGCCCTGCGGCACGCGCAGCACGGAGGCCACCTCGGATACCGAGTACCCCTCCATGTAGTGCAGCACGATGGGCATGCGCAGGCGCTCGTCCAGCTGCAGCAGCGCGTCGTGGACGCGGGTGTTTGCCATGGGCTGCGGGGTCGCTGCGCGCTCGGGAATGTCGTCCACGGGCTGGGTGCGCCTGGAGCGCCGCTGGATGTCGTGACATTCGTTGAGCAGCACGCGGATGACCCAGGTTTGCATATAGCGGTCGTCTCGCAGCTGCGTTCTCTTCTGCCAGCATTTGCGCAGCGTCTCCTGCACGGCGTCCTCGCGGTCGCAGTCCTGCCGCAGCTGCGCGTAGCACACGCGGAACAGCGTCTGCGTCATGCCCGTGATGCGCTGTGTGAATTCCTCGTCCGTCATGGGGCGTTTTCAGCTCCTTTCTTCTGACCGGTCGCCTGTTAGACAGTCGGGGCGCGCGGGAGGTTTTTGGAAAAAGAAAAAATCCGGCGCGTATTTCGCCGGAGGTGGGAATGGACGCTTATTGGGGGGGAGAATGGAGGAGACGGACACCTCATCAGCCGCCTGCGGGCGGCAGCTTCCCCTCAAGGGGAAGCCAAAGGTTTTCAGGCTAACAGCAGCAGCGACAGCGCGATGAGGGGGAGGAGCAGCAGCAGGTTGAGCGCCGTGAACCAGAGGAGGTAGCGGCCGCTGTTTGCGCCCTCGCTGCGGGCGTAATATTTGTAGGAGATCAGCGAGGCGAGCGAGGCCACCAGCGTGCCCAGGCCGCCCACGTCCGTGCCCAGCAGCATCGCGCGGGCGTCGTCCGTAAAGGGGGAGAGCAGCAGCGCCGCGGGCACGTTGGAGATCACCTGGCTGGCCAGCAGCGACGCGAAGAACGCGCTCTTTTCCATCAGGGAGGTGAGGAGGGCGCGCACGGGCGGCAGCGACGCCAGGTTCCCCGAGAACAGGAAGAAGCACGCGAACGTCGCCAGCAGCGCGTAGTCCACGCGGCGGAAGATCTGCCGGTCGAACAGCAGCAGGCATGCCGCCACGACCGCCAGCGTCAGCCGCCAGTCCACCAGCGAGAACACCGTTGCGATGCACAGCGCGAGCAATGCGCCGTGGAGTGCGAGGCGCTTGCCGTCCAGAGGCGCGGGCGCGTCCGCCTGCACCGTCACGCGGCTCCTTGCCCGCACGCACAGCGCCGCGGCTACGCACAGCACCAGCGACACCGCGCACAGCGGCCCCGTCACCGAGAAGAACTCGCCGGGCGTGAGCTGATAGGCGGAATAAAGGTAGAGATTCTGCGGATTGCCCACGGGCGTCAGGGCGCTGCCCAGGTTTGCCGCTGCCGTTTCCAGCGCCACGACCGGGATGGTCAGGCGCGTGAGGCCTGCGCGGGTCAGCAGCAGCAGCGTCAGCGGCACGAAGGCTACCAGCGACACGTCGTTGGTCATCACCATGGAGCAGAAGAAGCACAGCAGCGTCAGCAGCAGCACCAAAGCGCGCTGCGTGCCCGCCTTCTTCAGCAGCGCGTGCGACAGGCGCTCCATCAGCCCGGCGCGCGTCAGCCCCGCCACCGCCGCCATCAGGCAGAACAGCAGCCCCAGCACCCGCCAGTCGATATACGATAAATATGCAGCCGACGGCGGCGCAAAACAGCAGGAAACAGCTGCGCACAGCGCCGCGATGCACAGCACAGGCTCCTTCCTGATGAAGCGAACTACGTTTTGTCGCATGGCGATAAGACCTCCCAAAACAGGATTAAAACCGAACACACGTTAGCGTTAATCAAAGTTTAACATAAATAAAACATTAATATCACACTTGAATGGCGTCTGTCAAGTGAGTTTTCAAATTGTTTACACAAAGAGCGGATTTTTGGGTAAAAAAAACGCCCACGTTGATTGACGGTGGGGGGCAGGCATGGTAAAATTATAATCTGCATAATGCGGTAAAGTGCGCGTTTTCGCCCACCGAACCGACTACATGCAGTATTGTACAACGTTTTGACTGGAAATGCAATATGTTTTTCCGGGTTTGGAAAAAATAGTCAAGGCGAGGTCAGGTTCCCCACAAGTCCCCACAGGCTCAATACATCAGGAGAGGTGAGTGCTTACATGGTTCATGCGGTTCAGATGGGAAAGCGCACGCGAATGAGTTTTTCCAAGATCGAAGAAGTCCTGGAAATGCCCAATCTGATCGAGGTGCAGAAGAACTCTTACGAACGCTTTCTGAAGGAAGATCTCCGCGAGGTGCTCAGAGACATTTCTCCCATTACCGACTTTTCGGAAAATCTCGTGCTGGAGTTCACCGACTATTCTCTCGATGAGACCCCCAAGTATACGGTGGAGCGCTGCAAGGAGCGCGACTACACCTACGCCACCGCCCTGCGCGTCAATGTCCGCCTGATGAACAAGGAGACGGGCGAGATCAAGGAGCAGGAGGTCTTTATGGGAGACTTCCCGCTGATGACCGACTCGGGCACCTTCATCATCAACGGCGCCGAGCGCGTCATCGTCTCGCAGCTGGTGCGCTCCCCCGGCGTCTACTACGCCAAGACCATCGACAAGACGGGCAAGAACCTGTTTGCCACCACCGTCATCCCCGGAAGAGGCGCCTGGCTGGAGTATGAGACCGACTCCAACGACGTGATGTGGGTGCGCATCGACCGCACGCGCAAGCTGCCCATGACGGTGCTGCTGCGCGCGCTGGGCTACGGCACCGACAACGAGATCCTCGAGCTGCTGGGCAGCGAGGAGCACCTGCTGGCCACCCTCGAGCGCGACACCGCCAAGAGCGTGGACGCGGGCCTGCTGGAGGTCTACAAGAAGCTGCGCCCCGGCGAGCCGCCGACCGTTGAAACCGCCAACTCTCTGGTCAACGGCCTGTTCTTTGACCCCAAGAGATACGACCTTGCCAAGGTCGGCCGCTATAAGTTCAACAAGAAGCTGGCGCTGTCCGCGCGCATCGCGGGCGGCGTGGCCGCGCAGAACGTGGTCAACCCCGACACGGGCGAGGTGATGGCGGCCGAGGGCCAGACCATCTCCCGCGAGCTGGCCGAGAAAATCCAGAACGCCGGCATCAACTGCGTGGTGCTGCGCGTGGAGACCGAAAAGGGCGCAAAGGACATCAAGGTTCTGGGCAATAACTTTGCCGACGCCTCCGCGTTCCTCTCCTTTGACCCCGAGGAGGTGGGCATCACCGAGAAGGTGCACGTCCCCACGCTCCGCGCGCTGATGGAGGAGAACCCCGACGAGGAGGCCCTCAAGGCCGCCATCCGTCAGAATCTGGACAACCTGATCCCCAAGCACATCTATGTGGACGACGTGGTGGCCTCCATGAGCTACTGCATCGGCCTGAACTACGGCATCGGCCGCTGCGATGACATCGACCACCTGGGCAACCGCCGCCTGCGCTCCGTGGGCGAGCTGCTGCAGAACCAGGTGCGCATCGGCCTGTCCCGCCTGGAGCGCACGGTGCGCGAGCGCATGGCCATCACGGATCTGGACGCCGTGACCCCCCAGCAGCTGATCAACATCCGCCCCGTGTCCTCCGCCATCAAGGAGTTCTTCGGCTCCTCGCAGCTGTCCCAGTTCCTGGACCAGCCCAACCCGCTGGCCGAGCTTACCAACAAGCGCCGCACCTCGGCCTTGGGCCCCGGCGGCCTGAACCGCGACCGCGCCTCCATGGACGTTCGCGACGTTCACCACTCGCACTACTCGCGCCTGTGCCCCATCGAGACGCCTGAAGGCCCCAACATCGGCCTGATCGGCGCGCTGGCGACCTACTCGCGCGTCAACCGCTACGGCTTCATCGAGGCCCCCTACCGCAGAGTCGACCAGGTCAACAAGCGCGTCACCGACGAGGTGCGCTACATGACCGCCGACGAGGAAGAGGACTACATCATCACCCAGGCCAACGAGCCTCTGGATGAGAACCACTGGTTCGTCAACGAGCGCGTCACCGCGCGTTCCTCCGACGACACGGTCGAGATCGACCGCAACCAGATCGACTACATGGACGTCTCGCCCCAGCAGCTGGTGTCCGTGGCCTCGGCCATGATCCCCTTCCTGGAAAACGACGACGCCAACCGCGCCCTGATGGGCGCCAACATGCAGCGCCAGGCCGTGCCGCTGCTGACCACCGACGCGCCCGTGGTCGCCACCGGCATCGAGTACCGCGCCGCGTGCGACTCCGGCGTGTGCATCCTGGCCAAGCGCGACGGCATCGTGGAAAAGGTGTCTGCCGACCAGATCATCATCCGCGGCGACGACGGCGTGCGCGATACCCACAAGCTCATCAAGTTCACCCGCTCCAACCAGTCCACCTGCATCAACCAGCGCCCCATCGTCAACGCCCGCGAGCGCGTAGTCAAGGGGCAGGTCATTGCCGACGGCCAGTCCACCGACCAGGGCGAGATCGCGCTGGGCAAGAACGTGCTGATGGCCTTCATGACCTGGGAGGGCTACAACTACGAGGACGCCATCCTGATCAGCGAAAAGATGGTCAAGGACGACATCCTGACCTCCATCCACATGGAGGAATACGAGACCGAGGCCAGAGACACCAAGCTGGGGCCGGAGGAGATCACCGCGGACATCCCCAACGTTGGCGAGGACGCGCTGCGCGACCTGGACGACCGCGGCATCATCCGCATCGGCGCCGAGGTGCGCTCGGGCGACATACTCGTTGGCAAGGTCACGCCCAAGGGCGAGACCGAGCTGACCGCTGAGGAGCGCCTGCTGCGCGCCATCTTCGGCGAAAAGGCGCGCGAGGTGCGCGACACCTCGCTGCGCGTGCCGCACGGCGAGTACGGCACCATCGTCGACGTCAAGGTGTTCACCCGCGAGAACAAGGACGAGCTGGGCGCGGGCGTCAACATGCTGGTGCGCGTCTACATCGCGCAGAAGAGAAAGATCTCCGTGGGCGACAAGATGGCCGGCCGCCACGGCAACAAGGGCGTTATCTCGCGCATACTGCCCGAGGAGGACATGCCCTTCCTGCCCGACGGCACCCCGCTGCAGATCGTGCTCAACCCCCTGGGCGTTCCCTCGCGTATGAACATCGGTCAGGTGCTGGAGACCCACCTGGGCTATGCCGCCATGGCGCTGGGCTGGCGCATCGCCACCCCCGTCTTTGACGGCGCCAACGAGGAGGACATCGCCAACTGCCTGGAGATGGCGGGCCTGCCCCGCGACGGCAAGACGCAGGTGTTCGACGGCCGCACCGGCGAGCCCTTCGAGAACCGCGTCACCGTCGGCTACATGTACATGCTTAAGCTCCACCACCTGGTAGACGATAAGATCCATGCGCGCTCCACCGGCCCCTACTCCCTGGTCACCCAGCAGCCTCTGGGCGGCAAGGCGCAGTTCGGCGGCCAGCGCTTCGGCGAAATGGAGGTCTGGGCGCTGGAAGCCTACGGCGCGGCGCACACGCTGCAGGAGATCCTCACCGTCAAGTCCGACGACGTGGTGGGCCGCGTCAAGACCTACGAGGCCATCACCAAGGGCGAAAACATCCCGGAGCCGGGCGTACCCGAGTCCTTCAAGGTGCTCATCAAGGAGCTGCAGGCGCTGGCGCTCGACATCCGCGTGCTGACCGACGGTCAGGAGGAGATCGAGCTTGGTGAAATGGTGGAGGACGACGACAGCGATCTGGGCCAGACCAACGTCGACGACCGCAGAGAGGCGCTCAAGGGCGCGTCCACCGAGGGCGAGGACGACGAGATCATCGAGGCCGAGGACGACGACAGACTGGAGCTGGACGACAAGCTGGACATGGACGACGACAACTTCGAGGAGATCCTTTCGGACGACTTCGGCGACTTTGGATTGCTTGATGACGACGACCTGTGATTTTCGATGAAGTGAAGGGAGAGGACCTCTTTGTTTGAGCTGAACAACTTTGATTCGATAAAGATCGGTCTGGCCTCTCCGGATAAGATCCGCGAGTGGTCCAGAGGCGAGGTCAAGAAGCCTGAAACCATCAACTACCGCACCCTCAAGCCCGAAAAGGACGGCCTGTACTGCGAACGCATCTTTGGGCCGACCAAGGACTGGGAGTGCCACTGCGGCAAGTACAAGCGCGTCCGCTACAAGGGCATCGTCTGCGACAAGTGCGGCGTCGAGGTCACCCGCGCCAAGGTTCGCCGCGAGCGCATGGGCCACATCGAGCTGGCCGCCCCCGTTTCCCACATCTGGTATTTCCGTGCCATTCCCTCCAAGATGGCGCTGCTGCTGGACATTCCGCCCCGTTCGCTGGAAAAGGTGCTCTACTTTGCCGCCTACATCGTGCTGGATCCCGGCGCAACCGGCCTGATCCGCAAGCAGCTGCTGACCGAGACCGAGTACCGCAAGGCGCTGGAGGAAAACCGTGACCTGCCCGTCATCGACGGCACCAAGGTGCCCTTCATTGCCAAGATGGGCGGCGAGGCCATCAAGCAGCTGCTGGTTGAGCTCGACCTTGACAAGCTGAGCGCCGAGCTGCGCGCCGAGCTCAAGGACGCCTCCGGCCAGAAGCGCGTCAAGGCCGTAAAGCGCCTGGAGGTCGTGGAGTCCTTCCGCAAGTCCGGCAACCAGCCCTCCTGGATGATCATGGACGTGGTGCCCGTCATCCCGCCGGATCTGCGCCCCATGGTGCAGCTGGACGGCGGCCGGTTCGCCACCTCGGACCTCAACGACCTGTACCGCAGAGTCATCAATAGAAACAACCGCCTGAAACGACTGCTGGAGCTGGGCGCGCCCGACATCATCGTGCGCAACGAAAAGCGCATGCTGCAGGAGGCCGTGGACGCGCTGATCGACAACGGCCGCAGAGGCCGCCCCGTCACCGGCCCCGGCAACCGCGCGCTCAAGAGCCTGTCCGACCTGCTGCGCGGCAAGCAGGGCCGCTTCCGCCAGAACCTGCTGGGCAAGCGCGTGGACTACTCCGGCCGTTCCGTTATCGTTGTCGGCCCGGAGCTTAAGATGTACCAGTGCGGCCTGCCCAAGACCATGGCGCTGGAGCTGTTCAAGCCCTTCGTGATGAAGAAGCTGATCTCCTCCGGCTACGCCCCCAATATCAAGGCCGCCAAGCGCATCGTCGAGCGCGTCAAGCCCGAGGTGTGGGAGGTGCTCGAGGACGTCATCCACGATCATCCCGTGCTGCTCAACCGCGCGCCCACGCTGCACCGCCTGGGCATTCAGGCCTTTGAGCCCGTGCTGGTCGAGGGCAAGGCGCTCAAACTCCATCCCCTGGCCTGTACCGCTTACAACGCCGACTTTGACGGCGACCAGATGGCCGTTCACCTCCCGCTTTCCATGGAGGCGCAGGCCGAGGCCCGCTTCCTGATGCTGGCGGCCAACAACATCCTCAAGCCCCAGGACGGCAAGCCCGTCGTCTCGCCCTCGCAGGACATGGTCATCGGCGCTTACTACCTGACCATCATGGGCGACGAGGATAAGAAGCACCCCAAGGCCTTCAAGGGCGACGGCAAGGCCTTCATGGACGAGGAAGAGGCGCTGATGGCCTATCAGCTGGGCGAGATCGCGCTGCAGGCCCGCATCAAGGTGCGCATCACCCGCGTCATCGACGGCGAGCCGCGCAAGAAGATCATCGAGACGTCCATCGGCCGCATCATCTTCAACGAGGCCATCCCGCAGGATCTGGGCTTTGTGGAGCGCAGCGTGCCCGAGGACGCGTTCAAGCTGGAGATCAACCGCGTGGTGGACAAGAAGATGCTGGGCAAGATCGTGCACGCGTGCTACCGCGTCCACGGCGTGACCGAGTGCTCCGCCATGTGCGACCGCATCAAGGCGCTGGGCTTCAAGTACTCCACCAAGGGCGCGGTCACCGTGGCCGTCTCCGACGTCGTGGTGCCCAAGGAAAAACCCCAGCTGCTGCATGAGGCCGAGGAACAGATTGATGAGATCCAGGGTGCGTTCGAGGAGGGTCTGCTCTCCGACGAGGAGCGCTACAAGCGCGTCATCGCCGTGTGGGACGACACCACCAACAAGGTTACCGACGCGCTGAAGGCGTCGCTTGACACCTTCAACCCCATCACCATGATGGCTAACTCCGGTGCGCGTGGTTCCATCAACCAGATCCGTCAGCTGGCGGGCATGCGCGGCCTGATGGCCGACCCGTCCGGCCACATCATCGAGCTGCCCATCCGCGCGAACTTCCGCGAGGGCCTGACCGTGCTGGAGTTCTTCACCTCCTCGCACGGCGCCAGAAAGGGCCTTGCCGATACCGCGCTTAAGACCGCGAACTCCGGTTACCTCACCCGCCGCCTGGTCGACGTCTCGCAGGACGTCGTGGTGCGTGAGGAGGACTGCTTCGCCTCCCGCGGCGAGCGCGTGCGCGGCATGGAAGTGACCGAGATCACCTCCAACGGCCAGGTCATCGAGACGCTGGAGGACCGCATCAACGGCCGCGTGGCCGCCGAGAAGGTGTTCCATCCCGTCACCGGCGAGCTGCTGTGCGACGTCAACCAGGACATCGACTACAAGCTGGCCAAGAAGATCGTCGACGCGGGCGTCAAGAAGGTCACCATCCGCACGGTGCTGACCTGCCGCAACGAGACCGGCGTGTGCGCCAAGTGCTACGGCGCCAACATGGCCACCGGCGATCCCGTGGACATCGGCGAGGCCGTGGGCATCGTGGCCGCCCAGTCCATCGGCGAGCCCGGCACCCAGCTGACCATGCGTACCTTCCACACCGGCGGCGTTGCGCAGGCAGCCGATATTACTCAGGGTCTTCCCCGCGTCGAGGAGCTGTTCGAGGCGCGCAAGCCCAAGGGCATGGCCGTCATCACCGAGATCGGCGGCACGGTCCACATCGGCCAGAACAAGAACAAGCGCGAGATCACCATCGTCGGCGACGACGGCGAGACGCAGAGCTACCCCATCAACTACGGCGCGCGCCTGGCCGTCAGCGAGGGCCAGAAGGTCGCCGCGGGCGACGCGCTGACCGAGGGCTCCGTCAACCCCCACGACATCCTCAAGATCAAGGGCGTCAAGGGCGTGCAGGCCTACATCACCCTCGAGGTGCTGTCCGCCTACCGCATGCAGGGCGTTGACATCTGCGACAAGCACATCGAGGTCATCGTCCGCCAGATGCTGCGCAAGGTGCGCATCGAGGAGAACGGCGACACCGACATGCTGCCCGGCTCGCTGGTGGACATCTTCCAGTTCGAGCGCGAGAACGACGAGGTCGTCAAAAACGGCGGCCAGCCCGCCATCGCAAAGCGCGTGCTGCTGGGCATCACCAAGGCGTCGCTTGCCACCGAGAGCTTCCTGTCCGCCGCCTCCTTCCAGGAGACCACCCGCGTGCTGACCGAGGCCGCCATCAAGGGCCGCGTCGACCCGCTGATCGGCCTGAAGGAGAACGTGCTCATCGGCAAGCTCATCCCCGCCGGCACCGGCATGAAGCGCTACCACAATCTGGAGATCCACGAGAACGTGACCGAGTAAGGGTTGGAAACAAAACCGCATTTTGCCTCCCCGCGTCCAAAGCTCCGGCCGGCGCGGGGAGGTTTTGTGCAGCGGCGCGGAAAATCCTTAGATTCCGCGCAAAAATCCGATTAAGTTTCGATGAAATCATTGACAGAGAAATGAGCGGATGGTAAAATACATGATGGTGTTCGTCTGCTCATTTCCCGGTTTTTGATGGATCATGGAGGTCTGAAGAACAAAATGGACACTGATTTGCGCGACGGCCGATGTCGCGTAGTGGGAACCAAACAGCTCCTAAAGCTCCTGGCGGTGGACGGCGTGAGCACGCTGTACATAGCGGGCGATGCGCAGGAGCACATTAAGGAAAAGCTGCTCCCCCTTGCCCGGCAGCACGGCGTGCCCGTGGTGCAGGTGGACTCGATGGACGAGCTGGGGCGCATGTGCGGCATTGCGGTGGGTTCCGCAGCCGCAGGGCTCCTTCGGGAGACCCGCTAAAAACCCTTCAATATTGTTTCAAAAGATGCCATTGGGTTGCGGCGTTTTTTGGATAGATCATCACAGAGTATCTGGAAGGAGGTGCTTCCGTGCCTACGATTAATCAGTTGATTCGCAAGGGTCGGGAGAACAAAACGTATAAGTCCAAGTCCCCGATTTTGCAGAGCTGCCCGCAGAAGCGCGGCGTGTGTCTGTCGGTCAAGACTCTTACCCCCAAGAAGCCTAACTCCGCTATGCGTAAGATCGCTCGTGTGCGTCTGACCAACGGTGTTGAAGGTACCGCGTACATCCCCGGTATCGGCCACAACCTGCAGGAGCACTCGGTCGTCCTCATCCGTGGCGGCAGAGTCCGCGACCTCCCTGGTGTGCGTTACCACATCATCAGAGGTACGCTCGACGCAGCCGGCGTTGCCAAGCGTATGCAGGCCCGGTCCCTCTACGGCGCAAAACGCCCGAAGAAGTAATACGGCCGCATGACGGACGGATAAAGAGCCCCGCCTGAAACGGTGACCGGGAAACCGGTTCATTCCTCTGGCCCTGGAACAGCCGGAGGGGTGCGGAATGCTGAGCCGACCGCTTCCGGTCCCGGGCATGGCGTATGTTGCAATGCGCCGCCCCGGGTCGCAATCGCTCACAAGAGGGCTTGTCTCCGCCTACGTTCCTACGTTCGTACCCACTCTATCGAGCAAAAGCGTTAAGTAAGTAAGGAGGGAAATTCCATGCCCAGACGTGGATTCATACCGAAGCGCGAAGTGCTGCCCGATCCGATCTACGGCAGCGTGGTCGTCACCAAGCTGATCAATCAGGTGATGTATGACGGCAAGCGCGGCACCGCCCAGAAGGTCTGCTACGAGGCCTTTGCGTCCGTTGCCGAAAAGACCGGCAAGGAAGCTACCGAAGTCTTTGAGGCGGCCATGAACAACATCATGCCCGTGCTCGAGGTCAAGGCCCGCCGCGTCGGCGGTGCGACCTACCAGGTCCCCATCGAGATCCGTCCCGAGCGCCGTCAGACCCTGGCGCTGCGCTGGCTGGTCGAGTTCTCCCGCAAGCGCGGCGAGAAGACCCAGGCCGAGCGCCTGTGCAACGAGATCATCGATGCGTCCAACAACACCGGCGCTGCTGTCAAGCGCAAAGAGGACATGCACAAGATGGCCGAGGCCAACAAGGCTTTCGCGCACTATCGTTGGTAATATGCACAAATTCCTTGACTGCTTTGTATCTTTGATGCAGGGCAGCTCAACTACTGCCGAAAGGAGGATATACGACTGTGTCTAACAGAGAGTATTCTTTGGAAAATACCAGAAATATTGGTATCATGGCGCATATCGACGCGGGCAAGACCACCACTACGGAACGCATCCTGTACTACACGGGTGTGAACCGCAAGATCGGCGAGACCCACGAAGGCACCGCGACCATGGACTGGATGGCGCAGGAGCAGGAGCGCGGTATCACCATCACCTCCGCTGCGACCACCTGCCACTGGAAGGGCAAGCGCATCAACATCATCGACACTCCCGGGCACGTCGACTTTACGGTTGAAGTTGAGCGTTCCCTGCGTGTCCTTGACGGTGCGGTCACCGTCATGTGCGCCAAGGGTGGCGTCGAGCCTCAGTCTGAAACCGTGTGGCATCAGGCGGATACCTACGGCGTTCCCCGCATGATTTACGTCAACAAGATGGACATCATGGGCGCCGACTTCTACAACGTGCTGGACATGATCCACGAGCGTCTGCACTGCAACGCCGTGCCGATCCAGCTGCCCATCGGCGTGGAGGCCAGCTATCAGGGCCTGGTCGACCTGGTGGAGAACAAGGCCTACATCTACACCGATGACCTTGGCAACCATCAGGAGGACGAGCCCATCCCCGAGGACATGGCCGAGCAGGTCGAGATGTACCGCGCCGAGCTGATCGAGAAGGTCGCCGAGCTGGACGACGAGCTGATGGAGAAGTACCTGGAGGGCGAAGAGCTGACCATCGACGAGATGAAGGCCGCCATCCGCAAGGGTACCTGCGAGAACAAGTTCGTCCCCGTGCTGTGCGGCACTTCCTACCGCAACAAGGGCGTGCAGAAGCTGCTGGACGCCATCGTGGACTACATGCCCTCTCCGCTGGACGTTCCCGCCATCAAGGGCGTGATCCCCGGCACCGAGGAGGAAACCACCCGTCCCTCTTCCGATGAGGAGCCCTTTGCCGCCCTGGCCTTCAAGATCATGGCGGACCCCTTCGTGGGCAAGCTGGCGTTCTTCCGCGTGTACTCCGGTACCCGTGAGGCCGGCACCTACGTGTTCAACTCCACCAAGGGCAAGCGCGAGCGCTTTGGCCGCATCCTGCAGATGCACGCCAACCATCGCCAGGAGATCGAAAAGGTC
The DNA here is from genome assembly GCA_034113365.1 of Candidatus Spyradocola sp. GTDB lineage: Bacteria > Bacillota > Clostridia > Christensenellales > UBA1750 > Spyradocola. Next base: position 19,413 of record JAXEXP010000038.1, read on the forward strand.
TACGCCGGCGACATCGCCGCTGCCGTTGGCCTTAAGGACACCACCACCGGCGACACCCTGTGCGACGAGGACCATCCCGTCGTGCTGGAGTCCATGGTGTTCCCGGAGCCCGTTATCCGCGTGGCCATCGAGCCCAAGACCAAGGCCGGTCAGGAGAAGCTGACCATGGCGCTGATGCGCCTGGCCGAGGAGGACCCGACCTTCAAGACATACACCGACCAGGAGACCGGCCAGACCATCATCGCCGGCATGGGCGAGCTGCACCTGGAGATCATCGTGGACCGCATCAAGCGCGAGTTCAAGGTGGAAGCCACCGTCGGCGCGCCGCAGGTTTCCTACCGCGAGGCCATCACCAAGGTCGTGCCCCGTGCCGAGGGCCGTTTCGTCCGCCAGAGCGGCGGTCACGGCCAGTACGGTCACTGCATCGTGGAGTTCTCTCCCCTGGAGCCCGGCGCGGGTTACCAGTTCGAGAACGCGACGGTCGGCGGCTCCATCCCCAAGGAGTTCATCGAGCCCATCAACCAGGGCATTCAGGAGGCCGCCAAGAACGGCATCCTGGGCGGCTACGAGGTCATGGACTTCAAGGCCAAGGTCATCGACGGCTCCTACCACGACGTCGACTCCTCCGAAATGGCGTTTAAGATCGCCGGCTCCATGGCGTTCAAGGATGCCATGGCCAAGGGCGCTCCCGCTCTGCTGGAGCCCATGATGAAGGTGGAGGTCGTCGTGCCCGAGGACTACATGGGCGACGTCATCGGCGACATCAACTCCCGCCGCGGCCGCATCGAGGGCATGGAGAACCGTCACGGCTCCCAGGTCATCGACGCCATCGTCCCGCTGGCTGAGATGTTCGGTTACGCCACCGCGCTGCGTTCCACCACGCAGGGCCGCGGCAACTACACCATGCAGTTCAACTGCTACGAGCAGGTGCCCAAGAACATCGCTGAGAAGGTACTGGGCAAGAAGTAAAGAACAGGCAACGGGCGGAGCGCGCGGGCTGCGCACCCCGCCCATCATCCTAAAACCATAATCCGTAATGGAGGGTATTTACAATGGGTAAGGCTAAGTTTGAACGCACCAAGCCTCACGTTAACATTGGTACCATCGGTCACGTTGACCATGGCAAGACCACTCTGACCGCTGCCATCACCATGGTTCTGTCCCAGAAGGGCGAAGCCACCGCGATGCGCTACGATGAGATCGACAAGGCCCCCGAAGAGAAGGCCCGCGGCATCACCATCAACACCGCGCACGTCGAGTACGAGACCGACAAGCGCCACTACGCGCACGTCGACTGCCCCGGCCACGCCGACTACGTCAAGAACATGATCACCGGCGCTGCCCAGATGGACGG
>JAXEXP010000039.1:0-79660 GCA_034113365.1 Candidatus Spyradocola sp.
GGGGGGGGGGGCCCGGCCCCGCCCCCGGGCGGGCGCCGGGCCCCCGGCTGCGCGCGCACTTCCGGCAGAAAGGAGCATCCTCATGCTCATCCTCACCTCCAACGGCCTGACCTCGCAGCACCTCCTCGACCGTGTAACTCCTCATCTCACCGGCAAGCGCTGCGCCCTCGTGACCACCGCATCGGTGGGCTTCAAACAAAATGACAAAAACATCCCCCGCCACACAAGGGAGCTGCTCGCCTGCGGCGCATCCGGCGTCGAACTGTTCGATTTTGACGAGCAATCCCCCGCCGACCTGACCGCCTACGACGCAGCCATGCTCATCGGCGGCAATCCCTACTACCTGCTGCATTCCATCCGCACCCACGGCTTTGCGCAGCCCCTGCGCGAGCTGTCCACCAAGGGCACGCTCATCGGCGTCAGCGCGGGCGCGCTCGTGCTCACGCCCTCCATCGCGATCATCGACGCCTTCACCCCGGAGATGAATAACGATGTAGGTCTGACCGACAAAACCGGCCTGTTCCTCTGCGACTGCGAGATCCTGCCGCATTATTCAAAATTTCTGACGCGCTTTGACCGCTTCGAGGAAAGCGCGCAGGAGTACGAGCGGCAGCACGATGTCACGCTCCGCCGCCTCAACGACGGCGAAGCGCTGTTCTTCGGCGCATAAAAAAGCCCCCGCAGCGCACACTAGCTGCGAGGTGATCAAACATGATATTGTCCCAGAAGGAAACCATGCTCCTGCAGGATATGATGACGCAGGAGCAGCTGTGCATCGAAAAGTACAGCCAGTACGCCCAGAAGGCCGACGACCCCGCGCTGAAGACCCTGTGCCAGACCCTCGGCCAGACCGAGCAGCAGCACTACAACACGCTCCAGCAGATGTCCAAGGGCACGGTGCCGCAGATGAACGCCCAGCAGCAGGCACAGCAAAGCGGTCAGCAGGCGCAGCAGCCCGCCCCGTCCTCCACCAAGGCCTCCAAGCAGGACGAATACCTGTGCCAGGACCTGCTCTCCACCGAGAAGCACGTCTCCTCGGCCTACAACACCGCCATCTTCGAGTTCAAGGACGCCGGTATGCGCGATGCGCTCAACCACATCCAGAAGGAAGAGCAGGAGCATGGCAAGAAGCTCTACGACTACATGAGCCAGCACAACATCTACTGAATGTTTCACATGAAAAAGGAGGGCTGTTTTCAGTCCTCCTTTTTCTGTCAAATAACGTAGAGCATTGCGCATCCTCTGGCTTCCCCTTGAGGGGAAGCTCAGCCTGTCGACAAAGTCGACAGGCTCGAAAAAGATGAATTCTCATCTTTTTCGAATTGCAGAAAAATTCGCGCACGGCCTTGCCGCACACGAATTTTTCTGTATCGGAAGCGATTTTCCATCTGCCTATGGATTAAGAACGGCGGAAACAGAGGCTTCGTCCAGCTTATTCTTTCCTAGCGTACAGAAAATCGCTCCTCGGCGGGGTACACCCCCCCGCCTGCGGAGTGACGATGAAGGGGCTGCGGCCCCTTCATTCCTCCCCGGGGAGCACATGCCTGTTTTTTGACAGGCTGGGCTGCCCCTTGAGGGGAAGCTGTCAGCCGCAGCTGACTGATGAGGTGTCCGCCGAGCACAAGCCTGACCCTGGGCGCACAGAATCACAAAGTCCTCGCTTTATTTGCATGGAATCTGTGTTCACTTCCACAGCACGCGCGCGGGGTCATAGCGGTCGTGCTTCGGCTGGCGCTCGGCAGGGTATCCCACCGCGACCAGCGCAAAGGCCTTGTATTCGTCGCCCAGCTCCAGCACGCGCTTTACGCCCTCCATGCGCTCGGGCAGCGGCGCAATGCCCATCCACACCGCGCCAAGGCCCAGGTGCTCCGCCTCCAGCAGCAGGTTCTGCGTGCTCGCGCCCAGATCCTGCTCCCAGTATTCGGGGAAGCGCAGCCCGCTCTGCCTGCACAGCACCGCGATGCACAGCGGCGCGCCCAGCACGGGCTTTGCGTAGGGGCTGGTCGCCGCCAGCGCGTCTATCACGGCGCGGTCGCGCACCACGCAGAACGCCCACGGCTGCTGGTTGCCTGCGGAGGGCGCCGCCATCGCCGCGCGCAGCAGCCGCTCGATTTTTTCCTGCTCCACAGGCCTGTCCTCATACTTTCTCACGCTCACGCGGTCAAATATCTCCTTCATGATGCAATCCTCCTATTTCATGATCTCAAACAGATCCTCCAGCCTTGACACCTGGTATTCCGCGGCGGTAACCACGTTCTCCCGCCCCTGTGTAAACAGGCACCCGCGCACGCCCGCCGCCTGCGCCGCCAGTATGTCCAGCTCCCGGTCGCCAATCATCCAAAACTCCTGCGCCGGGCGACCGGTCGTCTCCAGCACGCGCCGCACCATGTCGGGCGCGGGCTTGCGCGGCAGGCCGTCCTCGTCTGTGACGTACACGGAAAAGTAGCGATCCAGCCCCCACGCCTCCATGTATTTCCTGGCCGTCACGCCCCGGTGCGTGCAAAGATGGTTGTGTCCGCCCTCCCGGCAGACGCGGGCGCACACGTCCTCCGCGCCCGCAAAGGGCCGCGCCGCCCGCCAGCCCTGCGCATACATGACGTGCCGGTAGCGCTCCATCGTGTCCTCGGTGATGCCCAGCGTGCTCTTGTAGTGCGCAACCGCGTCGCTCAGCGTCACCGCCATGCGGGCGCGGATATCCTGCACGGGCACGTCGTGGCCCTCCTCCAGCATCGCGCGGCGCAGGCTGTCCGCCATCAGCGGATAGGTGTCAAACAGCGTGCCGTCAAAGTCCCAGATCAGCTCCATTTTCTCGCCTCCCCCTTGTCAGACGGTGCAATTCCTGCTATCCTGCTGTTAAGGATACCCCATTTCAAGGAGGTTGTAAAGCATGGAAAAGTGCACCTGGAAGGCGACGCTGCTGCCCGGCATGCGGGACGAATACGTTCGCCGTCACGACGAGATCTGGCCAGAGATGAAGGAGACGCTTGCGCGGGCGGGCATTGTCAACTACACCATCTGGCGCTGCGGCGACGAGCTGTTCGGCTACTACGAATGTGAAAAGGGCGCTGCCTACGCCGCGAAGGTTCAGGCCGAGAGCCCCGTAGTGGACCGCTGGAATGAATACATGCGCGACGTGATGGTGATGGATTTTGACCCCGAGACGGGCACAGCCGTGGCGCTGGAGAGGGTATTCTCCTTCCGCACATAGCAGGACGGATAAGTCCAGCTCGAATCATGCGGCGAAATCGGGCGGCGGACGTCCGGCCGCTCTTTTCCCTTCCCGGGATTCCCCTAACCGATTGTCCGCCGCTCAGCCTGCGGGCGCCGTACAGGCAGCCGCCTGTGCTTCCAGCAGGCTCTTAAGCGCAGAGGCGCTGCTGCTGTGGCACCGTGCTACCGGCGCATTGCAGCGCTTCGCCTCGCGCAGCGCCATCTCCACCATCTTGTGCGACACCGTAGCGGTGAACAGGATCACCAGGTCCGGGCTGCCCATCCTGCAGCGGATGCCGTCGCGCATTTTACAGAATACCTTGGCCTCGTGCCCATACCCGCCGCAGATCTCGCGGTAGCGGCAGGCCATGCACTCGTTTCCCCCTATGATGACGATGGACATCGTTTTCCCTCCCTATGTTTAGTTAGTTATCGCTAACCACGTAGGCAGTATAGCACACGCGCCGCCTCTGCGTCAAGCGCAATCAAAAACCCGCCTTTGGAGCCAAAGCGCTCCGCAGGCGGGTTTGTTCACTTTTCGTGCCGGCAGTGGGAACAGCAGGCGCAGTTGCCGTCGCAGCCCGCGCCCTTTCTTTTATGCAGCGCACAGCCTGCGCCCACGGCGGCCGCCGCGAGCAGCAGCAGGATCATCCAGTCCAGTAAGCCCATGCCGTCAGCCTCCTATGAACAGCCGGCCGATCTGATAGACCAGGCAGGCGACGATCCAGGCCACGCCGCACTGCGCTGCCATTGCCGCCACGGCATACTTTGCGCCGCCCAGCTCGCGCTTGACCGCCGCAACCGCCGCAAAGCAGGGCATGTACAGCAGCGTGAACGTGAGGAAGGACGCGGCGGCAAGCGGCGTGAAGGTCTGCGCCAGCACCGCGGGCAGCAGCGATACGTCGGAGACATTGGTCAGCACCGCCAGCGTGGACACGACGGCCTCCTTTGCGGAAAGACCCGTCAGCAGCGCGGTAGCGGGGATCCACTCGCCAAAGCCCAGGGGCTTGAAAATGGGCGCAATGAACCGGCCGATGACGGCGAGCATGCTGCGGCTGCCGTCCTCCACCATCATCAGCCTGGAATCAAAGCTCTGCAGCACCCAGATGATGATGGACGCCATGAAGATGATGGTAAACGCCTTGACCAGGAAGTCCTTGGCCTTCTCCCACATGTGGATGAGCACGGATTTTGCGCCCGGCATGCGGTAGGCGGGCAGTTCCATCACAAAGGGCACGGGATTGCCGCGGAACAGCGTGTTTTTCAGCAGCAGGCCGTAGAGTATGCCCACCGCCATGCCGCCCGCGTATAGCAGGATCAGCACCAGCGGGGCCTTGTCCGGGAAAAAGGCCGCGGTAAAGGTGGCGTAGATGGGCAGCTTGGCCGAGCAGGACATGAAGGGCGTCAGCAGTATGGTCATCCTGCGGTCGCGCTGACTGGCCAGCGTGCGGGTGGCCATGATGGCGGGCACTGAGCAGCCAAAGCCGATCAGCATGGGCACGAAGGACCGCCCCGACAGCCCGATCTTGCGCAGCAGCTTATCCATCACGAACGCCACGCGCGCCATGTAGCCGCTGTCCTCCAGGATCGACAGGAAGAAGAACAGCGTCACGATCGTGGGCAGGAAGGACAGCACCGAGCCCACGCCCATGCACACGCCGTCGATGAGCAGCGAGTGCACCGCCTCGTTGATGCCAATGCCCGTCAGCGCGCGGTCCAGCAGCCCCGTCACCCAGTCGATGCCCATGGACAGCAGGTCGGACAGCGGCCCGCCGATCACGTTGAAGGTCAGGTAGAACACCAGCAGCATCACCGCAAGGAAGATCGGGATGCCCAGGTATTTGTTCGTTAGCACGTTGTCGATGCGGATGGAGCGCTGCATCTCGCGGGAGTTGCCATTTTTCTTCACCGCGTCCTTGCAGGCGTTCGCGATGAACTCATAGCGCATGTCCGCCAGCGCCGCTTCGCGGTCGGTGCCCAGGTTGTGCTCCATCTCCGTGACGATCTTCTCCACGATGCCCTTTTCGCTGTCGCTCAGCTGCAGCTTGCCCAGCGTGATGGGGTCGCCCTCCACTACCTTGGTGGCGGCATAGCGCGCGGGCAGGCCGGTTTTCTTCAGCTCCTCCTCGATGATGTGCGCGATGGAGTGCACCGCGCGATGCACCTCGCCCTGGCACAGGTCCAGGCCGCGCGGGCGCTCCTTCTGGTTCGCCACCTCGATGGTGCGCTGCACCAGCTCGTCGCAGCCCTCGTTTTTCGCGGCGGATATGGGCACGATGGGGATGCCCAGGTTGCGGCTGAGCTGCTGCACGTCGATGGTATCGCCGTTTGCGCGCACCTCATCCATCATGTTCAGCGCCACCACCACCGGCACACCCACCTCCATCAGCTGCAGCGTCAGGTACAGGTTGCGCTCGATGTTCGTCGCGTCCACGATGTTGATCACGGCCTCCGGCTTGTCAACGAGCAGAAAGTCCCGCGTCACCACCTCCTCGGCGGTGTATGGCGACAGCGAATAGATGCCCGGCAGGTCCACCAGCGTCAGGTTCTTCTGCCCGCGGATGCTGCCCTCCTTTTTCTCCACCGTGACGCCGGGGAAGTTGCCCACGTGCTGCTTGCTGCCCGTCAGCTGGTTGAACAGCGTCGTCTTGCCCGAGTTCGGATTGCCCAGCAGTGCAATAATCATGCTTCTTCCTCCGTGATCCCGATCTTCTGTGCGTCCTCCAGACGGATGGTGAGCTCATATCCGCGCAGATTCAGCTCGATGGGGTCGCCCATAGGCGCGACTTTGCGCACCATCACGCGCGTGCGGGGCGTCAGCCCCATGTCCAGCAGTCTGCGGCGCAGCGCACCCTCTCCGCCCACCGATGTGATGGTTCCATGCCCCCCGACCTTCAGTTGGTCCAGCGTCATTTTGTGTTCGCTTCCTCTCCATGTTAGTATAAGCTAACTTCAATGGAACAAATTGGGCTAACCGGAACTGTTAGCCTATGCTTACATGATAAGTCATCGCTAACCAAATGTCAATGACCATTCCTGTTAAACTATATGCAGTTTTTTCATATAAAAGTACGGCGTCTCTGTTTCACGTGAAACAGAGACGCCGCATCATGTGCTCTATCTATTATTGTTTCAGCAGTTCGTAGATCCGCTCCAGATCCTCCGGGCTGCTGTAATGCAGGATGAGTTTACCCTTCTTTTCATTGCCAGAAATCGTGACTTTGGTGCCGAACCGCATGCGCGCAGCTTCCTCCACCAGCGAAAGCTCCGCACAGCGGGGTTTCTCCTCGCGCTCGGGCAGGCCTTGACGATAGTTCTTGACCAGCGTCTCGGTCTGACGCACATTGAGCCCGTTCGCCGCGACCTTCTCTGCGAGAGAGACCATGTCTCCCACGCTCGGCGCGCCGAGTAGAGCGCGCGCATGGCCCTCGCTCAGCTCGCCGGAGACCACCATTTGCGCCACACCCTCCGGCAGGGAGAGCAGCCGCAGCAGGTTCGCCACGGCGGAACGGCTCTTGCCCAGTCTCTGCGCAGCCTGTTCCTGCGTAAGGCCGCATTGCTGCATCAGCGCGTTAATGGCCTGCGCCTCTTCTATGGCGTTGAGATCCGTGCGCTGTATGTTTTCGATCAGCGACATCTCCATGCGGCGGACAGTCTCCACCTCGCGCACCAGCGCGGGGATCTCCTTGAGCTCCGCCAGCCTCGCCGCACGCCAACGGCGTTCGCCCGCGATGATGGTGTAGCGCCTGCCGTTGGGGCTGAGCACGATGGGTTGGATCACACCCACCGAACGGATGGAATCGGCCAGCTGCGACAGCGCATCCGCGTCAAATCTCTTGCGGGGCTGCTCTTTATTGGGGTCTATCAGGCCGATGTCGATCATCTGCACGATGTTCTCCGTATTTTCCTCTTCCAGACCCATGTCGCCAAACAGCGCGTCGATGCCGCGGCCCAGACCGCTCTGCTTTTGCTTCGCCATCTCATTCCCCTCCGTTCCACTTCAAAAACTCGCCTGCCAGGCTGGCGTACGCAAGCGCGCCTGCCGAGCGTCCATCATACACATTGATAGGCTGCCCATAGCTGGGCGCTTCGCCCAATCGCACATTTCGCGGGATGATGGTGTTGTACACCTTCCGCCCGAAAAACTTCTTGACCTCGTCCACCACCTGCACTCCCAGCTTGGTGCGGCCATTGAGCATCGTGAGCACCACGCCCTCAATGTCCAGCTGCGGATTGAGCCGCTTTTTGACAAGGCGCACGGTGTTCATCAGCTGGGTTAACCCCTCGAGCGCGTAATACTCGCACTGAATGGGCACGAGCACGGAATCCGACGCCGTCAATGCATTGAGCGTCAGCAGGCCGAGCGAAGGCGGGCAGTCGATGAATATGTAGTCATACAGCGGCTTGACCACCTCGAGCTGCCGGCTGATGATGTGCTCGCGCGCCAGCGCAGAAACCAGCTCGATCTCCGCGCCCGCAAGCTGAATGTGCGAAGGCAGCACATACAGGTTCTTGACGCAGGTGGGCAGCACGGCATCCTGCACGGCGGTGTCGTCCATCAGCACGTCATAGACGGACTTCTCCACGCGGTTATGGTCGACGCCCACGCCGCTCGTCGCATTGCCCTGCGGGTCCAGGTCGATGAGCAGCACGCGCTTGCCGCGGTCGGCTACGCAAGCGGAAAGATTCACCGCCGTCGTCGTCTTGCCAACGCCGCCCTTTTGGTTTGCAATGGAAACTACCTTAGACAAAAAAGACCCGCCTCACTTCCGTTACAAGGATCGTCATCGTTCATCACGATCTATTATAGCGGATTTAGACGGGAAAGAGAAGGGGGATGGCTCAATTCCGGATGAGGATTTTTTGCAAAATCCCCGCAAACACTGCCGGATCAGCAGAAAGCAGCAAAATAAGGATTTGCTACATTATACCATAGCGCGGCAAAAAAGGGAAGTCCTACTTCGTGTGCACATTGGGCACCCAAATGTGGATGTCGACGCCGTTTTCCTGCTCGGAGGCGTCAAATCGCGGCGCAAGCCCTGCATCCGTCATCTGCTGCACAATGGTGCGGATGGAGTTTACAAACAAACGCGTATCGCGCACAAAACCGCTGATCCTGCTGGGCTTCTTCTCGCTCTCTTCTTCTTCGGCAATGCCGTACATGCGCGAGATGGTGCGCTCCACCAGATCTTCGGTCGCCTTGACATTCAGCCCCTGCGCCACGATGATCTGGATCACCTTGATCTGCGCCTCCTCGTCATGCAGACGGAGAAGGGCGCGCGCGTGCCGCTCGGTGAGGTTGTACTGCAGAAGCATGCGCTTTACAGGCATGGGCAGCTTGAGTATGCGCATCTTGTTTGCGATGGTGGACTGATTCTTCCCGAGCCTGCGCGCCAACTCATCCTGCGACAGCCCGTGATCGCGTATGAGATTCTGGTAGCCCTCCGCCTCCTCCATGTAGTGCAGGTTTTCTCTCTGCAAATTCTCCATCATCGCGATGACCGCGCTGTCCTGTTCATAGGTGCTGAAGATGATGGCATCGATGTACTTCATGCCCGCCATCTTGCTCGCGCGCAGCCTGCGCTCCCCCGCGATGAGTTCAAAGGTATCGTTGCCTGTCTTGCGCACGCTGATGGGCTGCAGCAACCCGTATTGTTTGATGGAAGCGCAGAGCTCCTCGAGCGCCTCCTGTGAAAACACGCGCCGCGGCTGGTAGGGATTGGGCCGGATGGAGTCAATGGGAATGCGCGCGACCTCCCGCTCTCGCATTCGAAGATTCCTGCGGTTGGTGGTGCTCTGTGCCTGCATATCGTTCACTCCATTTCTGATGTTTCACATGAAACAAGTCGATAAGTGGAAGGTTTATGCCTTCATTATACAAAAAAGACTCCCGTTGTAAATCACAATCGTACTCCAGAAATCGACAATGTTTCACACAAAACGTGGTGTAAATCAATCGAATCCGTCATATCATGCGATTTTCAACAGGAGAATGACACAGATTGTCGGAAAATCGAATACGAATTAACATCAAAGCGGGCTCTTAGAAGGCGTCCCGGCCTTGCGCGGATAGGTCTTTGGTGTATTGCTCACCTTGTCCACAATGAACAGGTTGTGCTGCCAGTCGCGACCGGGGATCTCATAGCCGATGGGATGCCGCGCCTTGCCGCCCAGCAGGAAGATGGCCTTGCGCGCCGCTTCCGCTTCCTGGGAAATGTCCGGCCCCTTCCAGCAAAGCGCAAAGCCGCCCCGCCGCACACAGGGAAGCAGATACTCCATCAGCGGAGACACCGCTGCCACCGCCCGCGCCGCCGCGATGTCGTACTGCTCGCGGTACTCCGGCTTGCGTGAGAAGTCCTCCGCGCGCATGTGCACGATCTCGGCCTGCAGGCCCAGCTCGTCCAGCACGCCCTGGATAAAGCCCAGCCGCTTGTTGAGCGCATCCACCAGCGTGAGCTTCAGATCGGGCCGCGCGATGAGCAGCGGCAGACCGGGAAAGCCTGCGCCCGTGCCCACGTCCACAACCTTTGCGCCTTCCGGGAGCAGTCCTTGCGCTACGGGGGCCAGGCAATCGAGGAAATGGCGGTCCACCGCCTCCTCGGGCTCGAGCACCGCCGTCAGGTTCATGCGCGTGTTGCCCTCCACCAGCAGCTCGTAATACCGCGCAAAGCGTTCGCACGCCTGCGCGTCCAGCGCAATGCCCATGCGCTGCGCGCCGCTCTTGACTCTCTCCGCGATCATGCCTTGCCCTCCCTTCTCATCTGTTCCAGCTTGATCATCAATACCGCCACATCCCCCGGCGACACGCCCGAGATGCGCTGCGCCGCGCCCAGCGTCTCCGGCCGCAGCTTCTGCAGCTTCTGACGCGCCTCGATGCGCAGTCCTGTTATACTCTCATAATCGATATTTCCCGGAATTCTCACTTTTTCCGTCCGTTTGAACTCCTCCACCTGCCTGCGCTGGCGGGTGAGATAGCCCTCGTATTTCAGCGTGATCTCCGCCTGTTCCACCACCTCGTCGCGCATTGCGGGCAGCTGCGGACAGGCAGCCGCTAGGTCGGCGTAGTGGACCTCCGCACGGCGCAGCAGGTCAGCCGCGTTTGCGCCGTTTGCTGCCGTTTCGTCGTGCAGCGCTTGCCTTGTCTGTTCTGCGGTCAGATGCGTGTTTCTGAGCGTGGAGAGCAGATCTTCGGTGTCCCTGCGCTTGGCGAGCATCCTATCGTATCGCTCCTGCGTCGCAAGGCCGGCGCGATAGCCGATCTCCGTCAGGCGCAGGTCGGCATTGTCCTGCCGCAGCAGCAGGCGGTACTCCGCGCGGCTGGTCATCATGCGGTAGGGCTCGTTGGTGCCCTTGCCCGTCAGGTCGTCCACCAGCACGCCGATGTAGGCATCCGCGCGTGACAGGATCATGGGCTCTTTGCCCTGCAGCTTCAGCGCGGCGTTCATGCCCGCGTAAATGCCCTGCGCCGCGGCCTCCTCGTAGCCCGAGGACCCATTGATCTGCCCGGCGAAGTACAGCCCCTCCACCGCCTTGCTCTCCAGCGTGGGGCGCAGCACGGTCGGGTCGATGCAGTCGTACTCGATGGCGTAGGCAAGCCGCGTCAGCTGCACGCGCTCCATGCCCGGGATGGAGCGGTAGATCGCCCACTGCACGTCCTCCGGCATGGAGGACGACATGCCCTGCACATACCATTCCAGCGTGTCCAGCCCCTCCGGCTCCAGAAACAGCGGATGCCGTTCCCGGTCGGCAAAGCGCACCACCTTGTCCTCGATGGACGGACAATATCTCGGCCCTACGCCGTGGATGTCGCCGGAATACAGCGGCGCGCGGTGCAGGTTTTCTCGGATGATGCGATGCGTCTCGGGCGTCGTGTAGCCGAGGTAGCAGCTCACCTGCTGCTTCTCCAGCCCCTCGCTCAGGAACGAGAAGGGGACGATGCGCTCGTCGCCCGGCTGCTCCTCGAACTTGGAAAAATCCACCGTCCGCATGTCCACGCGCGCGGGCGTGCCCGTCTTGAACCTGCGCAGCTCGAACCCCAGCGCCTCCAGCGCGCCCGACAGGTGCTTGGAATTGCCCAGCCCCGACGGGCCGGAATCGGTGTGCGCCTCGCCCACGATGCAGCGGGAATTGAGGTAAACGCCCGTCGCCACGATTGCCGCCCGGCAGGGGTACACCGCGCCCGTCGTGGTCTCAACGCCTGTGACGCGGCCGTTTTCCTCGTGGATGCGGCACACCTCGCCCTGCCGCAGCGTCAGGTTTCCCTGCGTCTGCAGCGCGCGCAGCATGCGCTTCTGATAATTCTTCTTGTCCGCCTGCGCGCGCAGCGAGTGCACCGCAGGCCCCTTGCCCGTGTTGAGCATGCGCGACTGGATGAACGTGTCGTCGATGACGCGGCCCATCTCGCCGCCCAGCGCGTCCACCTCGCGCACCAGATGGCCCTTGGCGGTGCCGCCGATGGACGGGTTGCAGGGCATCAGCGCCACGCCGTCGATGTTGAGCGTCAGCAGCAGCGTCCTTTGACCCATGCGCGCGCACGCCAGCGCCGCCTCGCACCCCGCGTGCCCCGCGCCGATGACCACAACCTCATAGCTTTCCGATTGAAACGACATGCTCTCTCACTTCCCCAGGCAAAACTTCTCGAATATGCGATCCACGACGTCCTCCGTCGCGCTCTGACCGGTAATGGCGCCCAGCGCCTCCCACGCCGCGCGCAGATCCAGCGCCGCGCAGTCCATGGTGAACGTCTCAAGCGCCGACAGCGCGTTGTCCAGCGCCCTTACCGCCTCGCGCGCCGCCTCGATGTGCCGCTCGCAGGTCAGATACGCCTCCTCGGGCGACGCCCCGCGCAGCGCGGTGTCGTACAGCGCCTGCCGCAGCGCCTCCACGCCCTCGCCCGTCACCGCGCAGGTGCGCACGATCACCGCCCCCGGCGCGAGCAGCGCGATCTCCTCCTCTGTCACGACGGCATCCAGGTCGCTCTTGTTGAGCGCCACCACCAGCGGAATGCCTCCCCTGCGCAGCAGCGCGCGCTCCTCTTCGTCCAAGCTTCGGGCGCTGTCGGCCACCATCAGCACCACGTCCGCACGATCCACTTCCTCTCTCGCGCGGTCGATGCCGATGCGCTCCACCTCGTCGTCCGCGGCACGCAGCCCCGCCGTGTCGATCAGCTGCACGGGCAGGCCTCCCAGGTTCAACTCCTCCCGCAGCACGTCGCGCGTGGTGCCCGCCACCGCCGTGACGATGGCGCGCTGCTCGCGCAGCAGGCAGTTGAGCAGCGAGGACTTGCCGGTGTTGGGGCTGCCCGCCAGCACGATGCGCACGCCGCCGGTGAGCATGCGCCCCGCCCGAGCGTTTTTCAGCGCCGCTTCCAGCTCCTCTTTGACCTTCAGCGTCTGCTGCGCGGCCTTGTCCGCCGTCAGCGGCTCGATGTCCTCGTCGGGGTAGTCCAGATAGGCCTCGATGTAGGCGACGGTATCCAGCAGCTCGTCCTGCAGCGCGCGGATGCGCCCCGACAGATAGCCGCCCATCTGCTGCAAACTCGCCTGTGCCGCCCGCTCGGTGCGCGCGCCGATCAGGTCCATCACACTCTCGGCCTGCGCAAGGTCGATCCTGCCGCCCAGGAACGCGCGCTTGGTGAACTCGCCCGGCTGCGCCAGCCTTGCTCCGCTGCGCAGCACCGCGTCCAGCACGCGCTGCGCCGTCACACGCCCGCCGTGGCACTGGATCTCCGCCACGTCCTCGGTGGTGTAGGTGTGCGGAGCCTTCATGTACACCGCCATGCACTCGTCGATGCGCGTCTGCCCGTCCATCGCCCAGCCGTAGGTGAGCATGCGCGGCTTCATCGCGCGTTTTGCATTCTTCTGCGCGAAAACGCGCGACAAAACGCTTCCTGCCTCCGGGCCGGAGATGCGGATGACCGCGATGCCGCCCTGCCCTACTGCCGTAGCGATGGATGCGATGGTGTCCATAAAAAACCTCCCTCACCGAAAAACGGCGCCGATGCACTCGACGCCGTTTGGGAACTCAATTCTGGTTTTGCCCGCTCCTTACCCGCGCTTGGGCGTGATGACGACGCGGCGGTTGGGCTCTTCGCCCTCGGAGTGGGTGGTGACGTAGGGGTTGTCCTGCAGCGTGGCGTGCAGGATGCGGCGCTCATAGGGGTTCATGGGCTCCAGCATCATGCGGCGGCCGCTCTTGTGGACCTTGTTGGCCATGCGCCCAGCCAGTGCGATGAGCGTCTGCTCGCGCTTGGCGCGGTAGCCCTCGGTGTCCAGTGTAACTCTGCGGTACTCCTTGCCGCCCTTGTTGACCTGCAGCGAGGTCAGGTACTGCAGCGCGTCCAGCGTCTCGCCGCGGTGGCCGATGAGGATGCCCTGGTTGTCGCCCTGCATGTTGATGAGCATGGCGTCCTCGTCCTCCGTGATGTCAAAGGAGACCTCAAGGCCCATCAGGGAGGTCACGTTCTTGAGGAATTCCTCCGCGCGGATGGCGGGGGTGTCCTTTTTGACAAGGCGCAGCTTGTAGGGCTTGGCGCCGATGCCCAGGAAGCCCTTGGTGCCCTCCTCGAGCACCTCCACATCCACCTTATCGGAGGGAAGCCCCATCTGGGCCAGCCCGGCCATCAAGGCTTCTTCGTATGTCTTTCCGGTCGCCTCGAACGTTTTCATGGTGTCAAGACCTCCTAAGTGTCCCGGTGAAATTACTTGGCCTGCAGCGCTTTTTTCTTGCTCTGCCGGTCGGCGTAAAGGTTGAAGCACAGGTAAGTGACGATGGAGTACAGGTTGCTCGTGACCCAGTACAGGGAGAACGCGGCGTTGTACTGCCAGCAGAAGAACACGCTCATCAGCGGGAAGAGCAGGTTCATCATCTTCTGCTGCTGGTTCTGGGGGCTGTTCTTCTGCGCCTCGGTCTGGCGGCCGTTCATCAGGAAGGTCATCAGGTACTGGGAGGCGCCGGCGAGTATGGGCAGGATGGCCCAGCCGTTGGCGTTGCCCGCGTTGTAGATTTCCATCACGGGCTTCATGATGACCTCGTAGTTGACGCGGATGGTGTTGATGATGTCCTCAGTCAGCAGCGCGTTGCCCTTGACCACGGAAAGATTGCCCGCGGCGGAGGTCAGCGAGGGGATGACGGTGGCCAGTATGTTGTCCGGCTGCCAAATGTTGCGGATCCACAGGAAGCTCTCGGGCACAAACTGCGCGCCGTCGGCCACGGACTGCACCATCAGCACCGTCTGCTCGCCCGCGATGTGGCGCATCACGGCGAACATCGCAAACAGGATGGGCATCTGGATGAGCATGGGCAGACAGCCGCCCATGGGGTTGACCTTTTCCTTTTTGTAGAGCTCCATGGTTTTCTGGGAGCGCTTTTCGGGATCTTTTTCGTATTTCTTGTTGATCTCGTCGATCTTGGGCTGGATGTCCTGCATTTTGCGCATGGAGTGGCGCTGCTTGATATCCAGAGGCAGTATGATGAGCTTGATGACCAGCGTAAAGAGTATGATGGAGACACCGTAGCTGCCAACAAAGCTGTAGATCAGATCGAGTATCCAGCGCAGCGGCGTGATGATGATGCTCACCTTTTTGTTTTCCTCCGTAAGTGTCGATGGGATGCCGGAGCGCGCCCTGCGCCCGGGGTATCGAAAAATCCTCTGCTTCTCTTACGGCACGGGATCGTAGCCGCCGTCGTTGAAGGGATGGCACCGGATGATGCGCTTGAAGGCAAGCCACCCTCCCTTTGCGGCGCCGTACTTTTCTATCGCCTGCATCGCATAGGTGGAGCAGGTGGGATAAAACCTGCAGCACGGCGGGAACAGCGGCGAAATAAAGCGCCGGTAACACCGGATGAGGAACAGCAGAATTGTTTTAGCCATTGTTTTTGCCCGAAGATGCGGGATTGCTTTTATAGAGATGCTGGCGGTTCAGCAGATTGTCAACACTCCTGTCGATGGTGCGGAAATCCGCCGTGGCCGCGGCGTTTCTTGCGATAAATACGTAATAGCCGCACTTGAGAGACGGTATTCTTGGCCGTATGCTCTCGCGCAGCAGGCGCTTGATGTGGTTGCGCGTCACCGCGCCGCCCAGCTTTTTGCTCACGGAAAAACCGATGCGCAGCTTGCCCTGGCGGACAAACAGCAGCACCAGCTCCTTATTGGCCTGGGACTTACCCTTTCGGTAGACGTACTGAAACGCGGAATTTTCCTTCAGGGAATAGACTCTTTTCAAGGCTGCCTCCAAGGCGCGGGCCTCATGTGAATTTTGCAGCGCCCTGCCTGTTTTTGCAGGGCTGCAGGCCTACGGCGCGCGGAAACGCCCGCGCGCCGTATCTGCTATGCCTGCGCAGCGCATTCTTGAATAAGAATTACGCGGAGAGGACCTTGCGGCCCTTGGCGCGACGGCGGGCGAGCACCTTGCGACCGTTCTTGGTCTTCATGCGCGCACGGAAGCCATGCACCTTGGCACGCTGGCGCTTCTTGGGCTGGAACGTCATCCACATTGCTTTTTCACACCCCTTGTTCGTTAAAATGGAGACACTGCTCTACCTATAAAACAGCTATTGTATTATAAGGCTTTCCCGGCTTTTCTGTCAAGCAAAGTCTGAACTTTTTACATCCCGATCCGCCGCTTTTGCATCAACATGTCAATTTGAATGAAATGAAACAGCAAAACGTTCAAAAACATTCAAAGTGTAGGATTCCCAAAAATCTGTGGATAACTTTGTGAAAAACCTTGCAAGGCGTGTTTTTTTTTGTTATGATGACTCTTGTATCCCCCTTTTGAGGATACGATCAAAGCTTCGTTATCCACATCCTGTGGATAACTTTGTGGAAAGTTTCTGAAAATATGTGCATATCGGCGCGGGTTATCCCCACATTTCCCGCCCGAGCGGCAGGTTTCGCCGTCTGATGCAAATACACAGGAGGAATCATTGTGGATAAACAGGGCGCAGTCGAGCTATGGGAGAAGGCCTCCCAGCTCATTCGTTCGGACATCAACAGCGTATCCTATGATAATTGGTTCAAGGATCTCAAGCCCGCGGACTACGACGGACAGACGCTGACCTTGCTCGCGGCCAACGCCTTCAACCGCAACATACTGACCGAAAACTATTCCCGTCAGCTGCAGGCGGCGCTCAACCTGGCTGCCGGGCACGAGGTCAGCTTTGTGCTGCGCCTTCCCTCGGAGGACATCGCGCCCAAGGAACCCGCTCCCAAGCCCGCGCCGCAGGCCAGCGCCTCCCTCAACATGCTCAACCCCAAGTATACTTTTTCCACCTACGTCATCGGCAAGTCCAACAACTTTGCCCATGCCGCAGCCTACGCCGTCTCCCAGCGCCCGGGCGACGCGTACAACCCGCTGTTCCTCTATTCGGGCGTGGGCCTTGGCAAGACCCACCTCATGCACGCCATCGGCCACTCTATATTGGAAAAGAATCCCGATGCGCGCATCCTCTACATCACCTCCGAAACCTTCACCAACGACCTGATCAAGGCCATTTCCACCAACACCAACTTTGAATTCCGCAACCGCTACCGCAACGTGGACGTGCTGATGGTGGACGACATCCAGTTCATCGCGGGCAAGGAGCAGACGCAGGAGGAGTTCTTCCACACCTTCAACGCGCTCTACGAGGCGCGCAAGCAGATCGTCATCTCGTCCGATAAGCCGCCCAAGGACATCCCCACACTGGAAGAGCGCCTGCGCTCGCGCTTTGAGTGGGGCCTGATCGCCGACATCTCCAAGCCGGATCTGGAGACCCGCATCGCGATCCTGCGCAAAAAGGCGGAGCTTGAGCACCTGGACGTGCCCGATGAGGTCAATACCTACATCGCCACCAAGGTCGAGAGCAACATCCGTGAGCTGGAAGGGTGCTTAACGCGCGTGCTCGCCTACGCGGACCTGACCAAGACGCCCATCAACGAGGCGCTTGCGGCGGAAGCCCTGCGCGACATGCTGCCCGTAAAGGACCCGCGCCGCATCACCACTGACCTCATCATGGCCATCGTTTCGGAATACTATCACGTCACCGTGGACGACCTGAAGTCCAAGCGCCGCAACCGCGAGATCACCGTGCCGCGCCAGATCGCCATGTACCTGGTGCGCGAGCTCAACGGCACCTCCCTGCCCACCATCGGCATGGAGTTCGGCGGCAGAGACCACACCACCGTCATCCACGCCTGCGACAAGGTCGCCGAGGACATCAAGCACGACGCCCAGCTCAAGGAGACCATAGGCACGCTCAAAAAGCGCATCCAGGGCGCGTAAACACAGCAGTTCCGACCGCAGCTTTTTCGGAAACGGAGGGAAACACTATGAAATTCATCTGCCAGAAAGAGGACCTGATTCAGGGTCTTACCGTATCGACCAAGGCCAGCGCCACGCGCTCTCCCCAGCAGGTGCTCGAGTGCGTGTCCATCTCGGCGGACGCGTCGGGCGTGCACCTGATGTGCACCGATCTTCAGATGGGCATCGTGGCCGACGTGCCCGCAACGGTAGCCGAGGGCGGCCGCGTGCTGCTCAACGCCCGGCTGCTGAGCGAAATCGTGCGCAAGCTCCCCGAGGGCGAGGTCACCGTCAGCGTCAGCGCCACCAACCGTGCCGTCATCAGCGCCGCAGGCTCCAAGACCACGCTGCAGGGCCTTTCCGCGCAGGACTTCCCCCAGCTGCCCGAGGTGCTGGACGATCAGCCCATCTCCATTCGCCAGAACCTGCTGCGCGACATGATCCGCCAGACCGGCTTTGCCATCGCAGCCGACGACGCCCGCCCCATCCTCATGGGCATCCTGATGGAGATTGAAAACGACGAGATCACCCTCGTTGCGCTGGACGGCTTCCGCCTTGCCCGCAGAAAAGGCCGTCTCAACGAGCCCGCAGGCTCCGTCAGCGCCGTGGTGTCGGGCAAGTATTTCATCGAAATCGGCAAGATACTGGGCGATGACGACACCGCCGTCACCCTCAGCCTTTCCGCCACGCACCTGAAAATCCGCACACAGACCGCCACGGTGGTCATCCGCCTGCTCGAGGGCGATTACATCAAGTACCGCCAGCTGCTGCCCCCTTCCTACGCCATCTCGGTGCGTCTGTCGCGCGGGGAGCTTGCCGACTGCATCGACCGCGCCTCGCTGATGGCGCGCGAGGGCAAGAGCAATCTGCTCAAGTTCTCCATCACGCAGGACAAGCTGGCCATCACCTCCAACAGCGAGATGGGCGACGTCTATGAGGAAATGGACGTCGAAACCCTCGGCAAGGACATCGACATCGCCTTCAACGTGCGCTATATCACCGAGGCGGTGCGCTCCATCGAGGAGGAGCAGTTCCTCATCAAGCTCAACTCCAACATCTCCCCCTGCGTGCTGGTGCCCACCGAGGGCGAGGACTTCCTCTACTTGGTGCTGCCCGTGCGCACCACCGCGTAAGCGCCAAACCAAAATCCACATCTTCTGACCGCCCAAGTCCGCTTTGGCGGTCAACCTTTTATCGAGGCACAACACCCATGCTCATCAAAAAGCTGACGCTGACCAATTTCCGCAATTACGAAGCCTGCGAGTTTTCCCCCGAGCCGGGCATCAACCTGATCGTGGGCGAGAACGCGCAGGGCAAGACCAATCTGCTCGAGGCGGTGTTCTTCTGCTGCTTCGGCCGCTCGCACCGCACCAGCCGCGAAAAGGATCTGATCGCCTACGACGCGCCCTTTTCGCTCATCCGCCTGTGCAGCCAGCGCACCGGCACGGATCACGAGCTGACCGTGCGCCTCAGCCGCGAGGAGGGGCGCAGGATCAAGTCCGACGGCCTTCCGCTGGCGCGCATCGGCGAGCTGATGGGGCTGCTCAACTGCGTGCTGTTCGCGCCCGAGCACCTGTCCATCGTCAAGGACGGCCCCGCCGAGCGCAGAAGGTTCCTGGACATGGAGCTCTCCCAGACCTACCCCGCCTACTTCTTTTTGCTCCAGCAGTACCAGCGCGCGCTGCGCCAGCGCAACATGCTGCTCAAGTCCCTGCGCGAGCAGCCCGAGCTGCGCGCCACGCTGCCCGTGTGGAACCAGCAGCTGGCGAGCCTGGGCTGGAAGCTGATGGGCTACCGCGAGGCATTCTGCG
The DNA here is from genome assembly GCA_034113365.1 of Candidatus Spyradocola sp. Classification (GTDB taxonomy): domain Bacteria; phylum Bacillota; class Clostridia; order Christensenellales; family UBA1750; genus Spyradocola. Next base: position 19,304 of record JAXEXP010000039.1, read on the forward strand.
CGCGCCTTTCCACCCTTGCGAGCCGCAACCACGCGGACATCAGCGGCGGCAGAGAGCAGCTGACCGTGCAGTACCGCCCTGACTGCGCCGCGCAGGACGAACTGTCGCTGCTGCGGCTCATCGAGGAGGGGCAGAAGGAGGACCTGCGGCGCCTGACCTCCACGCGCGGCCCGCACCGCGACGAAATGGCGCTCAACCTGGACGGCCGCGAGATCCGCGCGTTCGGCTCGCAGGGGCAGCAGCGCACCGCGGCGCTGGCCATCAAGCTGTCCGAGCTGGACCTCATCCGCGCCGAGACCGGCGAGTGGCCCATCCTGATGCTGGACGACGTGATGAGCGAGCTGGACGAGCGCCGGCAAAAATACCTGCTCGAGCGCATCCTCCCCGTGCAGACGCTGGTGACCACCACCGCCACCGGTTCCGACTGGCCCAGCGCGCGGCGCTTTGAGGTCGCTGCCGGCAGCGTCCGCCCGCTATCCTAGACGACAAAACGAGCGTTTCACACAAACAACCGCTCCTCCGCATGGCTTTTGCCGTGCAGGGGGAGTTTTTTTCGGAAAGCGGCGTTTTGCCCGAATTCTTCACCTTTTGTTTTTGGTTCTTTAACCGTCTCTTTGCCCTTTCTTTATTGTAAAAAAAGTAGGGATTGTGTATTCTTAAGCTGTCAAAAGCGAACAGCGAATGACAGCATTCCTTGAAAATCTTCCCTGTCAGGCAGCGCCGTGCCGCACTTCTTCAGCGGGTGGTGCGTCCACGAATGCCGGGTCCTTGCGTTCCTCCTCCTTACGCGGGCCGGGCGCAGCGGCTGCGACATTTCGATATCCTTCTTCCTACAGATCGGCAGATGCTCCCCATCTGCAACGAAAACACACCCTTTGCTCATCTTCCCGGGCAAGGGGTTTTTTCGTCCCCTTTTCTCTTTTCGCCGCGCAGCGCACGTTTCGTTGTCTCAGGGGAAAGAGAAGGAGATGAGGCTGTAGAATAGAGTAAGGTAGACGTAGTAGCCGTAGAGCTGGGGATGTTGTGGATAACCTCATTTTGCGCGGCAGGCAAAGGATTTTTCCACGTGGAAGCGCATGTGGATGACGGCCCCGGCTTTCCACAGAAACGGCAGTTTTTCCACTTTTCTGCTCCGTGTCCGCCGCCCGGGGAGGCCCATCTGTGGATGAATTTCCGCCCCTGCCGCAACAGACCGGTCCTTTGACACGAACAATCACTGTTTTGCATATTTATTCACTCTATACAAGGCTATGCAGCCTGCGTTTTCCACAGAATCCACCGGCTGTGGATGAGTTTCAACAGCACTTATCCACAATCGGTGGACAAACCAAAAAACGGCGGTTTTGGAGTCATTTTTCTGACTGCGCGGGAAGGAAAGCGAGCATGCGATCGAGTTATCCCCAATTTGTGCAATACCTGTGGATAACTCGATGTGTGCGGCGTCTCCTTATGAAAAAATAGACTTATGCACCATCTGCCGCATCCCGTGCGCGCCGCGGGCAGACCCGGTTGTGATGTTTTGACCATAATGTAATGAATTGATTTCACCGCCCGATTTATTGCGCATTTCAGGCGCTCACAGGCTTTCTTTGCCTGAATTCTCTGCGCTTTTGCGGCAAAAAATGTGTGGGCTCCCCCTTTTCCATTTCGCCAAACTGGTGTATAATGAGAAAAAAGACAATACGCCGGCCGGATGTGGCCGGTTGACATCATCAAACCCGCAGCAAGGAGGAATTCGCATGACCAAGATACTGACCGGTTCTTCCCTCCCCAACATCCCCTGGGAAGAAAAGCCCGCAACGGTGATCAACTCCCCGCTCTGGCGATACAGCGGCAACCCCGTCATCGACCGCAACCCCTGCAAGGGCGTGACCCGCATCTTCAACAGCGCCGTGGCTCCCTACGGCGACGGCTTTGTGGCGGTGCTGCGCGGCGAGCAGACCAACGGCATCCCGCACATCTACATGGGCTACTCCAAGGACGCCATCCACTGGGACATCGACGAGAACAAGATCCCCTTCGTGGATGAGAACGGCGAGCCCTTCATGCCCGGCTACGCCTACGACCCCCGCTTGGTCAAGGTGGAGGACACCTACTACATCATGTGGTGCACCGACTTCTACGGCGCGGCCATCGGCATGGCCAAGACCCAGGACTTCAAGACCTTCGTGCGCATCGAGAATCCCTTCATCCCCTTCAACCGCAACGCGGTGCTCTTCCCCCGCAAGATCAACGGCAACTACGTGATGCTCTCCCGCCCCTCCGACTCCGGCCACACCCCCTTTGGCGACATCTTCCTCTCCGAGTCGCCCGACATGGTCTACTGGGGCAAGCACCGCCATGTGATGAGCCGCGGCAGCGAGTGGTGGCAGTCGCTCAAGGTGGGCGGCGGCGCGGCCCCCATCGAGACGGACGAGGGCTGGCTGCTGTTCTACCACGGCGTGTCCGGCACCTGCAACGGCTACGTCTACTCCATCGGCGGCGCGATCCTGGACATTGATCAGCCCTCCATCGTCAAGTACCGCTGCGAGAACTTCCTGCTCACCCCCGAGGCACCCTACGAGGAGCGCGGCTTCGTGCCCAACGTCTGCTTCCCCTGCGCAACGCTGCAGGACCCCGACACCGGCCGCATCGCCATCTACTACGGCGCGGCGGACTCCGTGGTGGGCCTGGCCTTTACCGAGGTGGGCGAGGTCGTCTCCTACATCAAGGAGCACAGCAAGGTCAATTCCACCGACACCGAGATCGGCATCCGATAAAAACCAATTTTATTAGAATACATCCTGGAGGAACACACACATGCTGCATCCCAACTACTACATCGAAAAGGCCAAGGTGGACAAGCTCGTCGCCCGCAAGAACGTGGTCTCCGACATCTACAACGGCATCTACGAGCGCTATGAGTACCCCGTGCTCACCCGCGAGTTCGCGCCCGTTCACTGGAGATACGACCTGGACATCAAAACCAATCCCTACTTCATGGAGCGCCTGGGCGTCAACGCCGTGATGAACAGCGGCGCGATTTACCTCAACGGCAAGTTCTACCTCGTCGTGCGCACCGAGGGGGCCGATCGCAAGTCCTTCTTCGCGGTGGCCGAGTCCGACACCGGCATCGACGGCTTCCACTTCTGGGACTACCCCGTGCAGCTGCCCGACACCTGCCCCGAGGAGACCAACGTCTATGACATGCGCCTGACCCAGCACGAGGACGGCTGGATCTACGGCGTGTTCTGCTCCGAGAGCAAGGACCCCAACAACCCTGACCTGTCCGCGGCGGTCGCGGCGGCGGGCATCGTGCGCACCAAGGACCTCAAGACCTGGGAGCGCCTGCCCAACCTGGTCACCAAGCGCTCGCCCCAGCAGCGCAACGTGGTGCTGCACCCCGAGTTCGTCAACGGCAAGTACGCCTTCTACACCCGCCCCATGGACGGCTTCATCGAGACGGGCTCCGGCTCGGGCATCGGCTTTGGCCTGTGCGACGACATCACCCATCCCGTCATCGACGAGGAGGTCATGACCTCCATCCGCCGCTACCACACCATCACCGAGGCCAAGAACGGCGCGGGCTGCGTGCCCATCAAGACCGAGAAGGGCTGGATCCACATCGCCCACGGCGTGCGCAACACCGCCGCCGGCCTGCGCTATGTGCTCTACGTGTTCGCCACCGACCTCAACGACCCCACCAAGGTCATCGCCGAGCCCTCCGGCGTGTTCCTCGTCCCGCGCAAGGGCGAGCGCGTCGGCGACGTGTCCAACGTCACCTTTGCCTGCGGCGCGGTGGTCAAGGATGAGAAGGTCTACATCTACTACGCCTCCTCCGACACCCGCATGCACGTGGCCACCACCACCATCGACAAGCTGGTGGACTACACCTTCAACACCCCGTCCGATCCCCTCCGCAGCCCCGACTGCGTCAAGCAGCGCTGCGCCATGATCGACAAGAACCTCGAGATCCTCAAGCACGAGACGCTGTAAAGAACGGCAAAACCGGGAGCAAAAGCTCCCGGTTAGCCTGTCGACAAAGTCGACAGGCTCGAAAAAGATGAAACCTCATCTTTTTCGAATTGCAGAAAAATTCGCGCACGGCTTAGCCGCACACGAATTTTTCTGTATCGGAAGCGATTTTCCATCTGCAAATGGTTAGGGAACGGATGGAAAAGAGAATTCATCCATCTTTATTCTTCCTAACTGACAGAAAATCACTCCTCGGCGGGGTACACGCCCCCGCCTGCGGATTGAAGATGAAGGGGCTGCGGCCCCTTCAGGCATCCCCGGGGAGCACATGCCTGTTTTTTGACAGGCTGAGACCACCGGCTTAGCCGGTGGTCTTAGTTCTGTATCGGAAGCGATTTTCCGTAGGCAAAGGTTTCGGGAACGGATGAAGCAGCGCGTTGATCTGTCTTTATTTGCCCTAACGCACAGAAAATCGCTCCCCGGCGGGGTACACGCCCCGCCTGCGGATTGAAAAGGAAGGGGCTGTGGTGTGCTCAGCCGGGCCTCTATTCGATGCTGGTGATCGTCCAATCCGTGCGGTCAGTGTGGTAGGCGATGACCTCGCGGGTCTCGCCCGGCAGCAGGTCGAAGTAGTTGTCCGAGAACTTGTAGTCGCCGTGGAGGGTCACGTGGTGGGCGAACACGTCGCTGTGCAGCGTCAGGCGCATGTGGCTGCCGGCGGGCTCGCAGGCAAGAAGCGTGACCCTGGCGGCGGGCAGTATGCGTTTTTTGTGCTCCAGCAGGTACAGCGAGGCGGGCTGGAGGGTGTGGGCGGGGAGCACGACCAGCGCGCCGCGGGTCCAGTCGCAGTCCGGCAGGGGCTCGCGCAGCACATAGGCGCGGCTGCGGGGCGCGGCGGTCAGGCGGATGTCCCGAAGCTCGCGCACCTTGCCGTCGAAGGAGACGTAGCCGTACTGCGCGGGGAGGTCGATGGCTTCGGGGCGGTCGTTGCACAGCTGCACCACGACCTCGCCGTCCACGACGCGCAGCGCGACCTTCTGGGGGAGGAAGGCGCGCTTGACGCCGTAGTAGCCGATCTTGCGGCGCAGGTAGTAGTCCACGATGGTCCAGCCCACTTCGCCCCAGGTGTCGTTGTACATCCAGAAGATGGCGCCGGCGCAGGTCTCCTTGAAGCGGATGGCTTCCAGGGAATAGCCCAGCAGCAGGCCGTGAACCGCGCCCGCGTAGTAGAGGTAGTCCTCCAGGGAAAGATCCTCGGCCTTGATGCCGTAGTGCTTTTCGATGCCCGCCAGCACGGTGTGCTTTTCAAAGGCGTTGTTGTGGTGGTTCCAGATGGCGCTGCCGCGCTCGATGGGCTGACCGTCGAAGTATTCGCGGATGGAATCCAGTGTGCACGGGCCGATGTAGCCGTATTCGCTGACGAACTTGGCCGTGATCTTGTCGTAGACGAAGGGATCGATGCGGTTCTCCATCTCGGGGCTCATCATCGCCTGACCCCAGTAGTGTACGTCGCCCGCGGTCTGGCCAAAGGGCAGCGCGCCGCCGTAGGGCGAGCTGTTCCAATAGGGGATCTCCGGGCAGTTGGCGTGGATGACCTCCTTGGCGATGACGTTGGAGGCGTACAGGCCGTACTGCTTTTCGCGGGAGTAGTCCAGCCCCCAGCCCTTGCGCTCCCCGTTCTGGAAGAAGATCTCGTGATCCTCGTTGTTGCCGCACCAGATGCCCATGCACGGATGGTTGCGCAGGCGCTTGGTCTGATGGTCCATCTCCCTGCGCACCTCCTCCCGGAAGGCCTCGCGATGGTCGGGGTAGGTGGAGCAGGCGAACATGAAGTCGTGCCACAGCAGGATGCCGTACCGGTCGCACAGCTCGTAGAAGATGTCCCTCTCATACAGGCCGCCGCCCCACACGCGCAGCGCGTTGAAGTTCGCCTCGACCGCCTCCTGGATGAGGACCTCGTACTTGTGGTCGGACACGCGGGCGTAAATGCTGTCGCCGGGGATCCAGTCGCCGCCCTTGCAGAAAATGGGCGTGCCGTTGACCACCCAGGTGAACAGGCGCTCCTCGCCCGCCTGCCGCAGCGGGGAGACGTCCAGCGCGACGGTGCGCACGCCGTACCGGAACGGGGGATACTCCGTCCTGACGCCCTCGCAGACCGCGCTGACCGCGACGTCGTACAGCGGCTGGTCGCCATAGCCGTTGGGCCACCAGAGCCGGGCGTTGGGCAGCTCGATCTCAAAGTGGATGTAGTTGCAGCCGCTGGTCAGCAGTTCGCGGCGGAGCTCCTTTGCCGCGCAGATCTGCCCCTCGTAGGACAGGGAGAAGGCAACGTCGCAGTCGCGCGTTGCGAACAGGTCGAGGTTTTCGATGTTGAGCGTGACGTCCAGCACGGCGGGCTTGCCCAGGGACTTTACCGCGACCTTGACCTCGCGAATCGCGGCGTTTTCGTAGCAGTAGAGCGCGGCGTCCCCCGTGATGCCGCAGGTCACGACCTTTGGGCCCCAGTCCCAGCCGATGGTGTACTGCGCGCGGCGCACGAAGGCGCGGCGGTAGTCGCCGCGGCCGGGGCAGCGCTCGCTCTCGTGGCAGACCGCCCAGTTCAGCTCCGCAAGATCCTCGTCTTTGACGGTCTCCAGACCCGTCGTCACGCGCACGGCCAGCTCGTTTTCGCCCTTGAGAAGGTAGGGCTTGACGTCCCGCACAAAGGGGCGATGCACGCTGCGGTGGCTGCCGATGTGCACGCCGTTGAGGTAGACCTCGCCGTGGGCGTCGATGCCATTGATGCGCAGCTCCATGGCCTCGTACGCTGCCGTGTCCCCGTCAAACACAAAGGTCTTGCGGTACCACCAGGCGTACCGCTCGATCCACTCGCTCTCAAAGCAGTAGTCCGCCAGCACCGGGTCGCGAATGACGCCGTTTTCGATCAGGGGCATGCGCACGTCCGCGGGCAGCGCGCAGTCGTATACCTCCCGGCTTGCGTCGCCGATGCGCATGGCTTCCGCGCAGCCGCAGTTCATGGGCGCTTTGCGCAGCGTCCAGCCTTGATTCAGATCCAGCTTCATGGGATCAGCCCTCCCCGTTTTTTTTGTTCTATGTGAGGCAAGTGCTCAGCGCGTGGCTCTCACCAGGGTCATCTGCACGGCCTGAACATTCCCGGGAAGCGGCAGCTCTATGCCGTCGGCGTCGATTTGTGCGGCGCTGAGCAGGGTTCCGTCCTCCAGACGATAGTCGGCCGCGCGGTTCAGCTGCGGATACACGGTCATGCTCTTTTGACGCAGCCTGTTCGTGCAGACGAGCAGCACCACTTTGTCAAAATCCATGTCGGAATACTCGAGCACGAGCACGGACTCCGTATCGGCAAGGATCCGGCAGACGGCGTTTTTCCAGAATTCCCTGTCCTTTTTGAACTGCGCGACGAACACCTTCAGGCGGGAGATGACCGTCTCCGACAGGCTGTTCAGATCGCAGCTGAAGCCCATCGGGCCGCCCGTAAGGAAGCCCTCCAGATAGGACGGCTCGATGCCCCGCACCTCGCCCCACGTCGCGTCATTGGACGCAAAGAGCCGTTCCCTGCCCGATTCGCCGTAGCTGTGCTTAAAATCGCACACGGACTCGATCACCGCCCACTTGTCGATCCATTGCGGCGGCATCCGAAGCAGCGCGTCCTTGAAGATGCGCATGCCTTCGTAGGGGCTGTGGTTGTCGCTGATCCAGATGCTGTCGAAGCTCAGGCCGGACGCAAGAGACAAACGCAGACCGCCCGATGCGCAGTTTTCCATGTGCAGATCGGGATAGAGCGTCCGAAGCTCCTGGATGAAGCGGTCATAGCCCCTGAAATAGTCGAGATATGCGCTCCGGCGGCTGTCCCACCGCAGATCCTGATTGAAGTCGAATTTGATAAAGCGGACGTGGTACCGCTCGATCAGGCCGGTCACGGTCTTGAGCAGGTATTGACAGGCCTCTTCGTTTGCAAAGTCAAAGAAATACAGCGTCTGCCCGCGGGAATCGTAGGTGAAGTAGTAATCTGCGTGGTCGCGCAGCATTCTGGACGCAGGCCCGGCGGTTTCGATCTCGAGCCAGAGGCCGAACTTCATGCCGTTATCTCTTACCAGCTTGGACAGCTCCGACATTCTGCCGCGGAAGGCTTCCGTCTCGTTCTCGTACCAGTCGCCGCGGCAGTCCCAGAAATTTCCCTGACCGAACCACGCGGCGTCAATGACAAAGTATTCCACACCGAGCGCCTTTGCCGTCGGGATCTGCGCGGAAACGTTGTCAAAATCGATCTTCTCGAATTTGTACATCCAGGTGTTATATAGGACGGGCAGCTCCGCGCGGGGGAAATTGCGATTGAGGTAGTGATGCAGCTTGTAGCAGTCCATGTCGAGCTTGCTGCGGAATTCGTAGTACAGGATCTCCGGAAGCTCCAGCGACGCTCCGGCCGCCAGTTCCAGCGAAAGATTCCAGCTGTTCAGGCCGGCTTCGATCTCCACGACGTTCGCTTCGCCGCCGCTGGGGACGCATTTCACCTCGTACTTCCACGGCAGCTTTGTCACGATGTGGAATGCGACGCCGCGGCCGGTCTGCTGGTTCCACAGCGCGAAGAACGGCGCGCCGCCATAGGCGCTTCGCAGGCCTTCGGTCTCTGCGGACACCGCGCTCACGAGGGGCTGCCACGCCCCCCTGCATTCGTTCTGCCAGGTGTTCAGCTGGGTGTAGACCTCGTATTCTCCGTCCTCCAGACGGAACTTCGACAGGAGGCAGTTGAGCGTGATGGGAAAGGGCGATGTGTTTTGAATCCTGTCCTTGCGCGAGACAACGCCGTTTTCGTACTGCGTGTATTCGGAACGAACGCTGCATTCCCTGCCGCTTATGCAAACCGTCTCCGAATCCCATTCGACCGCCCCCGCAAGTACGCCAAAGCTCCCGGATATTTTCCAGAAGTCTTCGGCCCGCGTGCTTTGAAATGATTTGCGCATAATACATGCATCTCCTGTTTCCATCCTTCGGTTGAATCATTATAACATATAGCGTTCACCCCGTCAAAACGGTTCCGGCAAACTGGTCGCATTGGAACATACAGGTGCTCTAGCCTCAAACAGAGCGGTTGACGGCGCATCCCCGGCTGCGGCGGGGTGCCGGAATCCATGCGCACGCGCGCGCGGCGGCCTGCTTTTTGGTTTTTACGGGTATGATCGCGCGCGGGGCGGGCAAACTGCAAACGAGGTGATTTTTATGGCCAAGCAAGGCATGGCAAGACCCGACCGCACGCACACCCGGCCGAAAAACGAGCGGCCGCCCGTCCCGGAGCTGCAGGGCAAGGCGAAGAACAGCAGCCAGCCCGCACCGCCCGTCGTGAGCGGGACCTCGGGGCCCAGCCAGAAGGTGCTCCATGCGGAAAGACCCATCGCAAAGGCGTATCCCGAAATCGACAACGACCTTGCGCGGGACAACCTGGAGAACGACCTGCCCGACGCCGAGCTGCAGGATCTCTGAATTTGACACACGACGCCGCATCCGGGCATACGTTGGAGAGAGGTGATCTTATGAAGCGATGCTCCAGCCGCCCGGATGCGGTGGCTTATATACGCGGCGGGGCGGACGCGCCCGGCATGATGGGTCAGGTCCGGTTTTATCAGGAGCCGCACAGCGTGCTGGTGGTGGCCGACGTCGCCGGACTTCCGCAGGACAATGCGGCCGGGTTCTTCGGCTTCCACATCCACGAAGGCACGGCCTGCACCGGCGCGGGCTTTGCGGATACGGGCGGCCACTACAACCCCGGAAACGCCGGGCATCCCGACCACGCCGGAGACCTGCCTCCGCTGATGCCGCAGCAGGGCCGCGCGCATCTGGCGGTGCGGACGGACCGCTTCCGGGTGCAGGACGTACTGGGGCGCACCGTGGTCATCCACGGCCACCCGGACGATTTTCACACGCAGCCTGCCGGAGACTCGGGGACCCGGATCGCCTGCGGCGTGATCGGCAGAAGATAGGTTTTACAGGGTCGTTCCATCGTGCGGAAGCGCTCCGATCAAGGGCGCTTTCGCTTTTTTGCGCCCGAAAACCGGGCGTTCCGTCGCAGGATCTGGCAGGACGGACCCGTATCTGTATGCAGAAATGCTGTTGGTGAGCTGGCGCGAAACGGCGGGAAAAGCGTGCTATCATGGAGTTGGAAGAAAAATGCCGTCCGGGGGGAACGGGCGGCAGAATGGGAGGGAAGAGCGGATGACGAACAAGGCCGGAACGCTCTGCAGAGGGGTTTGCCTGCTGCTGATCGTGATGCTGCTTTCGGCGGCGGGCTGCGCGCGGCAGGGGGCGCCGGAGCAGAGCCCATCGGCTTTGCAGACGAATGAAGCCGCGGCGGACGGTGAAGCCGGGCTGGTGGTGCTCTCTGCAGATGAGGACTTAATGTCCGCCTATGCGAAAGCTGCTTACGAACAATATGGCGTACAGGTGAGATTAACCGAGTGGAGCAACGAAGCGGATGAGCAGATGCTGTTGGATTTTGCCGCGGGAAAGGCGACCTTCGACGTCGTCTGTGTCAGCAACGCGCTGGGGTTCCTATACACCTCGGATGGATTGATTGACCGAGGATATTTTTCGCCCCTCAGCGGCGTCGCGCAGGTGGAGGAAAGCGTCTCGCACATGCTGCCCGTGCTGCAGGACTGCGTCACGCGGGATGGCATCATCTACGCGCTGCCCTACATCGCGCGCACCAAGGTTTTAAGATACGATCACGAGCTTTACGATGCAAAGGCGGACGAAGACACCGCCCGCTACCGCGCCCGCACCGGGCAGACCGTCACCACAAGCTGGCTGCAACAGATTCCGGACCAGCAGGCGTATGAAACCTGGGAGGAACTGCTGAATACTGCAATGCTGAAATACGGATGGGGCGATGCGGCAAGCAACGCCATACTGGAGCAATACATACTTTCTGCGGATGCAGAAGACTTCTCATTCGACACCGAATCATTCCGGGACGCGCTTGCGCTGATGAAAACGGCAGACACCATGAAAGGCCCGACCACTGCCGCGCCCGCAAAAATTGACATCAACAGCTTCGCTTATTATACGGAGGATTGGTTCAGCGAGGGTGCCAACAGAGAAATAGTGATGGAGTGTGACAATGTCTACGCTCCGCCGACCATCGACGCGCAGGATAGGCTGGCCATGGCGTACAGCGTACTCGCAATCAACGCGTTCTCAGCGAAGCAGGAAGAAGCGCTCCGGTTCCTAGAATGTGCGGCAGACATTGGTTTGAACGGAGATGGAACGGAAGAGGGCGAGGAACTCGGGGCCATCCTGCAATACGGCTCGCCGGACACAGCCGCCTGCTACACGGACGAGGCGCACATCCGAACCATCGCGGGCAACGACCCGGAAAACCAGCAGCGCTGGCGGGAGCTGACGCAGCGCCTCGCGCCCATCACCAACACCGGGTACCTGACGGCATTCTACCTGGAGATTTACCCGATGTACCGGGATGGGGCCATCACGGCGGAGCAGTGCGCGCGCATGACGCAGGAGCGCTACGAGATGTACAAAGCGGAACAGGGGAAATGATGCGATGAAGGGGAAGCGGGCAAGTGCAGCTCTGCTGCTCGCGCCGAGCCTGACCGGGGTGCTGGCGCTTTATGTGGTGCCGCTGCTGTGGGGCGGCGCATTCGCGGTCTGGTCGCCCGCGCAGGGGTTTTTGGGCGCGCAGGCGCTGGCGGACACGATGGGCAACGCCATGTTCCGGCAGGGGCTGGGCAATACGCTGCTGCTGCTCGTGACCGCCGTGCCGCTGACGCTTCTGCTCGCGCTGCTCCTGAGCTTTGCGGTGGTTTTCCTGCGCTCGGCGTCGGGCTGGGTGCAGAGCCTGCTCTTTTTGCCCTACGTCGTGCCCACCGTCGCGGTGATCTTCGTGTTCCGCTGGGCGTTCGACTACAACGGCGTGGTCAACCGGCTGCTGGGCGCATTTGGCGTCGGGCGGGTGATCTGGCTCAGCGGCGCGCAGCTGCAGGCGGTGATCCTGGCACTGTTCGTCTGGAAGAACGCGGGGTTTTTCGTGGTGCTGCTCAGCGCGCGGCTGTCGGGTACGCCGCGGGAGCTCGTGGAGGCGGCGCAGCTGGACGGCGCGGGGCGGTGGCGCTGCATACGGCACATTTATCTTCCGCAGCTGCGCCCGACGCTGGTGTTTTCCACGGTGCTGTGCTCGGTGCAGGCGCTGGACATCTTCCGCGAGTGCTATCTGCTGGCGGGCAGCTATCCGGCGCGCGAGGTGTACACGCTGCAGCACTATCTGTACAACTGCTTTCATCGGGGCGATTACGCCAGCGCGGCGTCGGCGCTCTATGCGCTGCTGCCCGTCATCGCCGCCCTGGTGTGGCTGCTGCTGAGGGGGGATGCGCGTGAAAGGGCATAGAAGGGCGCTGGAGGCTGCGGCCGCCGTGCTGCTCGCGCTGCCCTTCCTGCTGCCGCTGCTGGTCCTGCTGAGCCACTCCTTTCTGAGCGGCTGGGAGCTGCGGCAGCTGATGGCCGGGATGGGCAGCTTCGCGCAAGAGTGCTTTCTGCCGCTGCACATCCCGCCGATGGAGGTCAGCCTGCACCAGTACCGCGCGCTGCTGCTGGAGCGGCCGGAGATCCTGCGCACGCTGCTCAACGCCGCAGGGTACGCGGCCGCGACGCTTATAGGCATGCTGCTGGTCGCGCCGTCTGCGGCGTTTGTGTTCGCGAAGCTGCGCTTCCGGGGGCGGGACGCGCTGTTTCTGGGCTATGTGGTGCTGCTTCTGCTGCCCTTTCAGGTGATGTGCGTGCCGCAAACCCTGACGATGGACGCGCTGGGGCTGATGGATTCGCCGCTGGCGCTGATCCTGCCCGAGGTGTTCTCGCCGCTGTACGTGTTCCTGCTGCGGCAGTTCCTGCGCAGCATCCCCGACAGCCTGCTGGAGGCCGCGGCGCTGGACGGCGCGGGGCTCGTGCGCACCTACGCGTCCATCGTGCTGCCCGTGAGCGCGCCCGCGCTGTGCGTCTGCGGCATGCTGTGCGCCGCAAAGTGCTGGGGCATGATCGAGCAGCCGCTGCTGTTTCTGGACACCCGGGCGCTGTTTCCGCTGTCGCTGTACATCAACGAGATGCTGACCGCCGGGCAGCCGGAGTTTCTGTCGGCCTGCGTGCTGGCGGTGACGCCGGTGCTGCTGGCGTTCCTGTTACTTAATGACGACATCATGCAGGGCATCACCCAAATGGAGCTGTGAGGTGAAGCGTATGAAGAAAAAGCTGCTGGCCGCGCTGCTGTGCGCATTCTTTGCGCTGGCCGCGCTGTGCCTGTTCCTGAGCCGGAGCTGGCTGCTCAGCGGCACGCCGCGCGTGCAGACGCAGCCCTTCGGCTACGGCAGCCTGCACAAGAGGTATTCGCTGAGCGGGACCTACCGGGCGCAGGACGCGGCGGAGGCCGTTGTGGAGGCGACAGACGAGTTCACGGCGGTCGTGCAGGAGGTGTGCGTGACGCCCGGGCAGCGCGTGCAGGCGGGGGACGTGCTGTACCGCTGCGCGGTGAGCCCGGAGCTGGAGCAGAGGCTGGCCAGTGCAAAGGAGGCGCTGGACACGGCGCGGCTGGCGCTGATGCAGGAAGAGCGGGATGAGGCGCTGTACGCCGCCTATGCGCGCTACATCGCCGCGGAGGACGCCGCGCTGCTCGCGCAGGAGGACGAACAAACGCAGAAGGAGGTTCGGGAGGCAAGGGAAGCGTTATCCGCGCTGACGGACACCCGGGAGAAGCAGGCGCAGCTGAGCGCCCTGCGCAGCCGGAGCGACGCGCTGCGCAGGTGCGAGGAGAACTATCTTGCGCTGCAGGCGGTGCGCGACGGGCTTTCGGTGGTGCGCGCCCCGCGGGACGGCGTTGTGGCGGAAGTCCGGCTGGAGGCGGGCGACGCGCTGCGCACGGGCGTCTGCTGCGCGGTGGTCGCGGGCGGCGAGGAGCTTGCGGCGCAGTTTCCCGTCACGCAGGAGCAGGCGGCGTTTTTCGCGAATCGGGCGGGGATCGGCGCGTGCCGCGTCCGCATAGGCAACGCGCTGGTGCAGGCGCGCGAGCCGGAGCTGATCGCGCGCGGCGGGCAGAGCTGCCTGCAGGTGACCGCGCCCTTTGACAGCGCGCTGTACGGCGCAAGCGCCACGATGGAGCTGGAGCTGCTGACCGCGGAGGGCGTGCTGCTGCCGCGCAGCGCGGTGTGCGGGGAGCAGGGCCGCCAGGTGACCTTTTATGTGCTCGAGCAGCGCGACGGCTTCTTTGGCACGGAGACCGTCGCGAGGCAAAGGACCGCTGTGCTGCTGGACTGGGACGGGGAAAACGTGATGGTGGTCACGGACCTGCCGCTCGCCACGGCCGTGATCGTCGGCACGAGCGGGGAGCTTGCCGACGGCTGTGCGGTGCTGGTGACGGACGAATAGTCCTTGCAGGACGAAAAAGGCGGGGGACGGCGCGGTGCGCCGTCCCCCGCCCGGATCAGCCGTTGCCGCAGGGAAGGGAGATGAGGGCCACGAAGGTCTGCTCTTCGCAGGTGAAGGAAGCAAAGCCCTCCGCCCGGGAGACGATGGCTTGTATGCTTCGGATGCCGAGCCCGTGGCCGCCGCCGGACTTGGAGGTGCGGTAAGCGCCGTCCTGCCCGCGCAGGGTGCGGGGATCGGCGGGATTCCGGCACTCGATGTAGAGCATGTTCCGCACGCGGCGGATGAGCAGATCGATGCGCGGCGCTTCGGGCGGCGATGCGTGGCGCAGGATCGCTTCGATGGCGTTGTCGAGCAGGTTGGTGACGATGGCGCACAGCTCGTAGTCGCTGACGGGAAGGCCGTCCAGCGGGCAGAGCTCGCAGTGGAATGCGATCTGCTCCCGGCGCATCCGCAGTTCCTTGAGCGTGAGCGCGGAATCCAGCGCGACGCACCCGGAGGAGAACACCGGGAGGATTTGCGCGTCGAGCGCCTCCAGGTACTGCACACCCTCCGCCCGATGGCCGGACTCGATGAGGTTCTGCACGATGCCCAGGTGGTTCTTCAGGTCGTGGCGCAGGCTGTGCAGCGAGGCGGAGATGGCATTGAGCTCCTCTGCGCGCTGCCGCTCCATGCTGAGCAGGTCCGCCGTCCGCTTGGCCTCATATTCCCGCGCCGCGTACCGGGACATGATGGAAAACAGGCCGATGGACAGCAGCGAGATGCCCAGCGCCATCGAGCTTGCGAGCAGCAGCGTACCGTCGTCGAGGAGCGAGCGGGCGCGAAGGGAGAACAGTACGTCCAGCACGCCCTCGGCCAGCAGATTGATGAGTGCAAACACGATCAGGGACCAGACGCTGATGCGGGTCGTGCGGCGCAGGCGCGTTAGAATGTAGAGGGAAACGGTGAGCAGCACGTTGGCGGACAGCACGAAGATCAGCCGGCTCGGGGCGCCGTGCTGCATGCAGTCCGACCAGGAGCCCAGCGCCCGGGAGCAGAGGGAGCCCCACAGCATCGTGACCCCGTTGAACACCGCCGTGAGCAGGGCCCACCACAGCAGCTTTGTGCCGAAGGGATCCCGGAAGCACAGCAGCGCGTACAGCAGGGGGATCAGAAAGAGCCAGGTATCCACGGCGGGCATGTCAAAAAACAGATAGGTGGAACAGAAAAGCGCGAATGCGGTGCAGCAGAGCGCCGACGCCCATGCCGCGCTGCGCTTTTTGCTCAGAACGCGGTCGATGAACCAGGTGACGAGAAAGCCCTGATAGAAGTTGACGGCGATCTCAAACAGGAGCCACAGCCAATTCTCTTTCATACATGCGCCTCTCTGTAAAAGTATTGCTGGAGCCGCGCCAGGGATTCGTCCAGAAAATTCCGCCCGATGGGGATCTCGACGCCCGTATCGAGCTGGATGGCCTTCTGCGTATACTGGCAGGCGTGCATGAGGTTGACGATATACCCCCGATGGCAGCGCAGAAAGCAGGCCTGGGGAAAGGTGGACGCGTAGTGCGCAAAGGTGCCCTTCAGCGGGACCTGGTAATTCCGGCCAAAGCGGGTGTAGATGTGCACGGAATGAATGCCCGACATGATGTAGAGCACGTCGCGGTAGGGCAGGCGGATGGTGAGGCCCTTGCGGGAGATGGCAAAGCCGTCGCACGCCATGGTCTGCATATACTGCCGGCAATGATCGAGGCAGGCGCTGATCTCCTGCTGGCAAATGGGCTTGCGAAGGTAGCGGTACGCGGACACCTCATAGCCCTGCGCCAGGTATTGGCTGCTGTTTGTGACAAATATGATCGGGATGTAGGGATCCGCGCTGCGGATGCGCTGCGCCAGCTCAAAGCCCGACATGTCCTGAAACTCGATGTCCAGAAACAGCGCGTCGAACACCCTGCCGCGCTCCCAGTCCTCCCACAGATCCTCTGCGGAAGCATAGACAAGGGCCTGGACGCCCGCATCCTCGCGCGCCCGGGCCCAGGTCTGCACCGCTTCCTGCATGCCGCTTGCATAGACCGCCTCGTCCTCGCAGATCGCAACGTTCATTGGGCACCTCCTGATGAGCGTTTTGTGTCATCCCTGATTATACCTCATCCGCCGCAAAATGCCCATACGCTTCAAATACAACGCCGCACAGATCAAATACAACACATGCCGAATGCAGGAATAATCGGATAAAATAACACACCGGGAGATGCGGCAGATCGGGTGCATCTCCCGGTGTGATGGCGTTTGAGGGCGGGGTGGGGCATGTGCGGCGGTCAGAACAGGTCCAGCATGGCGTCCAGGTAGACGGCCTCGCGCACGCGGATGTGGTGCTCGGGCCGGGTCAGGTAGTGGAGCAGGAATTCCAGGATCAGCGCGCTGCCCAGGCCGCGGCCCTCGATCTTGAAGTTGGAAAAGCCCATGGGCAGGTAGAGGGTGCGGATGGCGTCGGCGCCGATGAAGGCCGGGCTGTCCATCGCCCGGGAGAAGCGGTAGCCCTGGTCGCCGCCGGGGGCGCGGCAGACGTGGTCGGGGCAGGCCTCGCCGAGGGTCTTGCGGCTGACGTTCTCGTAGCAGGCCTTCCGGTCCCGGCAGCCCAGCCAGCAGCATTCGTTGCAGAGGAACTCGACCTTGTCCTTCTGCGCCGGGGTCAGCGCGTTCAGCACGTCAAAGGCCTTGTTCAGGCGGAAATCCGGAACGACGCAGCGGAACTCTTCGCGGTTCAGCTCGGCGGTGAGGTCCACGGGATCCGTCAGCACCTTTGTGGTGGAGGAGACGAGGTACAGCCCCGGGTAGCGCGCCTTTAAGTGGTGCAGCAGCAGGTCCGAGTGGACGATGACGCCGTTTTGGGGGCCCGGGCTCTGCTCGAACAGCGCGCAGAGGCGGTTGCATCGGGGGTCGGAAAGGTGCTCCTCGCGCAGCAGGGAGTTGCTGAAGGTGAGCCGGGCCGAGATGCCGTATTCCCGCAGCAGGGACAGCACCTCCCGGGGGTCGCGGTCGCCCGAACCGATGCGCCCGCCGCCCCAGAGACAGCCGGCCGGCGCGCCGTAGATGGAGCCGATGCTGCACCAGTCGTAAAACCAGTCCCGGTGCGCGCGGTACAGCGGCAGAAACAGGCGGTACAGCTCGTAAAACTCAAACAGGCCGGGAAGGTGGTAGACGGCGTTTCGCGCGTTGGACATGTGCGGTGGACCTCCGTATGGTGTGGTGTGGATCCGGCGGTCAGGGCCTCCAGGTCACCTGCAGGCCGACCTCGAACATGCGCCGCCAGGGCATCCAGGCGTCGGCGACGTCCACATGCGAGGCGATGCTGGGCATGCGCTCCCGCACGAAGGCCTCCAGCTCCTGCCGGACGAGCGCGCTGACCGCGCCGCGCGCATCGCGCACGTCCTGATAGGTCAGGCCCAGCGGGGGCAGCTGCTCGCGGCTCACCTTGCCGCGCACCTGGCTGCAATAGCCCATGTCCTCCACATAGCGCAGCGCGAGGAAGCTTCTGTGCTGCGGGGTCATGCCCGCCAGCAGGGCGTGGACGCCCTCGGCGATCGCGGTGCCCATGGTGTTGGAGGAGGTGTTCCAGCCCGCGTAGCCCTGCAGGCGGGGCAGCAGGCCGCACTGATCCAGCAAGGCCAGCAGCTCCAGGTCGCCGCCGTTGGCGTAGGCGTTGTCGCAGAGGGTGACGGGCTTGCCCTCATCCAGGCAATCGAGCAGGAATAGCACGAATTCCGGCAGTGTGCGCTCCACGGCGTAGCCGGGATGGGTCGCGGGCTGCTCGTCGGCCTCGCGCATGTCCGAGCCGGGGCAGCTGACCGCGAGCACCAGGTCGGCCTCGCTCAGGCTGGTGGCGACGCGGCAGCCCGCGGCGGTCAGCTGGTATTTGACGGTCTCGCCCAGCGGGCGGTCCTCGTAGAGCGGGATCACGGCCGGGGCGCTGCCGGAGGCGTACTTGACGTAGACCCGCGGGCGCTTTGCGGCAAAGTGCAGCGCCATGCGCGTGGTCAGCGTAAGCCCCACCTCGTCCGCGCCGGGGTAGACCAGCACGCGCGCGCCCAGCTGCAGCTCGGCCATCCTGCGGCGCACCGCGTGCTGATCCATCGCCGTAAAGCCGTAGGGCGCGGAATCGTCCTGCGGGATCACCAGAAAGTCCAGCGTGCCGTCCTTGAGCAGCTCCAGCGTGCGCAGGTTGAATTGCAGGTTGAACGCCCGGCGGTCAGTGTAGTCGCGCAGATATTCTGCGGGGACTTTGGCGTTCAGCGCGTCCAGCTCCGCACCGCCGCACAGGCCGAGGCTGACGCGGTGGCGCAGGCTGCCGATCTGATGGATCTCCGCGCCGCATTCGCCGTAATAGTCGGGCTCCTCGTCGCTGCTGGAGTAGCGCGGGCAGCGCATGATGCACTGGAAGGCGTAGATCAGCAGCTTTTCATTGCGCGCCTTGAGCTGCGCGACCAGCGACAGGCGCTGCTCTGCCTCGGAGGCGTCCAGCCGGTGCAGGCGGGAGGGGAGCAGGCCGCCGTAGAGCAGCATGTCCATGGACAGCACCAGCCCGTCGGCGTCGGCGCACTCGCGCAGCAGAAAGCCGCGCACCGCCTCCCAGCTGGCGGGGGTCTTTTTGCTGCCCAGGGCGGGCGGCGTCACGATGCGCAGCGGATCGCCGTCAAACAGCTTGGGCACGAATGTGGCGTTGCAGGGCCGCTCATCCAGCGGGATGTATACGATCTTCTTCATGGCGCACCTCTTTTGCACAAAATGGTATCGCGTTTTCCTGCAGGACCGGCAAAACGGATCCTGCGAGCCTGTGTTTATGGTATCACCTGCGATTTTGAGTGTCAATATCGGCGCCTGCGGCGCTTGGCTCAAAACAGCGTATTGACAGCCGTTTTTCCGGAGCTTATGATAAAAATGGCGATGGAACCCGCGCCTGCCGGAGCAGGGGCAAATGAATATGCTTCAAATGCGGAAACTTTCTTTGCCGCACCGCGCGTTTCCGTCGGTCTGTTCCAAAACGGATATGGAAAAATTCACCGCGACGGCCAAGAAAACGCTGGCTGCCTGTCCGGTGGGCGGCTGACGGCCCGATGCGCCTGCCGGGAGGGCGTGCTGTGCGCAAAGATGCGGAGGAGGTAATCACGATGCGAGGAAATACCTGCTGGAACTACCGGCCCTTTACGCGGCTGACCGACCTGGACGTGCGGCGCAAGCCCTTCATCTGCCGCGTGGCGCCCTTTGAGACGGGCTTTGACATCCAGTGGTTCGACAACGGCCAGCCGGGCGGCGCGCACAAGCTGATCTGGCGCGTGTACCTGACGCAGGACGCGTGGCAGGAGCTGCCGCTGACCGGCGACACCGCCCGCGTGGAGGGGCTTGCCGCGCACTGCGACTACGAGTTCAAGGTGGTGCGCTGCGACGGCACCGGGGAGAGCGGCCTGCGCCTGGCACACACCACCTTTGTACCCGGCACGGTGGTCAACTACCTGCACCCCGAGGACAAGACCTACCGCTTCTCCGGCCACAGCCTGTGCTCGCCCACCCTTGTGCGCCTGCCCTCCGGCGCGCTGATGACCGCCATGGACGTGTTCAGCGCGGAATACGGCAATTCCAAGCTGACGCTGCTGTTCAAGTCCACGGACAACGGCGTGAGCTGGCGCTACGTGACGGACGTCTTCCCCAGCTTCTGGCCCAAGCTGTTCGTGCACCGCGGCGCGCTGTACCTCTTTTCCGGCAGCCAGGATTACGGCGACATGCTCATCGGCCGGTCGGACGACGAGGGCGAGACGTGGACGGCGCCCACGCACATCATCTCGGGCTGCGGCCCCGCTGAGATGGGCCCCCACAAGGGCCCGATGCCCGTCATCGAGCACAACGGCCGCCTGTACACCGCCATCGACTACGGCTGCTGGCGGCACCAGCGGCACGCCAACGGTTTGCTGTCCATCGACGCGGACGCCGACCTGCTTAACGCGGGCAACTGGGCCTACACGCCCTTTACGCAGTTCGACCCCAGCTGGCCGGGCGCGCCCGCGGGGCCCTGCCCCGGCTGCATCGAGGGCAACGCGGTGGTCGCGCCCGACGGCGTGATCCGCAACTATCTGCGCATCGACATCGCCAACTGCGTGCCCAACACCGGCAAGGCCGTGGTGCTGCGCGGCGACAACGACGACCCGGAGGCGCCGCTCGTGCTGGACCGCATCGTGGACTGCCCGCTGGGCTCCAATTCCAAGTTCCAGCTCTATCGCGACCCGGTCACGGGCAAGTACATCATGATCGGCACCGAGCAGTCCGCCCAGACGCCCGGGCGCACCGTGCTCTCCATGGCGGTGTCCGAGGACTTCTACACCTGGCGGGTCGTCAAGCGCATCCTCGACTACCGCCATTCCGACCCCAGCCGCATCGGCTTCCAGTACCCCGACTGGATCTTTGACGGCGACGACATCCTGCTGCTGGTGCGCACCGCCTTTGGCCCGTCGGCGAACTTCCACGACGCCAATTACCAGACCTTCCTGCGGATCGAGAACTTCCGGCAGTATCTTTAAGGACGCGCTGTGCGCATGAGACGTAAATCCCGAGATTCCCGGCGGGAGCGGACGGATAAGGAGGGCTTTGATGAAGCGCGCGCTGCTTGAGATATGCCAGCACATCCGGGCGAACAGGCCGCTGCAATCCACGCTGGTCTGCCTGGTGAAGATGTTCAATGCCGGATTGCTGATCCTTCTGCTGCGGGCATGGGACGTTGCGGCGGGCGCGCCCCCGTCCGTGCAGGCGGTCCCCTCGGGGTGGGAGGACCACTCGACGGCGGTTCTCCGGCTGATCACGGCGCTGATCCTCTGCGCTGCGGTGCTGGCCTTTGAGGTCCTGTGCCTGAAAAAGAAGCCCTACGGGCGCGGGCTCTGGCCGCTGCTGCCGGTCCTCTATGCGCTGGAGGCGATTCCTCTGGCGCTGTTCGAGGGGTATTTGGGCCGGGCGGAGTTCGCCGCGGCGATGGCGCTCATCCGGACGGGGACCATCTGGAGCCGGAGCCTGATCTCGCCCGTTGTCCACGGCTTGTTCATGCTGACGATCTGCATTTCCCTGACGCTGGACGCCGCGGGCCGGTTTCTGGCCTGGAGGAGCGAGCGGGGAACCCCACGGGCGCAACACAAGCCCGGCACGTGGTTCGCAAGATGGGGCTATGCGCTGGGCAGGGCGGCGGCGTCCTGCGCGCTGTGCGCCGTGGTCGTATCTGTGATGGTGATCTCCTCCATGGCCCCGCATCCCGTGCTCTGCCTGCTGTGTCTGCTGGGTGCGATCGCGTATCTGCTCGCGCGGTACAGAAGGGAATGTGAACGGATCCGCAGCGGGGCGGTCGGGGCTGCGGAGTGGGCAGTGCTGCTGGCGCTGGATGTGCTGGCCTGCATCTGGCTGGTTCTGCGCGGCCTGCGGTGCGTGCTGGTTTTGATCGAGTGCGCGCCCGCGCTGGGGTGGGTGCAAAGCGGACTTTGCATAGGGCTGGGGGTCGCCGTGATCGGCTGCCTCCTCACGACGAGGATCCTCACGGGCCGCCTGCTGCCCGGAGGCCACGAGTTTTCGGCGGGCGGATGATTGGGGACGCGCTGCGCGCATCCTGTGAAAAAAGAACGGCCGCTGCGGTTGGGACGCAGCGGTCGTTCTTTCGTTTATGCGGGCTGGTATTCGACGTCAAGCTGGGCGGAGTGGAGCACATCGGCGGGGTCGCAGCGCAGGTCGAGCCACTGATCCTGCGCGGGCTTGGGCAGCAGCACCGGCATGCGGTCGTGGATGAAGGCGATGGCGGGGGCGGGCTCGCGGGTCAGGATCAGGAACTCCGGCTGCCCCTCCCGGATGCGGTAGATGCCCGCCATATAGATCATGCCGCACCCCGCCGCGCGGATCGCGTACTTGGTCCTTGCCTTGCCGCGGCGCTCCCATTCAAAGTAGCTGCTCGCGGGGATCAGGCAGCGGCGCTGCAGCATGCCGTCGCGGAACAGCGGCTTTTCCGCGGCCGTCTCGCTCCGCGCGTTGATGAGCACATGGCTGTCCCGCCGCCCATAGCCCCAGCGCATCGGGAACACCGCGCGCTCCATGCTGCGGCTGTTGGCCACCACGGGCACGGTGTCGGTGGGGAAGATCTCGCCGCAGGTCTTGACCGGGGCGTCGGCGGGCTTGCGCCGGTTGAGCATCCCGATGAGGGACCGCAGCTCCTCGTCCGAGTCCTCCTCCGCGATGAAAAAGCGTCCGCACATGATGATCCTCCTTTGCAGTACAAACGGGAAAAGCGTTTCGGCGGCAGTCCGCGCCGCAACGGCGTGGCCCCGCAAACGGCGGGGGCGGGATGACAGGAACGCCTGTTTTTTGCATTGTAGCATACCCCGCGCCGCCTGTAAAGGGAAGAAAGATGCGGGCTCCGCTGCCGGAAGGGAGAAAAGGGCCGGACGGAAAGAGCGAGCCTGTGCGGGCAGGCGGATAGGGGGCGATATAGTTTGTCCGAAAAGGTTTGGTGGGATGCGAGGGGTGTGTTTCAGTGCGTCTGGGGCGTGGGCTGGAGCTTGACGGACACCTCATCAGTCGCCTGCGGGCGCCAGCTTATTGCGCACCGAACCAGCCGTTCCGGCTGTTCCGGTGTTCCGCATGGCTTATTCTCCAGAAACAGTCCACCGGACTGTTTCTTCCGAAACGCTCATGCTTCAGGGCTTCGCCCCTCCATAAGCGCACTGTGCTTCCCCTTCGGGAAAGCCCGGTGTTCCGGTCGGCTAATTTTCCGAAAACAGTCCACCGGACTGTTTTCTCCAAAACGCTTGACCTTCAGGGCTTCGCCCCTCCGTAGGCGCACCGAAACAGTCCTTCGGCCTGTTCCGGTGTTCCGGTCGGCTTATTTTCCAGAAACAGTCCACAGGACTGTTTCTTCCAAAACGATCGACCTCCAGGGCTTCGCCCCTCCGGGTGAACCTTCAAGGGGAAGCCGAGGGCTGCACGCCGTTGTTTTCTGCGTAGTTTTTCGGCAGTCCGAAGCAACCACGAAGGGGCCACACAGTTTGCCCCAAAAGGATTGGTGGAAATACGCGGGGTGTGTTTTAGTGCGTCTGGGGAGGGGGTGGTGCTGGACTAACACCTCATCAGTCGCCTGCGGGCGACAGCTTCCCCTCAAGGGGAAGCCTTGGGTTTTTCTGCGTGGTTGTTCGGTAGCTTGACGCAGCCCCAAAGGGGTCGCCATGGATCGTCAGCAAGCGGGCAGGAGGGCGTGGAGGGGGTCATTCCACCTTCAGCATGCGGTACCCTACGCCGATGTGCGTCTGGATGTACTGCGGCGAATCGGGCGTGGGCTCCAGCTTTTTGCGCAGCGTCGCCATGAACACGCGCAGCGAGGCCACGTCGTTTTCCCAGCTGCGGCCCCAGATGTTCTGCGTGATGAAGGTGTGCGTCAGCACCTTGCCCACGTTCTGCGACAGCAGGCACAGCAGCTTGTACTCAATGGGCGTCAGATGCAGCTCCTGCCCGTCCAGGTAGGCGCAGCCCCCGGCGTAATCCACGCGGAGCTTGCCGTTGACGAACACCGAGCCCGCCGTCAGGCTCTCGGCGGACATGTAGGACAGCCTGCGCTGCGTCACGCGCAGCCGGGCCAGCAGCTCCTCCACCGAGAAGGGCTTGGTCAGGTAGTCGTCCGCGCCGGCGTCCAGCGCCTCGATCTTGTCCGCGTCCTCGCTGCGCGCGCTGATGACGATGATGGGCAGGTTGGACCAGGAGCGGATATTGCGGATCACCTGCACGCCGTCCATGTCGGGCAGGCCCAGGTCCAGCAGCACGATGCTGGGGTTGTGCGACGAGGCCTCCAGTATGGCCGACTCGCCGTTTGCCGCCACCAGATAGCGGTAGTCGTTCGCCTTGAGCGTGGTGGTGATGAGGTTGCGCACCGGAGGGTCGTCCTCCACCACCAGGATCAGCGTTTTATTCATGCAGCTCTACCTCCCCTGCGGGCACCGTAAAGGTAAACACCGCGCCCTGCGGCACGTTGTCCGTCACCGCGATGGTCCCGCCGTGCGCCGTGACGATGGTCCTGCACAGCGACAGCCCCAGCCCCAGGCTCCTGCGGCTGTCCGCCACCTGGTTGGCCCCGCTGTAAAACATGTCGAACACCCGCTTTTTCTGCTCGTCCGGGATGCCCGGGCCGTTGTCGGCCACCGAGACCTCCACCCATTTGTCCCTTTTCTGCATGCAGATCTCGATCACAGAGCCCGCGGGCGTGTATTTGATGGCGTTGTCCACCAGGTTGATGAGCAGCTGCACGATGAGCTTGACGTCGATCTGCGCCAGGATCAGCTCCTGCGCGCTGCGCACGCGGATGGTGTGCTCGCACTTCCGGCGGTTGATGTGCCGCAGCGCCTCGGCCACCACCTCGTCCATCAGCTCCACCGAGCGGTTGAGGCTCACCTGCCCGCCCTCGATGCGCGTGACGGCCAGCAGGTTCTCCACCAGGTTGATCAGCCACATGGAGTCGTCGTAGATGTCCGTGAAGGTCTGCTCGCGCGTCTCGTCGTCCATCTTGGCGTAGTTGACCATCAGGTTGCTCGCGCTGCCCGAGATGGAGGTCAGCGGCGTGCGCAGGTCGTGCGAGATGGCGCGCAGCAGGTTGGCGCGCAGCTGCTCGTTTTTGGCCAGCAGCGCCGCCTCCTCCTTCTCGCGCGCGTTGCGCAGGTTCTCCATCGCCAGCGCGCACTCACCCAGGATCGACAGCAGCACGCTGTTTTCAAAGGGATCCAGGTGACCGCCGTTCATGCAGATGCCCACCACGCCGTACACCTGCCGGTTGACGCGGATGGCAAGATACAGGCACTTCGCGCCGGAGAAGGTGTCCGTGGTGGCGCCCGCGTGCTTGTTGTTGCGCAGCACCCACTCGGCCACGGCGCGCTCGCCCTCTGCGGTCAGGTCCTGCCCGCCGCTCTCCGCGGCGCGGTAGAGGCGCGGCTGCTCGAGCGAGGCGCCGCCGGAGGGGTAGACCACCAGGTCGCGCCGCAGCAGCTTCATCAGCTGCTCTGCCGCCGCGTCGATCACCGCGGGCTCGTCGCCCGCCTTTTGCAGCAGCTGGTTGGTCTCAAACAGGATCCGGGTGCGGTAGGCCGCTCTGGCCGACTGCCGGGCGCTCTCCTTGAGCCGCGTGGCCAGAGAGCCCGTCAGCAGCGCCATCATGAACATGATGACGAACGTCACCAGGTACCTCGGGTCATAGAAATTGAAGGTGTAGCGCGGGCTGGTGAAAAAGAAGTTGAACACAAGCACGTTCACCAGCGAGGAGAGCAGCCCGCACAGTTTGCTGCTGGTGATGACAGAGATCACCAGCACGCCGAAGATGTACACCGCCACGATGTTGGCCTCGGTAAAGCCCAGCGCGTCAAACGCGCCGCCCACCAGCGTCGCGGCCAGCAGCACCAGCAGGCTCTTGCCCACGTCCCGCGCCGTGATCGCCAGCACCTCGCCGCGCCTGCGCCCCGGCACGCGGTAGCTGCCCGCGCTGGCGTCGGGGATGACGTGGATGTCCAGATTGGGCGCCTGCGCGATGAGCCGCTCGGTCAGCGTGGGCTTGCCCAGCAGCCCGCGGCGCGTGGCCGTGCTGCGCCCGATCACGATCTTGGACACCCCCGACAGCCGCGCAAATTCCGCGATCTGGAAGGGCACGTCCTCGCCGTAGCTCGTCTCCACGGTCGCGCCCAGCTGCTGGGCCAGCCGCACGTTCTCGCGCAGCCGGTTTTTGTCCTCCTCGCTCATCGCCTCGCCGCCCGGCGTCTCCACGAACAGCGCCGTGAACGCCCCGCGGAAGGCCGTGGCCATGCGCGCCGCCGTGCGGATGATCTTGGCGTTGGAGGGGGAGGAGGACAGGCACACCAGGATGTGCTCGTCGGTGTGGTAGTCGCTGCGGCTCTGCATGCGCGCGCGCTCGGTCAGCAGATTGACGCGGTCGGCGCAGCGCCGCAGCGCCAGTTCGCGCAGCGCGGTCAGCTTTTCGACGGTGTACCCGTCCGCGGCCCGCGCGTCCCCGCCCGGCGCGCCGCCCCGCAGCCGCTCGAGCAGCTCCTCGGGCTCGATGTCCACCAGCTCCACCTGATCGGCCTGGTCAAACGCCGAATCGGGGATGCGCTCGCCCACCTGCACGCCCGTGATGGAGGCCACCGTGTCGTTGAGGCTCTCGATGTGCTGCACGTTGACCGTGGTGTAGACGTCGATGCCCGCCCGCAGCAGCTCCTGCACGTCCTGATAGCGCTTGGCGTGCCGGCTGCCCTCCGCGTTGGCGTGCGCCAGCTCGTCCACCAGGATCAGCTGCGGCCTGCGGCGCAGCGCCGCGTCCAGGTCGAATTCGCACAGCAGGCGGCCGCCGTGCAGCACCTGCCGCGCGGGCAGCTGCTCCAGTCCGCGCAGCAGCGCCGCGGTCTGCGGCCGCGCGTGCGGCCCGATGACGCCCACCGCCACGTCCGTCCCGCGCGCCCGGGCCTGCTGCGCCGCCTCCAGCATCGCATAGGTCTTGCCCACGCCCGCCGCGTAGCCAAAGAATATCTTGAGCTTGCCCCGGCCCTCACTGCCCATGTCCGCACCTCCCCGCGCTCAAGTGCCTATTATACCACATCGCGCCGCCGCACGCTATCTCCCGGCCCGCCACAGCAGCACCGCGCCGCGCGCCTGCCCCGAGCGCAGGAAGATGGCGTCCAGCCGCCCCGCATCCAGCGCCCGGCGCAGCTCCTGCTCCGACCCAATGTACAGACGGACCTCCCCCAGCAGCCCGCACAGCGCGTCCGCGTCCAGCCCGCGCTCCACGCCCAGCCGCAGGCCCGCCGCCTCCGGCTCCTGCGGCGCGCTGCCCTTGAGCAGCCTGTCCAGCCGCGCCATAAAAAACCAGACGCCCGCCAGCACCGCCGCCAGCGCCGCGATCCAGATCAGGTCCCGCATGATCACCCCTCCTGCCCTGTTTCGCCTGCCGCCGTCAGGTGTGGAAGCACCGCTGCAGATCCTTGTTGCGCCCCAGCACCAGCATGACCTCGCCCTCGTGGAGCACCACGTCCGGCGACAGGGACAGCGCCAGCTTGCCGTCCTTCTTTACGCCCATGATGTTGATGTTATACTTTTTGCGGATATCGATCTGCCCGATGGTGCGGCCTGCCCACGCCTTGGGCACCGCCAGCTCGAACATGCCGTGCTCCTCGTCCAGCTCCACATAGCCCAGGATGTGGTCCGAGCTGTACCGGATGGCGGTCCAGCGCGCCAGCTGCTTTTCGGGGTAGACCACCTCGTCCGCGCCGTTTTTGAGCAGAAAGCGCTCCTGCACGTCGCTCTTTGCGCGCGACACCACAAGCCGGGCGCCCAGCTCCTTGAGCAGCGCCGTCGTCTCCAGCGAGCACTGGAAGTCCGTGGCCACCGTGACGATGCACACGTCGTAGTTGCGCACGCCCAGCGACTCCATGAACGCCGCGTTGGTGCAGTCGCCGATCTGCGCGTTGGTGACAAAGGGCAGCACCGCCTCGACGCGGTCCTCCGCGCTGTCCACCGCCATCACCTGATGCCCCAGGTGGTTCAGGTGCATCGCGATGTGCCGCCCGAAGCGCCCCAGCCCGATCAAAAGTATGGTTTTCATGTTGCTTCTCCTCATCCTACCGTGATCTTCTCCTTTGGCAGCTTGGATAGGTTGTGCTGCTGCACGCCGATGCGCGCCGCGAACACCAGCGTCAGCCCGCCGACCCGGCCCATGAACATCAGCATCGTCAGGATCAGCTTGGACAGCCGCCCCAGCCCCGGCGTGATGCCCATGGACAGGCCCACCGTGCCCACTGCCGACGCCGTCTCAAACAGGCAGGTCAGCATGGGCAGCCCCTCGATCAGGCTGATGACCAGCCCGCCGACAAACACCAGCACCAGGTACATCAGCAGCACGGTGGCCGCGTTCCGGACCACGTCCTCGTCCACCCTGCGGCCGAAAAAGTGCGTGTACTTCTGCCGGCCGAAGGTGGATACCGCCGTGCCCAGCAGCACCGCGGCGGTGGTGGTCTTCATGCCGCCCGCCGTGGAGCCCGGGCTGCCGCCGATGAGCATCAGCACGATGACCAGGTACTGCCCCGCCTCGCTCAGCCCTGACAGGTTCACCGTGTTGAAGCCCGCCGTGCGCGGCGTCACCGCCTGAAACAGCGAGATCAGCACGCGGTTCTTCACCGGCACGGCGTCAAACTCCAGAAAGAAAAAATACGCCGCCGGAAGGATGAGCAGCAGCGCCGTCATGCACAGGATCACCTTGCTCTGCATCCGGTAGCGGCGCAGGTGCAGCCCGTTGGTGCGCACGTCGTCCCAGGTCATAAAGCCGATGCCGCCCATCAGGATGAGCAGCATGATCGTGAGATTGATCACGGGCTCCTGCGCGTAGCTGGTCAGCGAGGAATAGGCCCTGCGCGTGCCCATCAGGTCAAAGCCCGCGTTGCAGAACGCCGACACCGCGTGGAACAGCGCCATCCACAGCCCGCGCGCCCCGAAATCCCGCACGAACACCGGCGCCATCACCGCCGCGCCCAGCAGCTCGGCGCACAGCGTGGTGCGGATGATGAACCCCGTCAGCCGCACGATGCCGCCTACCTTGGAGGCGGAGATGGCCTCCTGCATGGTGCTGCGCTGCATCAGCGAGATCTTGCGGCCCGAGATGATGGCAAAGGACGCCGCCACCGTGATCACGCCCATGCCGCCGATCTGGATCAGCAGCAGGATCACCGCCTGCCCAAAGGGCGACCAGTAGGTCGCGGTGTCGTGCACCACAAGGCCCGTGACGCACACCGCGGACGTCGCGGTGAACAGCGCGTCGCCAAAGCTCGCCGGCACGCCTGCCCGCCGCGCGATGGGCAGCATCAGCAGCAGCGTCCCCAGTAGGATCACTGCGGAAAATCCCAATATGATGATCTGAAACGATGTCAGCTTCCTGTTTCTGTGAAGCATCAGGTCCATTCGCGTACCCCTTTGCGCCTCTGTATTGGCTCTTAATGATACGGCCAAACAGCTAAAGAAAGTGAAAGAATCTTGCCGCGCGCATTAAGAACGTCTAAAGATGCCCGCCCGGGCGGGGGCAAGGGGCACATCCATCCCACCGTCGCGGATCGCGCCCTGGGAAGGGCTTGCAAACCTTTTCGGATGCGAAGGAGCGTCATTCGGCGCTGTTTTTATGGGTCAAAACAAGGCGACCGATTGACCGGGATGTCATCAGGAATTATAATAACAGCGCAGAAACACGCATTCGGGAGGAGGCCCCTCGCATTTTGGGGGATGGGGTGCAATGCCCTCGCGAAATCGCGGCCTCGCCCGTTGTCCTGCCGTCCGCCCCGGAAGTTCACCAGGTCGAAAGCGGCGCGATGGGGAAGGCCGCCGTGCCGGAACGATACATAGCCTTCGGCGCAGAGGCGCCCAATCATGCCAACGACCGCATGAGCGCCACCGGCATCGCGCTGGCGGCCCTGCGATCTGCTCTATACAAGAGCGCGAAAGGGCAGAAGGACCTGCCATGGCGTTTGAGGATCAGAAGGAATACAGGGAATTCTGCATGCCGCCCCAATAAGCCGGGCACCAAGGAGGTACCGAAGATGATTCAACCCATTATGAAAGACCCGATTTTTCTGGCGCAGAAGTCCGCGCCTGCCACGGAACAGGATCTGCAGGCGGCCCGGGATCTGCTGGACACACTGACCGCCCATAGGGACGGCTGCGTGGGCATGGCGGCCAACATGATCGGCGTTTCCAAGCGCATCATCGCCTTTGACAACGAGGGCAAGTACATGGTGATGTTCAACCCGGAGATCGTCAGGTGCGCGGAGCCCTACGAGGCGGAGGAGGGCTGCCTGTCCCTGCCCGGGACGCGGAAAGCCAGGCGCTATCGCTCCATCAAGGTCAAGTATCAGAATGAGCAGTTTCAAACCCGCCTAAAGACCTTCACCGGCTGGACGGCCCAGATCATCCAGCACGAGATCGACCATTGCAGCGGGGTGCTGATCTGAGCCGCATCGAACCAGCCGAACAGGCCCGGCCGTTTGCATTGCAAGCCCCCAAGTCCCGTGATTTCCGGTGCCAGCGGATGTCCGCGGCAGATTCAGGTCTGGATGGCGTCAAGCCACGCCTGCGCCATCCCTTTCGGCATCCCAATGCCGATGCCCTCTGCCTGAGCAAAAAGCTCCAATCAACCTGAAGGGTTGATTGGAGCTTTTTATGTCCTGCCTGCAATCATTTCCGTTGATGAAGCTGGATTCCAGCTCAAGGTTCTGTGAAACAGGGGTTTGATCCCAGGCAGCAACGGCCTTGATTAGAGGGCTGGATTTTCCATCGCGTTCGTCATTCGCATTCCTCATAGGCATCTTGAACCCGATTGACGCCGTCTTTCAGCAGCGCATTGTCCATTTCCAGATCATATTCTCTGTAATCCCAGGGGATCATCTCTTGGGATGCGGTCATGTATTGGAAGCGGGATACCCCGGTGCGTTCTATTTCCCGTATCGTTTTCAGCAGCTCGTCAGCCGGCAGATCGTCGATAATTCCCCGGCCTTCGCCCGCTGCAATTCTGGGATAGGAACGCCAGCGGCCTTTGGGTATCTCCTGCACGCCGGTGAGCTCGATATCGAATATCTGCTCACATCCAAAGTCATAGGTCATTTCAAGCTGAGCGCCGATCTGCAGCCGCAGCGCCGAGAGCTTCACCCAACACAGGTGCTGGAAATCCTCAAGGATCTCTTCGTCCGTGTCCGGCTTGTAAGAGGCGCCCTTGCTGGAGATGCTGAATAAATGATAGGCCAACGTGTCGAAGGTGACGAGAATCGTATAGCCCAGCTGTGCCAATGTGTAGTTGGAGGACACCTCGGCAACGCGCCAGATCCTTTCCTCGCAGCCCCGATAGGTGATCCTGAAGGTGTAGATTTGCACCATGAGTACCTCCTGTAAAGTTATCGTTAAGTTTTGCCGATGCCGTGCGGATGCGGATCGTTTCCGGGTTTTCCCCGCGTCCATTGGCTGGGCATCGCGCTGATCAGCGCCCCGACGAGTGCACCCAACGCATTATGGATCACATCGTCAACCTCAGCCTGTCCCAGCGCAAAGTGATACTGGCAGAATTCGATCCCAGCGCTCACCAGCGCAAACAATCCAACCACAAAGAGTACCTTTTTGCTGCGCTGCCAACGCTTGGGAAGAAGTGCACAAACCAAAAGCCCAGCAGGAAAGAAGAGGACCACATTCATGAAGTTACAGCGGAGAAGCTCTCTTTCGCCGCCGGTTAAGACAACATAGTAAGAGTGAAATGGGATAAGGGAGCTTGCTGAATTGTCCAATACACATTCACGGCCTATAAGGGTATTCCAACTGACCGCCAAGGACCAAGACAGAAGCGCCAGAACGACAATCATGCGAAACACGCGTTCCGCTCGGAGCGTCCGCTTCAAAACCTCAAAAAGGATCGTTGCCGCCAGAAGAATAAAAAGCGCTGTGGAATAGCGCATACAATAGACCCAGAGAAATATCGAGGTGAGCCAGGACATATCATATCTCCATCGCGCTTCTGTTCAGAACAACTGAATATCTGGGAGACGTATATGTCCCCATGCACTTAAGTTCCAAACAATCGTATTGTCATCTTCAATTTCAAATGAAAAAGCAGGAAGGACCAAGTCGTGATCCATGCATGTTCCAAATTCGTTCATTTCAAATAGAACAAGGTAGACTATGTATTTTCCTCTTGTCAGCCACGACGTATCGAACTGCATCTGAAAGTCTTTTTCCTCACCAGCTGACATCACGCCGAGATCGATATCCGGAACTGTGCCAACCGGTACGTCATCTGCGAAACGAAGCTCGAAACGGAAGCGAAGATGTGTAAAGGCTTGCCTCGACTGAACGGAGAGCTCAAGTTTCATCGGCTCACCGGCATGGTAAACAGCAGATGTTTTCTCAAGCAGACGAAGCCTAAGCATTTTTGCCGGAAGCATAGACGGATTCGGTTTGGAGGACATATTGGAAAGATCAAATTCCGTCTGGTCCATGTTCCCCTGACATTGCATATAAACCCCGATGGCCGACTCCACGTCTCCATCAAATATAACCTTCCCGTGGTCCAAGACGATACAGCGGGTACAAAGCTGGCGGATGGTGTTCATGTTATGGCTGACATAAAGGACCGTTCGCCCCTCGTTCTTGGACACGTCATCCATCTTGCCCAGACACTTCTGCTGAAACTTCATATCTCCTACTGCAAGTACCTCGTCCATCACCAGAATATCGGCATCCAGATGGGCGGCTACGGCAAAGGCAAGCTTAACATACATACCGCTGGAATATCGTTTTACAGGCGTGTCAATGAATTGCTCCATCTCAGCAAAGTGAACGATATCATCAAACTTATTCTTGATTTCCGCTTTTGTCATGCCAAGAATGGCGCCGTTCATATATACGTTTTCCCGCCCGGTCAGCTCCGGATGGAAACCAGTGCCCACCTCCAGCATGCTGGCGATCCGGCCGTTGTAGGAGATCCCCCCTTTTGTCGGCCCAGTTACGCGGGACAGCAGCTTGAGAAGCGTAGACTTTCCCGCACCATTGTGCCCGATGATTCCGACTCTCTCTCCCTTTTTTACGGAAAAGCTTACATCGTCTAGTGCCAGAAAGCGTTCGTTTCTGGCATACGCAGACTGGCCGATGCGGAGATTAGGGTCTTCTTTGCCACGAATACGGGCCATCAGGCTTTGCAGGTCGCCTCGCAGGGTGCCGCCGCCAATGGCGCCCAGACGGTATTCCTTTGTAACATGCTCAAATTGAATGATATTCTCCTGCATTGCGTTCTCCTTACACCGTATCCATAAAGGTTTTTTCCACCCGGTTGAATAGCATCACACCAAGCAGCAAAACTGCAAGGGTGACGATCCAACTGATCCCGTAAGCGACCAGATGAGGTTCTCCGACGCCGAGGAAGGCATATCGGAACATGGTGATCACCGGCGTGACTGGATTCAGCATATATAGCCCGAGAAACTGATCCGGAATCAGCGTGAGGTCATAAGCGACCGGAGTAGCGTACATCCATAGCTGAACGCCAAAGCTTACCACCATAGCCAGGTCACGGTATTTGGTCGTCAGCGCAGAAATAATAATCCCCACGCCCAGGCTCAGGAGCGCCAGATGGAGCAGAAGTACAGGGGTCAGGAGTATCCACCCATTGGGATGAACATTGGCGCCAGTCGCGATATAGTAGATCAGAAACAGCAGGAAAAAAAGGAATTGGACCGCAAAGGAGATCAGCTGCGACAGGACCGTGGAAATGGGCATGACAAGACGCGGAAAATAGACCTTACCCAAAATGGCAGCGTTTGAGGTAAAGGTGGTGGAGGTAGCGGTCAGGCAGGCGGAGAAATACCCCCAGGCAATGGAGCCGCACAGATAGAAGGCGAAGCTGGGCACACCGGCCGGGGCCAGCCCCGCGATGTTGCCGAACACCACCGTCAATACCACCGTGGTGAGCAAGGGCTGGATGATGGCCCAGGCAGGCCCTAAAACTGTCTGCTTATACTGCGAAACAAAGGTCCGCCGCACAAACAGAACGATCAGGTCCCGATAACGAAGAAGTTCTTTTAAATTCAAATCAAACCACGCCCGCTTGGGAGTGATGACGGTTTCAAATTGTTGCTGCATGTTCAATATCAACCCTCAATAAAGTCATATAGTTTTTGAAGTTCACCGGAGTTATCGCAGACTTCGTGGCTCAGATTTTCCACGAATTTCTCCCGCAGTTCCGGATGATCCAACAACTGTTGGATGCTCTCCGCCAAAGCCTCTGGCGTTACAGCTTCTGCAATTAAGCCGTTCTCGCCACTGACGATCTGCTCATGCATGACCGGAAGCGGAGTTGTGACAATTGGCTTGTGCAAAATCTTTGCTTCCTGCACAGTCAGACACCACCCCTCAGAGAGCGAGGTCTGCACATAGATATCGCAGTTTTTAATATATGGATAGGGGTTCGTTTGTGTCCCCAACAGGATGACATGTTCAGCGACGTTGTATTTCTGTATTTCTGCTCCAATTTCCTCCCGAAGCGGTCCGTCACCGACAAGATACCAGTAAACATTATATCCAGCGTCGAGAAGAATCCGGGTAGTTTGGGGAACCATGGTTTGCCCCTTTTCCTTTGCTAAGCGTCCTACAGATAAAATGGTATTACCCCTTTTGAAATGAGGAATATGAGCTGTGGATAATTGTACAATCTCTTTTGTATCGATCAGGTTTTTCATGACTTGCGTTTTTTGTGCCAGCTTTGGCCATTTTTGAGAAAACTGATCATTTGCTGCCTCTGAAACGCAAAAAATCCTATCATATTGAGAGTATTCTTTTTCCATCAATTTCATAAGAATATTAGGCATATTGTAGTTTCCGTGTACAAAAAGGATATGCTTTTTCCCCTCTATCCGATTAGCAGTTGCAACCAGTTCGGGAACACCGTATTGATAAGCTACCACGCATTCATATTCAGATATAATTTTGGGTGATAATTTAGCTGAAAACAGGGATTCGATTTCCCAAGTCTTGGAACAATGAATTACGATGCGGTATGAAAGATCCCTTAAGCATTGAAATATATGGCCTTTTCTGAGTTGTGACATTAATAAGTCTTTCGTGTTATGGGTTGGCCAACACTTTACTTGGACACGACTGTCCACGTGTTTTTTTATCTCCAAGCTATCCTTCTTAACCCACAAATCAACGTCAAAATTATCATAATCAAAATTGCGTAATAGATTAATTAGTGCTTTTTCCACACCGCCGACTATCATTGAACCCATTACAAAAGCAATCACTTTTCGTTTCTCTTCCATTATTCCACACACACCTTCAAAAAAGCTTGATATTTTTCCTGGTTGTCGCAGATCTGCTCCATTCCTTCAGAGGACCGCAGCTTTTCGCGGATCTCCGGGTTTGACAAAAGATACTTCAGACCCTCGTAGAGCGCGGCTTCGTCGTTGGCGACGATCCAGCCGGTTTCCCCGTGGGTCAGCTGCTCCCGGATACCAGAGACATCCGTGGCCAGAACGGGGCAGCCGACGATCTTGGCTTCCACCGTGACCGTCGGGAAGCCTTCCCAACCGGAGGGGAGGACAAACAGGTCACAGTGCTTCATGTATTTGTAGGGGTTGTCTGTCAAGCCGTCCAGAAAGACACGATCTGCCAAATGAAGCCTCTGAATCTTCGCCTCGATCTCTTGTCTCTGAAGCCCGTCCCCAAGCACATGCCACTGGAAAGCAAAGCCGTCGTCTCTCAGCCTGGAAAGGACGTCGAGGAACCGAAGATATTTTTTTTGCTCAGTCATCCTGCCTACGGAGAGCAGGATGGGGCCGTCGCCCACAAAGGAAAAGGGGACCGCAGCAGCTTGCCGTATGGCGTTGGCGTCAAAATAATTATAGAGCACATGGACCTTTTCGGCAAGCTGGGGATACCGATCCGCAAAGTTCTGTCTGGCGGATTCCGCCACGCAGATAATGGCATCCATTCTGGAAAACTGCGGGATCAGATTGTCCGTGTCCTCCGGCTTGTCCAGATTCGCGATGTCCGTATGATACCACTGTATGTACTTGTCTGCCCGGATATGGTCCAGCAGAAACGCCGGGCTGTCGATTTCCAGATAATTGACGGCGACATCAAACGTCTGGCTCTCATAGCGTTTTGCAGCCAGCTTTTCGGCAAACCGGCGGTATCCCACGAGCTTGCTGAATATCTGCTTTCCGCATTTTTGAAGCTTGCGGCCCCAATTCTTCTCGGACCGAATGTCCTTCAAGGACGCGTAATACTTTTCCGTATAGGCCTTGCTGCAAATGGCGTCAAAGCGGACGCGGCTGTCAAACTGCGGCTTCAGATAGCCTTTTTCGTAGGTCTCCAGGATGGTGACGTCATGTCCATGGGCCGCCAGCTCGTTTGCAAAGCTGACCAGCACTTTTTCCGCCCCGCCGAAGATCAGCTGGGGGATCTGAATCAGGAATTTCATAGACCGGCCCTCTCCCGAACTGCTTGACTGATCTCGTAGGTTTTCACATCATGCTTGGTGACGCGCTTTTCTTCCGGGTATGGGTCCATATAATGGGGGCCGTACCGATGAAGCAAATCTGCTTCCGGCTCTCCAATGGTCATAAACTGCGTGTCCTCAAAGGGGATATACTGTGAATTGTCGTACCATTCGCGCTTTAGCAAATCATTATAATACCCGCTGACACCAGTGTATGGATTTCTCCCGGTATAGCTTAAAAGGCCGACAAGTTTGGACTGTCTGTTCTTACACATACAAGTCGCTTTATCGATCCATCTTCCCAACGTGATACGATCTATTCTGGAAAGGAGGCCAATACATTTTGTTGCAGGTGAAATGGGTTGAATATCACCGCGTTTGATCTGGACCGCCGCATCCAGAACCCAAATGAGGCCCTGCTGAATTTTTTGAACCAATTTATAATTCGGTACAGCATCCAGCGGTACAATATCAATCGCAATTTCATTGTGGATCGCGTTGACATCTTCATGATAATGGACAACCTTTGTCCCTAACACACGTAGAACAGCACGATTGTTTGGATAAGAGGGGTCTGTCTTGTAGGTCTGAATAAAATACCGGTCGCCAAACTGTTGCTGCGCGAGAACAAGGAACGTTTCGTAGTCCTCACGAAACATGGAAATATCCACATCATCGTCCCAAGGAATGAAGCCCTTGTAATTGACCGCGCCAAGGAGCGTCCCGGCATGAAGGAAATATTTCAATCCATTCTCCCGGCAAATTTTGTCGATGTCCTTCATGGCGGAAAGGAGTACCTTATGTAGTTCCAGATTTCCATAGTCGTTGGTCATGGATAGAAACGCTCCTTTTAATAATCCGTGTCAGCTCTGGTAATGATCAATTGATCGGGTAGTCCCTCCGGCTGCATGGGCCGCACGATACATTTTGTCTTTCCCGGATGGGACTGCAGACCTGACTGTTTCAGAAGTTCCAGCAAATCACCGGAATAGATGCCCCAAAAGCTCACAAAGCTTCCCAGCCCTCTCAGCAGGGAAATCGCATAGCGAAAGGGCGCGTCCTGCGTTGAATAATAGTCCCAATCGTAGACATTGACAGCTGTCCGAAGGCGTCCCTTTGTAAGCGTATAAACAAAATACCCAAGCAGGTCGCTATCCTGCCACAGGGTTAGCCAGGCATACGTTACATCCGGATTCTGATCATACTTCCAACTCAGGTATTCTGGCGTGCGGTAGAGTCGGTTTTCCTTCGGGTTTGGAAGTGTTGTAAGGGGACAGCGCTCTGAAAACCGGTACGAGACCCCCTGGTGAGCCCTGTTGTTTGTACGATGTCGAAGCGCGAACAGCCGCGTCTTACTGTTCCAGGACGCGACGCCGGTCAAATCCTCAAAGCCATACCGGCGCAGAATGGGATAGGAATTTGGGTTCGGAAAGTTGAGTATAAAATCATAACCGCGCTGGGAGAAATAATCACAGATGAAGTTGTATATTCTATGGATGAGACCTTGACCGCGATAATCTGGATGCACCACCCAATCGCAGAAAGAAATGCATTTCTTCTGACTGGCGCCGTAACGCGTAGGAATCACGGTAGAAATACCGACCATTCTACTCGTTTCATCTTCCGCGATCACGGCGAATGGGCGGTCTTCCTGCCCATTGTCGGTAAAGAGCCGCCAAACCCAGTGCTCCACGGAGGTTTCTCCCAAGCCAGTACGGAAAAGGGAGATCACTTCCGGGATTCGGCTTTGATCTGACAGAATCGAGATGGAATACTGCATAGTCTGATCTCCCTCACTGTTTCATAAAAAGGCGCTTTATACGTCGCCAAAGCCACCAGATGGGCCGCATGATATAAAACAGCCAATCTGTTTCATATCCCTTGAGATCGAGCACTTCATAGGACGCGCTCATGTTGTATGTGTGGATTCCTTCCGGTTCCTTTTTCAGGTTCGAGCGAATGTCCGACGGGTGAACCTTCTTATACAGGGTTTCTGAATATCCTTCAGAAGAGATATCGGTGACTTCATAGAGATTCAGCGCGCAGCCATAGCTGTTGGAACAGTCTTGGCCCGGACGAATACGCTTGCCGTTCCACTGGAAGAAATGTCCTGCAGGACGGACATTGCAGTCATTTTCCGCAATAACCAGACCCTGTCCGCACAAAGTCCGGTCCTTAACCGGGAAAAGCAGCAGACGCTCTGCATCGCCCTGGAATTGAAGCGTCATAAGATAGGCTTGTTCATGATCGAAAAAAACAGTGGAGTCCACGGCGCAGAAGTTTTCTCGAAGGACAGTGGCTTTTTCCCAACGATCGGGAAAATGCACGGCGCGGAATACAGAGATTTCGTTGGCGACATAGGATTCCGGAATCATGTAGAACGCATCGCCTATGCGCAGAATATGCGGATAGGACAAGTGGTACGGCATTCGGAGTGCGACCTGCCAGGCAGTCGCCCCATTTCCGCTGAGCTCACAATATCCAATCACGCCCCGCCGCAGAACGCGGTCATATAGCTCCGCAAAAAGATAGGTTGTCCCATTGTGTTCAACCAGATGTGGATTGGCCGCCCAGTAGCGCCATGTGTTCTTTACAACGGAAAACGGCGTTTGAAGATCGTCCAGCAGCGTTGCCTGATTCTGGCGAGGACGGTACGCCACAGTCCAAAACTCAAATTTCCTCATGAGCTAGCTCCTTCTGAAGCGAATGATCGCGCGATATACAGAAAAAGGGAAGTGAAGAAGAAACCACATCCGGAGCCGGTCTTGCCAATAAGTGAAAGGCGCAGCGCAGAATAGTTTTTTTTGACTCCGAAGCGCAGATAAAAGCGCTTGCGTTTCTCCCGTATAGTCCTCGTCTGACAAAGCGATTTCCGTCAGGGACCAAAGAAGACTGCCGCGGTATCTCGCGGCGGCGTCAGATGTTAGGCTGGAATGGTGATCTTGAATGTATTTTAAGTTCTCAGCACAGTGTTTTGCCCACACCATTTTGGAAGCGACAAAGACAGATGTTGTGATGCTTTCTGGGCGGCAGCGATAGTAATACACGACTGCGTTTGTTTTCACGACCCGGTTACAGTTTTCCAGAATATGGAGGACAATTGCCTCGTC
Source organism: Candidatus Spyradocola sp. (assembly GCA_034113365.1). Lineage (GTDB taxonomy): Bacteria > Bacillota > Clostridia > Christensenellales > UBA1750 > Spyradocola. The sequence goes on from JAXEXP010000039.1 coordinate 58,832, forward strand.
TTCATTAATTTCGCCAACGGGGAAGGAAATGTGTTGGTGAATTTTTCGTTGATACAGCCGAGCCCAAGCCGCACAGCCGTTTTGCAGCATATCCTGCATTGCTTCAGAACCTGTCAAGAGATGAAATTCTACAGCATTCTTTTCTGTTTTTTCCTCAGGAAACATATCTGAAAATCGTCTGTAGTCCCCAATTACGAGTTCCGCATTTTCTGAGAAGGCTGCTTCAATAAGCGTCTGGACTGCATTAGAAGGCAGTAGATCGTCGCTGTCTACAAACATCAAATAACTGCCGTTCATCTGCTCCATTCCGGCATTTCGTGCGTCGGAGAGGCCGCCATTCTGTTTATGGATGACCCGAATTCTGGTATCACGGGCGGCGTATTGGTCACAGATTTCGCCGCAGCGGTCTGGTGAACCGTCATCCACTAGAAGAATCTCCAGATTTTGATAAGTTTGTCCGCAGATGGAATCCAGGCATTGCGGCAAATACATCTCGACATTATATATCGGAACGATTACACTGATCAATGGCTCCATTCTCTATGCCTCCAGCAGTTTTTCCCATGCCTCCAGGATTTTTGTCTCAGAGAATTGCTCTATGCCCAAAGTCGCGCTCTTCGACATTTGACAGCGCAGAGCATCGCTGTCCATCAGACGTATCAACTTTTCGGCCAGATCTTCTACGTCTGACGGAACCACTAAGAATCCGTTCACCCCGTTCTCGATGATATCCCTTGGCCCAGTCATAATGTCAAAACTGACCAGCGGCAAACCGTAGGATTTGGCTTCCAGCAACACCATGGGCAGCCCCTCCATATGAGAAGTCATCACCACCATGGCGGCTCTACGGTATTGGGACTCCATGTCCCGCACAGTTCCGGGCAGGAACATCTGCTGTTCCAGTCCGGCTTCCCGAATCAGGCGCTCCAGAGGTTCCCTTTCGGGACCTTCGCCGCAGATAACCCACTTCCATGCCGGACGGCTGGGCAGGATACGCTTCGCCGCTTCTATGGCGCGGTCATAGCCCTTGATGGGGAGCAGCGCGCCGGCGGACAGAATCATCCGGGACGAGGCATCATACGAAAATTCATGGGGCTGCACCGGATTGGCGATGACATACACCGGAACCTTGGACGGGATGTGGGTCTCATAGTTTTCCTTGTCCTGCTCTGTCAGAACCACCATGGCGTCACTGTGCCGGGCGGCAAAGCGGCGAATATAGGGGAATATACGGGAGCCCCAGTTATTGAAATAATTGGCATGCTCCCAGGTGATGACCTTGGCTTTTGTGCCCCAGGCCGCGGGAATCCCATAGATACTCATCCCGGTGTCCACGTTGATTACACGATCAATCTGATGCTCGAGAAGAAAACGGTGAATCTGCCGGATCTGCAATAGAATGCCCAGTTTTCCGGCGGCAGGGGATAGCACGGTATGCAGAACTGAATCAGCCAGGCTAAAGAACACATGATCTGCTTCTGATTTCAGGGTGACAACAAACACACGATGAGTTTCTGACAGAGCGTTGGCAATCATGGCAGTCATGCGCTCGGTTCCGCCCTTACGGGACATATCTCCTTCAAGAAAGCAAATATTCATGGCGTAAATTTTCCTTATAAACAGTCCAGCATATTTTCCACAGCTTTTACTGTCTGCTCGCGGCTGAATGATTTACCTCTTTCTTTGGCTTGCTCCCGGTAGTGCGCCAGCAAAGCAGGCTCGGAAAGCATCTTCTTCATACCCTGATAGATTCCTTCTTCGCTGTTTTCCACCACAAGACCGTATTCATCATGGTCTCCCAGCAGTTCTCGAGCCCCTGAACAGTCCGTACTGACAACCGGCGTTCCGACAATCAATGCTTCTGTGACAGCTGTAGAAAAGCCTTCCCGCCGAGAAGGGCAGACATATAAGTCGCAGCGGGACACATACTGGTAGGGATTATCCTGAAACCCCAATAGGAGAAAGCTGTTTTCCAAGCCATACTCATGAATTTTTGCTTCGAGGTATCTCGCTTCTTCACCAATACCGAGAATATAAATCTTATGGGGATATCCTTCACCCAGCAGCCGTTGATGTACATTCACAAGACGGTCAAAGCCCTTGGTTTTCATCAGTTTCGCCACGGAACAGACCCTGATCACAGACTCTTTATCTGGAAAGCGTATATCGTCAGGCGCAATCTTCGCAAGTGCTTTGATCTGCTCCGTTTCATTGGTGTTATACAATACATCAATAGGCGTATGTATGGGCAGATTCTGCAAGAAGCATGTTTTCACGTTGTTGGAAACCGCTACCAGCCGGTCAAATCGATCATAGTATTTTTGGGCTTCCTTCGGGCTTCGGAAGCCTCGGGAGGCAAGCGCAGGTGTATTCAGCTCAATATGCAGCCAACCGACTTTTTTGACACCAGGCTTTGTGCAGCCAGCTACGATCCGCGCTGTCGGTCCTTCCAAATATGACACAACAGTATCGTAATCCTCTTTCACAAAATACCGGTACAGTGCTTCCGGTGAAAAAAGTTTGATGAAATGCGAATTGCCTCGGAACTGCCATCTCCCTCCGGGAAGATAATGAACATGAGGCTTCAGATATTGCCGGTTCACGCCCACGTCAAACAGCGTTTGGACCGTCACATCAAATCGATTGGAGTCTATGTTATTCACCAGATTAACCAATACCCGCTCCGCACCGCCATGAGCTAGATTGGGAATCAAGAAAAGAACTTTTTTACGCATAAGTCCCTCCGAAGAGCCAGGAACGGTAAGGCAGCAAGTTGGAATCCGTATGCACAATGAGCCAGAAATACAGGAAATAGACAGCAACTACGCCAATGGTCATGAACCGCTTACTTTTGGGTTCAAAGCATTCCAGAATACGGGGCCAGAGAAGAATGTTATAAATCCCAAAGAACATGCAAAACCGAGCGAAAATCCAGTTCCTGGTGGCGATCATCATGAAACAGGCATTGATGATGGACAGATTGACCAAAGTACCCGTGTCCTTGCCGGTATGCTTCACATGCGGCCACAATACAAGGGAAAAAAGCGGAGGGACTGCAGTTAGTCCAAAACGCAGCACATTAGCGCCCAAGTCTGCCTGGGAAAGCGTCGTCTCATAATTGGAATACCTGCTGTTGGAAGAGATCAGGAATTCTATCAAATAGTCAGAAAAAAAATCAAAATTCAGATAGATAATCAGAAACACACTGACGAGCAGTACGGTAGCCCAGGAGCGTGGTTTGAAAAAACGGGCAAATAAGAACGCTACAAGGACAATCCATGCAGACGAATGAAATTGCATTGCGATCAAAGTCAACAGCAGCAACCATCCCCACTTCTTTTTTTCTATCAGGGGATAAGCCGCAAACAGGATCGCTGTTGCGACCATCTGCCTTGTGCCGTTGAACAAGTCGAAATAGTACATGCCTGCAATCAGCAGGAACACCGATACAGGAAAAGAAATGGAGCTTTTGTAGATTCCATAGACGATCAGGCCAACAGACAGAAACGCAGCCACAACAAATACTGGAATGTAGTCACCAAATAGATTGCTGCAGAATAGATTGAGTACCCCCCAGAACGGCTCGTCCTCATTCAGAATTTGACTGTAGGTCTTGTCACGGGTCAGGGTAAAGATATCAATATAATTTCCATAATCTGTCCCGACCCCCTTGCGCCAGCCCACTACAATACCCAGGACGGCCACCAAAAGCAGACAGTATCCCGCTTGAATCCTGCGGGATCTGGGAGCAAGGGACCCTTGCTGTGGCTGAAGGGACTGTATCCGCAGACAAATCAATACGGAAAGCAGCATGACAGAGAGATATATCAGCATGTGGTCGCATCCTTTAGACTGATGTTTTCTTCTTGTGGTGAAGCAGGAGATAAAGCCTCTTGGGAAGCAGCCCGACAAGAATTGGACGTAAAACCCAAATGTAGTTCCTCACTGGGAGCTGCAGCCGCTGAAACCCGGTCGCACGAACGTAGGCTTCGTTCAGACAGTATCTGAATTTCCTACGGTGATACGCGTTTTCATCATCCCGCATTTTGTACAATGGTGTTTGAAGATTGTAACCCTGGTATCCCAATTCATAGAGCCGAAACCAAAGATCGTAGTCCTCGGCCCGGAGCGTTCTTGGATTAGAGGAATAGCCATGTGCCGCGGCATAGGCCTCCGCCCGTACCATGCAGGGGGCATGGCAAAAGGGTGTCCCGGGTACAAAGTCCAGGGCCTCGGGGCGCTCTTTTACCGTGCCGGTTCCCCAGTCTCCATTATCATCAAAATAGACCATGGGACAGCTGACAATGGCATATTCGGGATGTGAATCTAAAAACGCCGCTTCTAATGCCAGCCGCTCTGGAAAAGAGATATCGTCTCCATCCATGCGGGCAATATACGCTCCGGTGGCCGCTGCAAGGCAGCTGTTCAGAGCATGATTCAGTCCCATGTTCTTCTCATTTCGCAACAAAACCACTTTTTCTGGATAACGGTCACGATATCCGGCGGCAACTTGATAGGTCGCATCCACAGAACCGTCGTCGCAGAGAATCAGTTCCCAATTGGAGTAAGTTTGCTCCAGAATAGAATCAATGGCTGCGGGAAGCGTAGAGGCACAGTTATATATTCCCATGATGACCGATACTTTTTTATGAGTCACTGGGAGCACGCTCCTTCACAATGATGCTTGGTGCGCCAGCTAATACAAGAGCATGCTCCGGGATATCCTGCATGATCACACACCCTGCGCCGATTTTTGCATAACTGCCTACCGTGACCTTGCCGACGATTTTTGTTCCGGCGCCAATTACAACATGGTCTCCAATTTCAGGTGCACCGTTATGTCCTTCGCCAATTGTTACTTGATGATATATACGGCAATCTTTTCCAATCACCGCATTATGCGAGACAATAATCCCGTTCAGCCCATGCGGAAGCTGAGGCGGTTCGGCGAAGGCTGCGCCGAAATTGCGGTGGGTTCCCATGGAGGCGTTGTGGAATGCATCCGCACGCTTGATGTAGTACAAGCGGAACAAATCGCCAATTTTGGATCCCCGGCTGGGATCTACAACAATACTGCGGTATTTCCAATACTTTTTATGATTGTATTTCTGTACAATGCGACGAAAGAATGCTTCAAGCGGAGATAATTCAACACTGTTTCCCATCAAATGATCCTCTCTATCGTTTCCGCCACGACTTTTTGCCTATCGAAGGTTTCCTCCATGTGCCGTCTCCCGGCTATTCCCATGGCCGCCCTTTGGGCTGGGGGCATATGGCAGAAGCGGGCCATAGCGTCGTGCAGGCTGTCAGCATTCTTTGGTTCACACAGTAGGCCGCTTTCTCCTTCAACAACCGCTTCCATGCAGCCGTGGATGCGGCTGGTGATCAGCGGACGGCCCATGGCGGCACATTCCAGGTTGGTGTTGGCCATGCCCTCATGCCACGACGGAAGAACAAAACAATGGCAGTCTCGGATAAACGGGCGGACGTCCTTCTGATAGCCGTGATAGCGGAGCAAACCTTCTGCCTCGCAGCGGCGGAGAGTTTCTTCATAGTGCTCTTCACAGCCACCGAGCACATCCAGCGTACACGGGATGTCTTCTTGCTGTAGGCGATGCATCGCTTCAAACAGCTCGTCCACGCCTTTTTCTCTCATGACACGTCCCATAAAGAGAAAGCGGATGGGCGTTTCTTCTGTAGGATATGCAGCGAATGCGTAATGATCCAGGTTGACACCCGCGCCGGGTAAGAGCTTGCACTGAGTTTGCTTAACAATGCCCTCGTTGAGAAGCGTTTCCATGTTTCCAGCATTCTCAAAGAAAACGACCCCAGCCTTTTTCAATGCAGAGCGGTACATCGTGGACACCAGTGACCTGAGTGCGCCACTCTTTTGGAATGCTGTACCAAGGCCAGTGATATTGGCGGCGCAGGGAACACCCAAAAGACGGCAGGACAAACCACCATAAATATTCGGCTTAATCGTATATGTGATAACTAGATCGGGTTTTTCTTGCCGCAACATCTTGAAATACTGCCAAAACAGTCTCAAGTCTTTTCTCGGATCAATGCCCCGCCGATCTACCGGTGTTGAGAGAAAACGGCACCCCATTTCTTCCAAAGGACGAACCAGATCGCCGTCTGGCAGAGAAATCAAAATTTCATGGCTTTTCAGCAGCTCTGCAATCAATTCTCGCCGGAATTGGTACAAGCCAACATCATAGTTGGCCATAATCAGGATTTTCATTCCATCCTCCTGGCAGGAACACCGATATATGTTCCCGGTGCTGCGATGTTCTTCACAACAGCAGCTCCGGCACCGATGGTGCAGTTTCCGCAGATGTCAATGTTATTTCGAACCGTTGCGCCAATGCCAATGTGGGTTTCCTCACCCACAGACACGGTACCGCCGAGCGAAGCGGCAGGGGAGAGATGAACATAGTCTGCAATGCGATTGTCGTGTTCAACAATAACACCAGTATTGACGATACAGTGCGAACCAATGATGGCACCGGCGTTGATCACAGCCCGGGGCATCACGACTGTTCCCACGCCGATCCTTGCGTGCGGAGAGACAACAGCTGAAGGATGTATCGCAGTATACCATTTCACCTGTAGTTGCTGTGAGATGCGCCGCCGGATACTGTTATTGCCGATGGCGATCAGAAACTGATGCTGCAGGTATTTCGTGTAATCCTCAATTTTCCCCAGCACCGGAACACCGAGAACTGATGTCCCGACCGCAATGCCATCATCCAGGATGCCAACTGCTTGCCCGCCAGAGGCTTGGATGCAGTCTATCACAACCTTGGAATGACCGCCGCCGCCAATTAGAATGACAGAATCAGACATGCAGGGACTCCTTTGCTCCGGAAAATTCTTCCATGGTCACAGAGGTTTCGGACGAGATCCCATCCCGGCAGAATACCTTTTTTGCAGTCATGAATATGACTTTCACATCGACTCCAAAGCTGATGTGCCCGACATACCATACATCCAGCTTGAACTTTTCTTCCCAGCTGATCGCGTTGCGGCCATTTGCCTGCGCCCAGCCGGTAAGGCCTGGACGAACGTCATGCCGGTGCCGCTGCTCCTCATTATATAGCGGCAGGTATTTCACAAGCAGCGGCCTTGGGCCTACGATGCTCATATCTCCCCGCAGAATGTTCCAAAGCTCCGGCAGCTCATCCAGGGAGGTGCTGCGCAGGATCTGGCCGAAGCGGGTGAGGCGCTGATCATCGGGTAGAAGATTGCCGTTTTCGTCGCGTTCATCCGTCATGCTGCGGAACTTGTACAGGCGAAAGATCTTTTCGGATTTGCCCGGGCGCTCCTGATGGAAAATGATCGGGCTTCCCAGCTTGATGCGCACCAAGGCTGCTGTGACCAGCAAAACAGGGGAGAGGATGATCAGCGCCAGAAGCGAAAGCGTAAAATCCAGCAAACGCTTGATGTGTTTTTCGTAGAACCCGACTTTATGCTCCATACTTTCCCCTTAAAACAGCTTGCGGATCACTTCGCAGACGTGATCCACATCTTCCATACGCATTTTGGTGTCACTGGGCAGGCACACACCACGGCTGAACAGGTCATCGGATACGGATTCCGTGCCAACGGTTACATACTTCGCGTTCGCAAAGACAGGCTGGAGATGCATGGGCTTCCAGAGATGGCGGCCTTCAATGTTTGCCTCATTCAGCGCGTTCAAAACGTCTGTGGGCGTCTTGCCGCAGCCCTTGTTCAGCAGGAGAACCGACAGCCAGCGGTTAGAGAACGCGCACTCCAGGGAGGGCTGCATCACCAGAGGCAGTCCATCGAGCTTGGAGACATAACGCTCAAAAATGGCCCGCTTCTGCTGAATGCGAAGCGGCAATACCTTTACCTGCCCACGGCCGATGCCGGCGCAGATGTTGCTCATGCGGTAGTTGTAGCCGATCTCTTCATGCTGATACCAGGGGAAGGGCTCCCGCGCCTGGGTGGCCAATTTCAGAGCGTGGGCAGCATCCGCTTGCTCCTGGCAGACCAGCATACCGCCGCCGGACGTGGTGATAATCTTGTTGCCATTGAAAGACAGTGCGCCAAACTTGCCAAAGGTGCCGCACTTGCGCCCGGCGTACTCGCTCCCCAATGCCTCGGCGGCATCCTCAATCAGGGCTATGCCATGCTTCCGGCAGATCGCCGTGATCTCATCCAGCTTGGCGGGATTCCCGTACAGATGGACGACGACGACCGCCTTAGGGATCCCGTATAGTTCAAACGCCTTCTCCAGCGCGGCGGGGTCCATATTCCAGGTGTCTTGCTCACTGTCGATAAACACCGGCTCGGCTCCCACATAAGCCACAGGATTTGCCGAAGCAGAGAAAGTCAAATCCTGACAAAATACCTTGTCCCCAGGCTGAACGCCCGCCAGAATCATGGACAGGTGCAGTGCAGCCGTACCGGCTGACAGGGCCACCGTGTGTCCCGCGCCAACAAAAGACTGCATAGACTTTTCAAATTCGTTTACATTTTCTCCCAGCGGGGCGATCCAGTTCTTCTGGAACGCATCATGGATGTATTCCAGCTCAAAACCCTCGTCAGACATGTGAGGGCTGGCAAGAAGCAAACGACCTGCCATGTTGGTGTCATCTCCCAAATTCCTAAGAAATCTCGCGGCACAATGTGCGCGAATCGCATCAAATTGTTTTTGATCCATCGTCCCGCCGCTGAACCTGGTCCCATTTGGAACCTTTGCACCTTTTGGGATATTCACGGGGGTGCTGGCGATGGGTGCTGCTTCAAAGACGGGGCTGACGCAGATGGTCTTGCCGTTCGGGGACCGCGGGTTGGGCCCTGGGGCCGTCCGTTTGTTTGGGCTGCTGATTTTGGCAGCGTTGACGCTCAAAAAATCCATGAGGAATGGATTTTTCTAAAATGGCTCTGATTTACTTTGGAGAGCCATTTTTGACCCTATAGTATCAATATGAAATTTTACCATGTTACAACACAAAAATCAATATACGGGTCGATTATAATACGGTTATGTTTGTAATAAAGTACGGATTATTGTTGTGTGTCCACCGATCGAAATAAAAAACGGTATCCGGCACCTGCGGTGAGAAGCGCCTGGTTTGGGCATATTTTGGAAAAAACGAGCGAGAGTGTCGATCGATCCGGCGCCCTCCGCCGATAGAGGGCGGGCAGCCGGTTTCGACCATTGATTCAAAGGCGCAGACTTGCCGGCTGCCCATCGGCGGGAGCGCTGTTTGTGCTTCCAGATTCTGCGTTTGTGAAAAGCGGGCGGAGGAGCGGGGACGGGCTGGTATAATCAGAGAGGGGCTGGTATAATCGGAGAGGGAGCGGGGCCGGCTTGAACCCGAGAATGCCGCGCGTGACGCGCGGGGGAAGCACAAGGAGGAGAAACAGTATGAAGAGGAAGTCGCGTTGGGGACTGCTGCGGGCGGGGTGCTGCGTGCTGCTGTGCTGCGCGGCGCTGGAAATGAGCGCGTGCGCGATCCGGTATGACAAGGTCGTCCGCCTGATCGACGAGCCTGCGCAGCAGGGCGGCGTCGCGCAGAGCGCGGCGCCTGCGGAGGAGACGGCGGAAGAGCGCATCGGCAGGGCGAGGGCCGCCTATCTCCATGAGCCGGTGCTGGAGCGGGAGGTCATGGGCGCGAAGCTGGAGTATGTGGTGCTGGAGGAGCCGGAGCGGCGCGCGCTGGCCGAAGGGATGGAGGCGCTGCTCGGCGGGATCGTTGGGTTCGACGGGGAGGCCATGGAGCGGGCCTATGGCGTGATGGAGCCCGCGCTCGCCGGGGCGGTCCGGGAGAGCGGGTACTATGACGCGCTGCTTAGCGAGGCGCAGGCCTGCGGGCTCAGCGCGTCGGTGCGCAGCGCGGACGTGGCGGCGGACGGCGTCGCCTGCAGGCTGGAGCGCGCGGACGGAACCGGGGTGCTGCGGTGCCGCGCGGCGGTCGTGGTGCACAGCGAGGCGGACGCTGCGTTTTTCGGCCGGTATCCCTACCCTGGCCAGGGGGATGTGCAGATGGAGCTGTGGGCCTATTTCGTGCGGGACGGCGAGGATTACCGCGTCGCGGGGTATGAGACGATGTACCCGGACGCGCGCCGCCTGTTCCTGTTCTACCCCGGTTTTGTCGCGGAAAAGGCGGTGGGCGACGCCTTCCGGCAGGCGCAGACGCGGTACGAATACACCGGGCTGGGCGTGTATGCGCTGACAGAGGGGGAGTACGCCGCGCTGCGGCAGACGGTGCAGGCATACCTGGACAACTACTTCGCGTTTTCCGCAGCGGACCCCATCGCGGAGGGATCGGACTGCGCGCCCTACGCGGTCGGGGAGGTCCGCGACGCGGCCGCCTCCGGCGCGGTGATGGAGTACCGGCTGACGAACCTGCCCGCCCGCGCGGTGCGGGTGAAAAAAAGCGAAGGCCCCGATGCGGAGGCCCTCTGCGTGGACGTGGATCTTCTGGGGTACCTGCGGTGCGAAGGCGGGGATGCCTCGGTTTTGCGCGAGGGGATATGGCCCTACCGGCTGCGCTGCATCCTCGAGCAGACGGGCGAGGGCTATGTGCTGCGCGACACGGCGCTGGGGGTCACCTCCGAGGGCGAGCTGGACGTCGATTTCTATGCCGAATCGCTGGATCAGGGCTAGAGCGAGCGCGCGGGACAGCGGAAAGGCGGCGAAGGGCTGAAGGGCGGTTTCCAACGCGAGGCCCTTCTGCGCCATGATGGCCCTTTGGGGCCGTCAGCAGGGCATCAACGGCAAGGCCTCCGGCGGTGAACGCGCGCAGCGGGGCCTTGCCCTTGAGCGCCTCCGGCAGACTGCGGCTCTCCCGCGTTTTCCGGCGGCTCGGCAGCGCGCAGACCGCAAGGGAGAGCGCCGCGAGCAGCGCGCCCCCGGCGGTTCTGACCCGGCAGACCGGCGGATCAGGAGCTCAAACGATATTCAGTGCACGTCAGACGTTCCTTTCGATATGGTATTTGGCAAAGGCGCTGCGCACGGATCCCAGGCAGCTGCGGCCGATGGGGATGACGGTGCCGTCGCGCAGCGCCTGGAGCGCATCACCCCTGCGCATGTGGGCGGTCAGGCATTCGCCGTCGGGGGCCTTGCAGATGTGGAGCCGGTGCGCCTGCGCTTCGATGGAGAGGATGCCGTGGAACGGGAGCACGACCTGCCGGTCCTTCAGCCGGAGCAGGAGCTGCCTGCCCTGCTGCAGCCGCAGGCGGCGCGAGACGATGTCCGGCACCTCGAAGATCTGCCGGTCGGCAAAGGGCTTGGCGATGCAGCACATAGGACTGGCTGCACGTGACGAACGCCAGGCTGACCTGCCCGTCCTGGCGGCGGATGGCCTCGGCAGAGCGAAAGACCTCCACGCTGACGCAGGGCTCGCCGCGCAGCGCCCGTCAGCGGCCGATGCTGTCCGTCAGCGCCGCAATGTGCGCGGGGAAGGTTGTGCTTTGAGCGGCGCTGTGCTAAGATACCCTCGAATTGGGAAAAGGGCCCGGAGCAAGGCTCGGGCCGGGCAAAGGAGGGGGACGCGATGCGGAAAAGATGGCTTTGGGCGCTGATCGCTTTGGCGGTGATCGCGGTCGGAGCGGCGGCCGCGGGGCTGACGCTGTCGGCGCGGTGCAGCGGGACGGTGGTGGTCACCGAGCGCGGCGTCGTGGCGGACAGCGTGCAGAGCGCGGCGCACAACCGCAGGGCGCTCAACCGCATCCTGCGCTGGGCGGGGCCGGACACGACGCTCGTGTTCCCCGAGGGCGATTACTACATCGCCGCCTCGCCGCTGGGGGGCGTGTGCATCGCGGGCAAGGAGGGCATCGCGCTGCGCGGCGAGGGCGCAAGGCTCATCAACACCTCCTACACGCCCTACTCGGCGGCCAGCGCGGCCCACTACCAGGACAGCAGCCTCATCGCCGTGCGCAGCGCCCGGGACGTCACCATCGAGGGGCTCACCCTCGACTACGTTAGCCCCACCAGCGTCAGCGGCGTCATCACGCAGACGCAGGGCAGCTCGGCCGTGTTTGCGGCGTACGAGGAGTTCCTGACCGGGGAGACGGCGGTCCGGGGCGGGGAGTTCTGGACGAGCGTCAACCTGTTTGACGCAAGCGGCGACCCCGCCGGGGAGGTCTACCGGGAGGGAGTGCTGGAGCCGGTGGAGGGCGAGCCGGGCAAGTTCGTGCTGCCGGGCGTCTATGGCGAGGTGGGCCAACAGGTCTGCGTCCGCTTCACCTCCGGCACCTACGCCTGCCCGGCGCTGACGCTGCACGACGTGGAGGGCCTGACGGTGCGCGACGTGTGCGTGCGCGCCTGCCCGAGCGCGTCGGTGTACGCCACCGGGGACAACGCCGATTTCACGTTTGAGCGGGTGACGGTGGCGCCCGAGCCGGGCAGCCGCAGCCTGTTCTCCTCCAACGAGGACTGCATCCACATCCAGGGCCTGCGCGGCGCGCTCACGCTGACCGACTGCACGTTTGAGGGCATCGGCGACGACGCGCTGAACGTGCACAGCCTGGCCGCCGTGGTCAGCGGGGTGGACGGGCAGACGCTGACCCTCGCAAACGGCCGCACCGGGCAGGCGATGACCGGCTGGGCGAGCGCGGGGGACGCCATCGAGGTCTATGACCGCGCGCTGAACCTGCTGGGCACGGCGCGGGCCGTGCGGGTGCGGGGCGACAGGCTGGAGCTGGACGGTGTGCCCGACGGGACCGGGGCGGGCGCGATCCTGCACAACGCGTCGCGCGTGCCGGAGGTGACGGCGGAGCGCTGCACCGTCCGGCGGGGGCGCGCACGCGGCTTCCTGCTGCAGGCGCCCGTGGCGGTGGTGAGGGACTGCACCTTCGAGGCGCTGGGGCTGTCGGGCATACTCATCGCGCCGGACGCGCAGGCGTGGTATGAGATGGGCCCCTGCCGCGAGGCGGTGCTGACCGGCAACACCTTCCTGCGCTGCGGGCTGCACGATGCCTCCGGCAGGATGGGCGCCATCGGCGTGGGGCTGGACCACGACCTGGCCGCGTCCGGCACGGCGACGCCGCACGGCGCCATCACCGTGACCGGCAACCGCTTTGCCGGCTGCCGGTGCGCTGTGTCCGTCCGCGGGGCGAAGGCGGTCGTCGAGCGGGACAACGACGCGGGCGGCGCGGCGATGCTCCTGAACTGATGCAGGCGCTCTGCGCCGGGCCTGTAAGGCCTCCGCTTGAAGCAGGGATTTCTTATGACAAAATAACGCCCCCCGGCTGGGAAAGCGTGCGGCCGGGGGGCGTTTTTTGCGGGAAGCGCACGGGCTAGGTGCGCGCCATGTTTTGGGAGGCGATGCGCTTCATGGGGCGGATGGACAGCAGGCAGACCAGTATGGTCAGCACGTCGGCCGCAGGCTGCGACAGGCAGATGCCCGTAAAGCCCAGCGCGCGGGGCAGCAGCAGGATGAAGGGGATGTAGAACAGCCCCTGGCGGATCATGGACAGCACCAGGCCGTAGCGCGACGAGCCGATGGTCTGGAAGGTGATGGTCATCATGTAGCACAGCCCGAAGGCGGGGTAGAGCGCCACCTGCGAGATGAGCAGCATCTGGCCGCAGGAGACGATCTGCGGGTTGCGGTTGAACAGCAGGATCAGCGGGCGGGAGAGCAGGATGTAGACCAGCTCCACCAGCACCGTCAGCACCAGCGCGCCCTTGAGCGCAAAGCGCACCGACTGGTGGAAGCGCTCCTCGTTTTTCGCGCCGAAGGCGTAGGCCGCCACGGGCTGGTAGCCCTGCATAAAGCCCATCACCATGTAGCAGTCGATGAGGATGAGGCGCTGCACCACGCCGTAGGCGGCGATGATCTCGTCCGAGCCGGGCAGGGGCGCGGCGGCGATGTTGGTCAGCGACGAGGCCACCGACAGGCAGATCTGGATGACGGCTGTGGGGATGCCGATGAGGGTGACGGTCTTGATCAGATCCCAGCCGGGGCGGAAGGCCTTGAGGCGCACCTTGATGACCGAGCGGCCGGACAGGTAGAACCCGGCCAGGATAAAGAAGGTCACAAACTGCGACACCGTGGACGCCATCGACGCGCCCGCAACGCCCAGCCCCAGACCCCAGTCGAACATGAACACCGGGTCGAGCAGCACGTTGAGCAGCGCGCCCGTGATGACCGCAACGGAGGAGACACGCACGGAGGACTCGGCGCGCGAGGCGCAGTTCATGCTCTGGGCGGGCGGGTTGGCCAGCGCCGCGATGAACATCCAGAAGGCGTAGTCCTTTGCCAGCGGCAGCGACGCCTCCGACGCGCCGAAGGCGCGCAGCAGCGGCTCGATGAACAGGATGCCGCCCGCGCACAGCGCGATGCCGATGGCGATGGACAGCCCGATGACCGTGGTCACCGTGCGGCTGGCGCCGTCGTGGTCCCCGGCGCCCAGCTGGCGGCCCGCCAGCACCGCAGCGCCCGCCGCGAATATGTTCTCCACCGACACCATGATCAGCAGCAGCGGCAGCGTCACGCCCACGGCCGTCAGCGCCACGTCGGAGTTGAGCATGCCGATGTAGGCGGTGTCCACGATGTTGTAGACCGCCTTGGCCAGCAGCGCCAGCGTCGCGGGCACGGCCAGCTTGACGATGGCGCGGGAGGGCTTCATCTCCCCCAGCACCGATTCCGAATGCTTGGCCTGCTCAGACATATTCCTCATCCTTTCGCTCGATCACGCCGTAGAGCAGCAGATCCAGCGCCCTGCGGCAGCTTTCCTCCCGCTTTTCAAACTCCTGCGGGTCGCTTCCCGCCATGCTGTGTCTGGCGTTGATGAAGTCCTGAAACTGGCGGAAGGTGTCCGCCACCTCCTCGCGGGTGACGGACGCGCGCAGCGGCAGCTGGCACAGCAGGCCCTCCAGCGTCTCGCGGTTCAGCGCGTCAAACTCCCGCCGCACCGCCTGGACCTTCTCCCGCAGGTGCTCGGGCGGGGAGGTCACCGCCTCGCAGAACAGCGGCTGGTAGGCGGGGTGGTCGCGGAAAAACTCCAGCCGCGCGCGGAAATACCGCTCCAGCTGCGCCTTTGCGCTGCCCGCGCCGGTCAGCTGCGCCCGCAGGTGCTGCGTCAGCAGATCAAAGCACTCCGCCACGCACGCCAGATACAGCGCGTCCTTCGTCTCAAAATAATGGTACACGATGCCCTTGGAAATGCCCTGCGCCGCGCACAGGCTGTTGATGGAGCTGCCCCCGTAGCCCTGGCGGCCAAACTCCGCCAGCGCGCCCTCCAGTATGCGCCGCCGGGTCTGCCGGTTCTTTTCTTCCCGTTTCATTTGAAGCTCTCCTGCATGATGAATATTGACCACATGATCGATTTCTGCGTAGTATAGCACATTTCGACCAAGCGCCCAATCATCGATTGCGGTGGATTTCCATGCAGCGGAGTGGTAAAATGGTGAAAAGGAGGCGAGGGGCATGAAGCGGAGGGGCGCTGTGCTTCCCGATTTCCGGCTCGAGGTTGCCGCGGGCTGCCGCGCGGAGGAAGTGGCGGAGCGGCTGCGGAGGGAGAAGGTCGCGGTCGGCGGGCTGGACTATGCGGTGGAGCAAAGGGAGCAGGGCGGGACGATCTCCCTGCGCCCGCTGAGCGGCGGGCTGCTGGTCAATTCCTTCGCGCCCACGGCAACGGTGCAGGCGCGGCAGACGCCCGGCGGGTGCGCGGCGGAGATCGGCGTTAGTGTGAACGAGGCGGTGCGGTATGTGCTCGTCGCATTCTGGGCGGAGCTGATGCTGTTTGCGGTGCTGATGCTTGCAGCGATGCTGTTTGGACATGCTGCGCTGCCCGGGTGGCTGCCGGTGCTGCCGCTCGTGCTGATGGGCGCGGCGACGGCGCTGTTCCGGGCGGTGTATCTGCGGGGCGTCAGGAGCATGATCGATCAGATGCTGGAAGCGCTGGGGCTGCGGATGCGCGTGCGCAGGCTGCGCGGGCGGCGCGGCAGAGCGCTGCGCGGGTGCGCGGTCGCGGCGGCGGCGCTGGTGCTGCTGACGGGGCAGGTGCATGCGCAGACGGAGCGCTGGGAAGTGACGGACGTGGCGCCGCTGGAAACCGAGGTGATCGGAAACGGCGCGCACTGCATGGACGTGCGGGAGGACGGCGGGTTTCTGCTGGGCTTCTCGGCGGGGCTGATCGGCGACGGGCGGGATCATGTGAACCTGTACGGCGCGGACGGCACGTTTGAAGGCGGGATCTCCTTCCGGGGCGGCGGCGATTTCTGCGCGGGCTTTGACGGCGAGGACATGCTGATCTACGCAGTGCGCGATCAGACGCTGAACCGCATCAGCCGGGACGGCACGGTGCTGGAGCGCACGCGCGGCGCGGGGGATTGCGCGCTGGCAAGGGCGCTGGAGGAGCGGGACATGACCGTCGCGGCGGGCGGCGCCGTCTACCGGTACCGCGAGTGGTATGTGATCCCCTTCCCGGGCATGCAGCAGCGCATCGAGGTGACGCGGACCGAGCAGGGCGTCGAGCGGGTGCTGCTCAGCCGGGCGGTGCTGGGCATCTGGGAGAGCGGCGCGGCGGTCTGGACGGTGCGCGCGCTGTTCTTCGGCGGGATCGCGTGGATCGCCTGGCAGGTGTGCGCGCATTACGTCCGCGCGCGGGAAAAGCGCAACGAAAATGCGCTGCCCCGGTGAGCGGGACAGCGCAGGGGAAGGCGGCGCTTCTTGCCTGAAAAAGAAATTTATGGCAAAACGCGGCGTGCGTGCAACAAAACGCGGGCGGCTTCCGTCTAACGGGATGAACCGGGAGTGCGCCCGCGGCATTGCGCGGAAGATATGGGCGATGCAGGGCGCGGGTTCAGCGGGTCACGTTCCAGACGGACAGAAAGTCGGGGTCCGTGACGACCTCGCCGGTCGAGCGCAGCCTGTATTCGCCGGGCTTTGCGACGGTGGTGGAGCGCAGGTCGGGGGGCAGCGATTTGGTGTCGCCGTTGGGCAGCCGGATCACGATCCCGTGCTCGCCGGACGAGATGACGGTCCCCCATAACTGCTTCTGCTCGATCCATGTGCCGTCCTCGGCGTAATAGGTCATGCCGACCAGTATTTTCTTGTGCAGCAGGCTTTCAAAGGTGACAGGTTCCATGCGCACGCTCCTTTCCGGACGCCATCGCGGCCCGGCGGGTCCGGAAAACGGGGCGGCGGAAGGCGGGAGGGTCTGGATAAAAAAAGCCGCCGCGGACAACGAGCTGTCCGCGGCGACGTGGTGCCGGTGGCCGGACTCGAACCGGCACGCCCTCGCGGGCGGTGGATTTTGAGTCCACTACGTCTGCCAATTCCATCACACCGGCGGGTCTGAGAAGTTACGCATGATAGTATAGCATTTTTTTGAAGAGATTGCAAGAGGGGTCTGCGGGCCCTGTGAGAGGATGTGCGGGCATGAGGATCGTGGAGTTCGGGCAAAAGGGCGCGCCGGTGGCGGTGCTGCTGCACGGCGGCGGGCTGTCGTGGTGGAATTACCGGGAGGCGGCGCGGCTTTTGCAGGACAAGGTGCGCGTGGTGCTGCCGGTGCTGGACGGCCACGCGGGCAGCGAGAGGCACTTTACCTCCATCGAGGACAACGCGCGCGAGGTGATCGAGTGGATCGACGCGGAGGCGGGCGGCTGCGCGGCGGTGCTGGGCGGGCTGTCGCTGGGCGCGCAGGTGGCGGTGGAGATGCTCTGGCAGCGGCCGGACATCTGCCGGGGCGCGCTGATCGAGAGCGCGTCGGTGCTGCCCATGCGCCTGACCGGCGCGCTGCTGGGCCCCAGCGTGCGCATGAGCTATCCGCTGGTGTCGAAGGAGTGGTTCACGCGCCTGCAGTTTGACGCGCTGCACATGCCGGAGGCTTACTACGAGGACTACCGGCGCGACAGCCGGGAGATCGCGCTGGAGGACATGCTGGCCTTTCTCAAGGCCAACGCGGCCTACGCGCTCAAGGATGGGCTGGGAAAGACCCGCGCGAAGATCGAGATCTGCGTGGGCGGCGGGGAGCCGGGCGGCATGCGGCGCTCGGCGCAGAAGCTGCACGAGGCGATGCCGGGCAGCGCACTGCGCGTGCTGCCGGGGCTGCGGCACGGCGAGCTGAGCCTTGGCCAGCCGGAGGAATACGCCCGGCGCGTGCTCGGGCTGCTGTAAGACGGAATCAATACGGGGAGGAGAGCGTATGGACATCGATATGCTGAACCTGCGGCGTGCGGTGCGCGGCGACGAGCGCGCGTTCGAGACGCTGATCGGGCCGTATCTGGACACGACCTACCGGCTGTGCCTGCGCATGATGGGCAACGAGCAGGACGCGGCGGACATGGCGCAGGAGGCGCTGGTGCGCGCGTGGCGGGCGCTGGGCAGCTACAAGGGGCAGTCGCGGTTTTCCACCTGGCTGTACCGGGTGACGTGCAACGTGTGCCTGGACGAGCTGCGCAAGCGGAAGAACCTGCGCACGCAGTCGCTGCAGGAGCTGCAGGAGGAGGGCGTGGAGCTGGTGGATCCCGGGCAGACGCCCGAGATGGCGGCCGAGCGCGCGCAGACGCGAAAGGAGCTGAGCGAGGCCATCGGGCAGCTGTCGCTGGAGCACCGCACGGCGCTGGTGCTGCGCGACGTGCACGGGATGACGTACGAGGAGATCGCGCAGATACTGGACGTGAACCTGAACACCGTCAAGTCCCGCATCAGCAGGGCGCGCGCGGCGCTGCGGGCGATTTTGTCGGAGGGGCGGAACTTTCCGGCGGGGCGTGCGTCTAAAGGAGCAGAAGGGAGGGACGGCAAATGAAATGTGATCGCATCAGAGAGGCGATGGACGGATATTTGGACGGGAGCCTGACGCCGCTGGAAAGGGAGGCGGTGGAGTCGCACGTCGAGCAGTGCGAGGAATGTCGGGAAGAACTGGTGCGCCGCAGGGAGCTGTTTATACAGCTTGCGCAGCTGGACAAAGGGATCAAGGCTCCGGATGGGCTGCTGGAGAACGCGATGGAGCGAATCCACCGTCAGAGGAGCCCCAAGAGAAAGGCGGGCTGGTGGATCGCGGGCGGACTTGCGGCGGCGCTGTGCGTGACCGCGGGGCTGGCAGGTCTTGCCGGGCTGGCGATGAACGGCGCGGGGGCAAAGTCCGCTGCGCCGCAGGAGCCCATGGCGGATTACGGCTTTGCCTCGGGCGCGGCGATGGACACCGCTGCGGACATGGCGACGGAAGGGTACTATGACATGCCCGCCGAGGCAGAGGAATGGGACGTTGAGATGCCCGCGGAGGCGCCCGCTCCCGCGGGGGAGCCCGAGCCCATGCCCGACGAGGGCGCGGTCGAGATGATGGTGCAGAAGAACGCAGCGGAGGAGAACACGGCGCAGTACGGCCTCAAGATCATCCGCGACGCGTACATTCAGATCCAGACCGAAAATTATGATGCGGACGTGGAGCAGCTGCGGGCGCTGGTGGAGGAGTTCGGCGGGTTCATCACGTCGAGCGAGGAGGACGGCAGCGCCGCCTACAACGAGCGCTACGGCAGCAGCAACCGCTATGTGAACATGAGCGTCCGCGTGCCGTCGGGATCGCTGGACGATTTCCTGAAGCTGGCCAAGCAGGTGGGCATCGTGACCGTGAGCAGCATCACCGAGAGCGACGTGACCGCCAGCTACGTGGACACCGACCGCAGGCTGCAGGCCTATCAGAAGCAGTACGACCGCGTGCTGGCGATGATGGACAAGGCCGAGACGGTGGAGGAGCTGATCACCATCGAGAGCGAGCTGTCGCGGCTGGAGATGGAGATCGAGGAGAATCAGGGGCAGCTCAACTACTGGGACAGCCGCGTGGGGTACTCCACGGTGAACATATTCGTGGATGAAGTGCGGCGCGCGGTGCCTGTTGTAGAGGATGCGTCGCTGGGCGAGCGGATGCGCAGCGCGCTGGCCGACAGCTGGTATGAGTTCGTCGAGGGCGCGAAGGATGCGCTGGTGAACACCTATGCGGCGCTGCCCTACATCGCGGTGTGGGTGATCGTGCTGGGCGCGGCGGCGGTGGTCGTTGTGCTCATCGTGCGCGGCGTCAGGAAGAAAAACAGAGAGCGCTAAGAGAAAGCTGCCTGTGCGGGGGGACTTGCACGGCAGCTTTTCTTTTTTGGGGGGGATGACCCTTGCGCCCCTCCCCCGCGAGGGGGGAGGGGCGCAAGGGTCTATGGTTTCCTCGACGGAAACCGGGGAGTTCTGGGGGTGTTTTGGCGGGAAAGGGGACACCTCATCCGGCGCTTCGCGCCACCTTCCCCTCAAGGGGAAGGCTTTGCTGGTGTGCTCACATTATGATATTCTGTCGCAGCCCCCAAAACTTTTCATTATTCACTCTTCATTATTCATTTGCTTTTGTCCATGTCGTCGAGCTTGGCGACGCGGCGGCGGAATTCCTCCGAGGTGGAAAAGCGGGCGGCGAGGAAGATGTCGATCAGCTCCTCGGCGACGGTGGGGCCGACGATCTGCGCGCCGAGGGCGATGATCTGCACGTCGTCGTGCTCGACGCACTGGTGGGCGGTGTACAGGTCGTGGCAGACCGAGGCGCGGATGCCGCGCACCTTGTTGCAGGCGATGGCCGCGCCCACGCCCGTGCCGCAGAACATGATGCCGCGCTCGGCCTCGCCCGAGAGGATGGCGGCGGTGACCTTTTTGGCCACGTCGGGGAAGTCCACGGGGGCGGGGTCGTAGGAACCGCAGTCGATCAGGGTGTGGCCCTTTTGGCGCAGCGCGTCCAGCAGCTGGAGCTTGAGGGGATGTTGAGGTATAATACATAGGTAACAGAAGGTAAAGAAAAAACAGAGAGCAAGTGGTAGAATAGAGTTACCACACACCATCCACCACAAAGGAGCTCTCTGCAATGGATAAGATAACA
>JAXEXP010000040.1:0-3683 GCA_034113365.1 Candidatus Spyradocola sp.
CGGAGCCCAGCACGGTCTGCGCGGCTAGCGTCAGCGCATCGGCGCGGGTCAGGCCCTCGCGCACGCCCGCGTCCGCCATGGCCTCGATGACCATGTAGACATAGGCGGGGCCGCTGCCGCTGACGGCGATCACGGCGTTCATCAGGTGCTCAGGAACCACGGTCACGCGGCCAATGGACGCAAAAACCTCCTGAATGCAGGCAAATTCCTGCTCGGTAAAGGTGCTCTCCTGCGCGATGGCCGTCATGCCCGCCCCGACCATCGCAGGGGTGTTGGGCATGATGCGGCAGATGCGCGAATCCGGCAGAAGCTCCGTCAGCTGGGGCACCGTCCAGCCTGCCGCGATGGACGCCACCGCCTTGCCCGCCAGCTTCGCGCAAAGGGGCTCTACGGCCTTTTTGAGCACCTGGGGCTTGACGGCCAGCACGACGATGTCCGCCCATTCACACAGCGCCTCTGCGCTCTCAAAACCGTGCGCGTTGAGCGTCTCCTCCGCGCGCTTTACCGCCTCTTTTTTTACATCAAAACAGCCCGTTTCCCGGTCCATAATGCCGCGCAGTATCGCCGAAGCCATGTTTCCTGCGCCGAGAAAGCCGATTTTCATTTCAAAATCCCCACTTTGTTGCGAAATATAAAGAAAAAACCGAACACCGCTGGGATGTTCGGAATTTCATGGCAGGGGAGACGCGAGTCGAACACGCAACACACGGTTTTGGAGACCGTTGCTCTACCATTGAACTACTCCCCTATGCGGCCAACCACTCTTGCTTGGCACGGGTATTATTATATAACAGAAGGAGCGCAAAGTCAACCTCAAAAGTGCAGGTTTTGGGAAAGTTTTTTACCCAAGGTGTTCGATCAGTATTTTTGCGCCGATGAAGATGAGCACGAGGCCGCCGGCCACCGTCGCACATCGCTGCATGCGGCGGCCCAGGCGTCTGCCGGCCAGCACGCCCAGCGTCGAGAGCGCAAAGGTAACGCAGCCGACCCATGCGGCATTGACCCAGATGTTCTCCCGCAGCACGGCAAGGCTCACGCCCACGGCCAGCGCGTCGATGCTGGTCGCGATGGAGAGCACCAGCAGCTTGCGCAGCGCGCCCAGGCTCGGCTGTCCCCCCTCCTCCGTCCCCCGCGCGCTCTCCCACAGCATCCTGCCGCCGATGAAGGCCAGCAGCCCAAAGGCGATCCAGTGGTCGTACCGCTCGATGACGGCGCTGACCGTGCTCCCGGCAAGGTAGCCCAGCAGCGGCATCAGCGCCTGAAAGCCGCCGAAGAACAGCCCCACGCGCACGGCGTCGCGAAAGGAGGCCTTCTGGGCGGAAAGGCCCATGGAAATGGCGACAGCGAACGCATCCGCCGCGAGGGACGCGGCCAGCAGCGCATAGTGAAGCACGTTCACGCTATCCCCCCAGCTTTTTCTCCATGTGGATGGTGGTGCCGTGCCCGCGGGAGGATCGCACGCTCAGGCTGTCCATGAAGGTCTCCATCACGGTAAAGCCCATGCCGCTGCGCTCCATCTCCGGGCAGGAGGTGTACAGCGGCTCACGGGCCTTGACCACGTCCTCGATGCCGACGCCGCAGTCCACGACCTCGATGTGGATCTGTTTGTCCTCATAAAGCTCCGCAGACAGGCGGATCATGCCGCCCTTTCCCTGGTAGCCATGAATGATGGCGTTGGTCACGGCCTCGGAGACGGCGGTCTTTACGTCCTCCATCTCCTCCAGCGTGGGGTTCAGCGGAAGCAGGAACGCACCCACAGCCACCCGCGCAAAGGCCTCATTTTCAGGCTGTGCCGCAAAATCGATGCGCATTTCGTTGATCTTATTCATGCTCGTTCTCTCCTCATCACAGCTTATCTACGATCTGATACAGTCCGGACATCGCAAAGATGCGGTCCACGTGCGCGTTCGGGCTGCGGACGGCGACGCTTCCGCCGCGCTTTGCGAGCGTTTTGTACCGCCCCAGCACCACGCCGATGCCCGAGCTGTCCATAAAGCTGAGCTTGCCCAGGTCCAGCACCAGATGCCTGACGTGCGGGCTTGCGATGAGCGACTCCAGCTCCGCGCGCACGCTCTGCGCGCTGTGATGGTCCAGCTCGCCCTCCAATACCACCGTCATGGTATCGCCCCTTGCGGTGTGCTTGATCATTTGCGTTCCCTCCGATCCAAGCGTTTTCCTTCTGTTTATTTCTAACTGCGGGGAAAAAACTCCTTTAGAGAATTTGACAGCTTTTGTCGACAGCAAAAGGAATGTTTTTTCGCGGAAATGCGCACGCTAAAGCGCATGAGGAGGTGCGGAGAAATGAAAAAGCTGCTCAAAACGCTGCTCGCGCTGGGCATTGCGTTTCTGGCGCTGGCGGGCGCTGCCATGGGCGCGCTGACCGTGCTGGTCATGACGGATGTGTTCACCTCCTTTGACCCGGAAAAGCTGGGAAACTATTCGCAGACCACCTGGGTGCTCGACCGGCAGGACGAGGTCATCGGCGGCGTATACGGCGCGGAAAACCGCATTTCCGTCGATATTGAGGACATCCCGCAGCAGGTGCGCAACGCGTTCATCGCTGCGGAGGACGTGCGTTTCTACAAGCACCATGGCGTGGATCCGATCCGCATACTGGGCGCAATGGCCGCAAACATCAAGTCCGGCACGCTCTCGCAGGGCGCGAGCACCATCACGCAGCAGCTGATCAAAAACACCCATCTGACGGCGGAAAAGACCTGGTCGCGCAAGATCGAGGAAGCGATCCTCGCGCTGAAGGTGGAGCGCGCGTACACCAAGGATCAGATACTGGAAATGTACCTCAACTACGTCTACTTCGGCAACGGCGCCTATGGCATCCAGACGGCTGCACAGGTCTATTTTGATAAAGATGTCGGCGACTTGACGCTGACCGAAGCGGCGGCGCTCGCGGCGACGCTGAAGGCGCCCTCCAACTACGCGCCGCACATTCAGCCCGAAAACAACAAGCGGCGCCGCACACAGGTGCTGGACACCATGTTGGAAGAGGGCTTCATCACCGCGCAGGAGGCGGCAGACGCCAAGCGCGAGGAGCTGGTGCTCACCCCGGGCGGGCAGGATACCCGCGCCCGAGGCTGGTATCTGGACGCCGTGCTCGAACAGGCGGAAGAGATGCTGGACGTCACCGGTGAGGAGCTGATGGAGCTGGGGCTGCGCATCTATACGGGCATGGACAGCGGCATCCAGGCGGTGTGCGACGAGGTATTCGCCGACGAGAGCCTGTTTCCTGCCGACAGCGCAGACGGCACACAATGCCAGAGCGCGCTGGTGCTGATGGACAGCGGGACGGGCGAAGTGCTTGCGATGGAGGGCGGCAGGAGCTATGCGGTGCGCAGAGGCTTCAATCGCGCCACGGATGCGCTGCGGCAGCCCGGCTCGGTGCTCAAGCCGCTGGCGGTCTACGCGCCCGCGCTGGAGCGGCGCATCGCAACGCCTGCCACGGTGATGATGGATCAGGAGACGGACTTTGCCGGATACAGCCCGCGCAACTACGGCGGGAAATACTACGGCGCCGTCACGCTGCGCACTGCGGTAGCGCGTTCGCTGAACGTGCCCGCGACGGCGCTGCTCTACCAGATGGGCGGACATGCGGGCTATGAGAGCCTGCAGCGCTTCCATATACAGCCCGATGCGAGCGACACGGGGCTTTCGCTTGCGGTGGGGTC
>JAXEXP010000041.1:0-8658 GCA_034113365.1 Candidatus Spyradocola sp.
GCTACATGGGCAGCTGGCAGGAGGGTGGCCCCGAGACCTGGCGCGCTTACATTGACGAGACCGCGCGCCTGTCGGGCAAGCCCATCCTCATCAACGAATGGGGCTATTCCTCGCTGGATCACGGCGAAAAGTACACCGACCTCGAGCATAAAAACCACTACAACCAGCAGGTCTGCTACGACAAGCGCTGGCACATCTCCTGGGGCGAAGGCCACACCCCTGCCGAGCAGGCGCGCTACGTGTCCATCTGCCAGCGCATCTTCGCCGAGCACCCCGCCGTCATCGGCAATTTCTTCTTCCGCTGGAGCGACACCGACGCCTGCTGGCAGTGCGGCGAGGCCGATTGCCCCGCCGAGTGCGCCTGGGGCTGCGTGGACGTCAATCAGCAGCCCAAGCCCGCCTACTACGCCCTGCGCGAGGGCAACCGCACGCTGTTTGGCTGAAAGGAGTCCCGCATGCACGCACCCCTTCCTCCCGGCTTGACCGACGAGCTGCTACGCGCCTCCGGCGTGACGGCCTACGGCATCATCGCCCCATCATCCATTGAATTTTCCGACGAAGTGCGCCGCCTCTGCGAAGAAAACCGCTGCGGCAACTACGCCCGCACCTGGGCCTGCCCGCCCGCCGTGGGCACGCTGGACGACTGCCGCGCCCGCATCCTTAGCCACGCGCACGCGCTCGTGTTCTCCACCGCCTACCCCCTGGAGGACTCCTTCGACTGGGAGGGCATGACGCGTGGCCACCGCGCCTTCAAGCAGGTGTGCGACGATCTTCACCGGCACCTGCACGCCCCGGCGCTGCTGCTCTCCAACGAGGGCTGCCTGCGCTGCGCCGCCTACGCCTACCCCGACCCCTGCCGCTTTCCGGACAGGCTCTTTCCCTCGCTCGAGGGCTACGGCATACTGGTAAACAAGCTCGCCGAATCCGCGGGCGTCCCCTATCTCAACGGCCCGCTCACCGTCACCTACTTCGGCCTGCTCTGCACCAACTGATCCACTGGAGGTCCCATGAAACGCATCCTGATCCTCTCCGACACCCACAATCTTCTGCGCCCCGAGGTGCTGGCCCGCGCCGCCCTCGCCGACGCCATCCTCCACGCGGGCGACATCAGCACACCGTCCGTGCTGGACGAGCTGCGCGCCCTCGCCCCCACCCATGCCGTCTGCGGCAACAACGACAAAAACTGGCCCTCCCCCCTGCCCGACACGCTCACCGTCGAGCTGGAAGGCGTGCGCTTCTTCCTCGTCCACAACAAAAAGGACGTCCCCTCCCCTCTCCCCGACGCGGACGTCATCGTCTATGGCCACTCGCACCGTTATTCCGAGCAAACGCGCGACGGCACGCTCTGGCTCAACCCCGGCAGCTGCGGCAAGCGCCGCTTCGATCAGGAGATCACCTTCTGCGAGCTGCTCGCCGACAACGGCGGCTGCACCATCCAAAAGCACACCATCCCCCATCCCCAAAGGAGCCTGTAAATGCCCAACATCATCGAACTTACCGACCTAACCGCGCCCGGCCTCGACGTCTACGCCCGCCTGACCGAGACGCAGCTGCGCTCCCGCGTCGAGCCGGAAAAGGGCGTGTTCATCGCCGAAAGCCCCAAGGTCATCAAGCTGGCGCTGGACGCGGGCTACCAGCCGCTGTCCTTCCTGATGGAGCGCCGCCACATCGAGGGGCAGGCCCGCGAACTGCTCGCCCGCTGCCCCGAAATCCCCGTCTACACCGCCGGCCGCGAGCTGCTCTCTACGCTCACCGGCTATGCCCTCACGCGCGGCATACTCTGCGCGATGCGCCGCCCGCCCCTGCCCGATCCGGAGACGCTCTGCCAAAGCGCCCGCCGCATCGCGGTGCTCGAGGGCGTGGTGGACGCCACCAACGTCGGCGCCATTTTCCGCTCCGCCGCCGCGCTGGGCGTGGACGCCGTGCTGCTCACCCCCACCAGCTGCGACCCCCTCTGCCGCCGGGCCGCGCGCGTGAGCATGGGCACGGTGTTCCAGGTCCCCTGGACGCGCATCGGCAGCGACGCCTCCCAGTGGCCGCATCCCGGCCTGGACGCGCTGCGCCGCATGGGCTTTCGCACCGCCGCGCTCGCGCTGCGCGACGACACGCTGTCCATCGACGACCCGCGTCTGACCGCCGAGCCGCGCCTGGCCATACTCCTGGGCGCCGAGGGCGACGGCCTCGCCCCCGCCACCATCGCCTCCTGCGACTACACCGTGCGCATCCCCATGTCCCACGGCGTGGACTCCCTCAACGTCGCCGCCGCCAGCGCCATCGCGTTCTGGCAGCTCTGCGCCCACTGATCTCCACGCAAAAAACCGCCCGTGCCGCGTCCAATCCACGCGCACGGGCGGTTTTCTATTGCATTATTCTGCCAGCGGCTCGGTGTGCACGCCGCGGAAGCGCTCCAGATACGCGGAGTATTCCGCCTTGTCCGCAAACCGCGGCTGATAG
Organism: Candidatus Spyradocola sp.; assembly: GCA_034113365.1. Lineage (GTDB taxonomy): Bacteria > Bacillota > Clostridia > Christensenellales > UBA1750 > Spyradocola. The sequence goes on from JAXEXP010000041.1 coordinate 2,455, forward strand.
GCGGCCTTCTCCACCTTGGCCAGCGCAGCGCCGTCCTTCAGCAGCTCGTAGGCGTGGATGGCAAACCCGCGCGCCGCGTCCAGATAGGCGTTCTCCTCGTCCACAATGTCGAACGCGCTGGTGTGCAGGTCACCCGTCACCCCGCCGGTGTTGAAGGTGTACACGGGCATCAGATGCTGCACGTCGCCCACGTCCGTGGAGCCGCCGTTGTGCATCGAGGTGTCCACCTTGCGCACGCGCTCCGTCCCCAGCGCCTCCGCCATCGCCTGCGCGATGGGTTCGGGCGTCTCCTGCGGCAGGCTGGGCAGGTATCCCGGCATCGTCTCGATGGTGATGCCCGCGCCCAGCGCCAGCGCGCCCGCGCGGAAGGAGCGGTCGGTCTTTTTCTCCGCGTCCTCGATGGCCGCCAGTGTCTTGCCGCGCACCAGCGTCTCCACCACCGCCGTCTCGGGCACCACGTTGACCAGGTCGCCGCCGCGCGTCAGGATGGGGTGCACGCGCACGCAATCCTCGTCGCGGAAGGTCTCGCGGTTCAGCCCCAGCGCCTGCAGGCCCAGCGACGCCGCGCTCAGCGCGTTGACGCCCTTGTCCGGCGCGCCCGCCGCGTGCGCCGCGCGTCCCTGCACCGTGATGACCTTGGAGACAAATCCGTTTCCGCTCCCGCTGCCCAGCAGCACGCCCTCCAGCCGGCCCAGGTGATGCGCCACCGCCAGGTCCACGTCGTCAAACGCGCCGATGTGGATCAGCTCGCACTTGCCGCCCCCGTAGGTGATGCGGCCCTGCTGCATCAGCTGCTTTTTGAACTCCACCTCGCCGTACTCCTCCGCGGGCACCGCAAAGAAGATCACCTGGCCGTCCAAGGCCTTCGCCACCTGCTCGTCCGCCAGCGCGATGGCCGCGCCCACCAGGCCCGCCATCTGCGCGTGATGCCCGCAGCAGTGCGCCGCGCCCGTCTCGGGGTTGGCGTGCGCCTGCGCGGGGATGCGCAGCGCGTCCAGCTCGCCCATCAGCGCCAGGCTGACGTTGCCCGCCTTTTCCTCGTTGAGGTACGCCTTCGCGCCCGTGATCGCAAGATCCGTGCGCAGCGGCAGCCCCAGCGCCTTCATCTTCTCCACAAACGCCGCCGAGGTGCGCGCCTCCTTGTACCCCAGCTCCGCATGGTTGTAAATATCCCTGCCAAATGCGATGATCTCCTCCCTGTGCTCCTCGATCACCTGCAAAATGCGTTCGATCACCTGGTCCATGCTCATCCTCCTGTTCTATCCTTCCGAAACCGCACGCTCCAGCTGCTCCAGCGCCTGGCGCAGCGTGCTGCGCGGGCAGGCCAGCACCATTCGCTGGAACTGCTCCGATCTTCTGCCGAAGATGTGTCCCGCGTCCAGCCACAGCCCCGCCTTCTCGACGATCAGCGCGTTGAGCGCCCTGCGGTCCAGCCCCAGATCCGCGCAGTCCAGCCACGCAAAGTAGGTGCCCTCGGGCTCCACCAGCCGGATGCCCGGTATGCGCGCCCGCAGAAACTGCCGCAGGTACTCGAGGTTGCCCTCGATGTACGCCCTGCACTGCTCCAGCCACTCCGCGCCGCCCGCGTAGACCGCCCGGCAGGCCACCAGCCCCAGCGCGTTGAGCTGCGAATAGCCCGTGGCGTCGATCTCGTGCACAAACCGCCTGCGCAGCTCCTCTCCGGGGATCCAGATGTTGGAGACCTGCAGCCCCGCCAGGTTGAAGGTCTTGCTCGGCGCGGTGCACACCACGCAGCGCTGCGCAAGCTCGGGCACGACCTGCGGGAACACGTGGTGCACCACGCCCTCCCGCGTGAAGTCGCAGTGGATCTCATCGGAGATCACGCTCACGCCGTGCCTGGCGCAGATCTCCCCGATGCGCCGCAGCTCCTCCTCGCGCCATACGCGTCCCACCGGGTTGTGCGGGCTGCACAGCAGGAAGGCCTTGACCTTCTGCTCCGCCGCCTTGCGCTTAAAATCTTCAAAGTCGATCTCATATCTCCCGTCGCGGTAGCATAGCTCGCTCTCCACCACGCTGCGCCCGTTGTCGCGGATCACGCTGTAAAAGGGATAGTACACCGGCGGCTGGATCAGCACCGCGTCGCCGGGCTGCGTCATCGCGCGCACCGTCATGGCCAGCGTGTACACCACGCCCGGGGTCTTGACCAGACATTCGAGCTGCGTCTGCCATCCAAAGCGCTGATAAAACCAGTTCGCCACCGCGTCCACATAATCCTGCCTGGCTTCGCTGTATCCGAAGATGCCGTGCTTCACCGCCCCGCGCAGCGCCTGCAGCACCGGCTCGGGCGCGCGGAAGTCCATGTACGCCACCCACAGCGGCAGCACGCCCGCGGGGCAGCCCCGCTCGCGCGCAAAGTCGTACTTCAGGCTGTTCGTGTTGCGCCTGTCGATCACCGTGTCAAAATCATACCGCTGCATGCCTCAATCCTCCAGCGCCTGCGCAAGATCCGCGATGATGTCCTCCACGTGCTCCAGCCCCACTGACAGCCGCAGCAGCGTCTCCGTGATGCCCAAATGCTCCCGCATGGCCTGCGGCACGTCGGGGTGCGTCTGCAGCATCGGGTAGGTGATGAGCCACTCGGTACCGCCCAGGCTCTCTGCAAACGTGATGAGCCGCACCCGCTCCAGCACGCGGTGCGCCGTCTGCTCGCTGTCCACGCGGAAGGAGATCATGCTGCCCGCGCCCCGCGCCTGCGCGCGATTCACCGCGTAGCCGGGATGCTCCTCCAGCCCCGCGTAGAACACGCGCGTCACCCGCCTGTGCCCCTTGAGCCACTGTGCCACCTGCTGCGCGTTGCTCTGCTGCCGCTCCATGCGCACGCTGAGCGTCTTGATCCCGCGCAGCACCAGCCAGCTGTCAAAGGGCGCCAGCACGCCGCCCGTGGTCTTGGCAAGGAGCCGGATCCGCTCGCCGTTCTCGCGCGCCGCGCAGCAGACAAAGCCGGAAATCGTGTCGTTGTGCCCGCTCAAAAACTTGCTGCCGCTGTGCACCACGATGTCCGCGCCCAATTCCAGTGGGTTTTGCAGATAGGGCGACAGAAACGTGTTGTCCACGATGAGCAGCAGCCCCTTCTCCCGCGCCAGCTCTGCGCAGGCGCACAGGTCGGTGATGTTCATCATGGGGTTGCTCGGCGTCTCGATGTACAGCGCGCGCGTTTGGGGGCGCAGCTGCTCGCGGATGCACTGCACCTGCGTGGTGTCCGCAAAGCTCACCTCCAGCCCGTTCTTGCTCCCCACCGTTCGGATCAGCCGGATGACGCCGCCGTACAGGTCCTCGGAGCAGATGATGTGGTCCCCCGGCCCAAACAGCTCAAAGCACGCGCTCACCGCCGCCATGCCCGATGCAAACGCCACCGTGTCGCACGCGCCCTCCAGCGCGGACACCGTCTCCTCCAGGCGCTGCCGCGTGGGGTTCTTCTCCCGCGTATAGTCATAGCCCGTGGACTTCCCCCGCCCGATGTGCCCGAACGTCGCCGTCTGGTAGATCGGGAAACTGACCGCCCGTGTGCCCTCTTCAAATCCAAATGCCTGGTTTCCATGAATACATCGCGTTTCAAACCGGTTTTCCACCCTCGATCGCCTCCGTTTCTCTCTATCTGAAAGCTCTCTCCATTATATTGGCCGCCTCGTCAAATGCCAAGAAGAAATATACTGTGTTGGTAGGTTTTCAAGCAACAAAGCGCCCCGCCTCACCGCCTGCCCGCCGCGCGCCGCGCAAAGGCCGTCACGCCCTCGATGAACCGCTGCTGCGCTGTCCCTGTCATACGCAGCGGGTCGCCCTCGCGAATTCTCAGCGTGCGGCGGATCTCCTTGGGGATCACCACGCGCCCGAGCTCATCGATGCGTCTAACGATACCTGTTGCCTTCACAACCATGCCTCCTTGACAGTTTTTCTTTTCTATCGCAGCCATAGATTTTACTGCGCTGCCTTTTTCTATGCAATCGCGCACCGCTCCATTCGCCAAAAACCCCTGAATTCCGGCCTTCGTCATTTATTTCCAACGCGCCCGGACGCAAAACCTCCCCGTTTCTCCCTTTCCGCATTTTTCCGCGCAATAAAGCGAACACACATATTGATTTTTCTCATCATTCGCGCTATAATAAGAACATACAATACAGCTAAAGGGAGGGCTGAGGCAAATGGAGAGAACATACATCGCCATTGACTTAAAGGCCTTCTATGCCTCCGCGGAATGCGTGCAGCGCGGCCTCGATCCGCTGACCACCAATCTGGTCGTCGCCGACGAGAGCCGCACGGACAAGACCATCTGCCTGGCCATCTCGCCCCCGCTCAAGACCTACGGCCTGGGCGGCCGGGCCCGCCTGTTCGAGGTCGTCCAGACCGTGCGCGACGCCAACGCCCGCCGCCGTCTGCACGCCCCGGGCGGCGAATTCTCCGGCGCCAGCACCGACGATACCGCGCTGCGCCGCGATCCCTCCCTCGCCATCGACTACATCGTCGCGCCCCCGCGCATGGCCTACTACATGCGCTGCAGCGCGCAGGTCTACAACATTTACCTGCAATATATCGCGCCCGAGGACATCCACGTCTATTCCATCGACGAGGTGTTCATCGACGCCACGCCCTACCTTGCCACCTACGGCCTGACCGCCCGCGAGCTCGCGATGAAGCTCATCCTCGAGGTGCTGCGCAAGACGGGCATCACCGCCACCGCCGGCATCGGCCCCAACCTCTACCTGTGCAAGGTCGCCATGGACATCGAGGCCAAGCACATCGAGCCCGACGAAAACGGCGTGCGCATCGCCGAGCTGGACGAGCTGAGCTACCGCCAGCGCCTCTGGACGCACCGCAAGCTCACCGACTTCTGGCGCGTGGGCCCCGGCATCGCCAAAAAACTCGAGGCGCACGGCCTGTACACCATGGGCGACGTCGCCCGCTGCTCCATCGGCGGCCCCGGCGACCTGTTCAACGAGCAGCTGCTCTACCGCCTCTTCGGTGTCAACGCCGAGCTGCTCATCGACCACGCCTGGGGCTGGGAGCCCTGCACCATCGCCGACATCAAGGCCTATAAACCCGCCTGCAACAGCCTCGGCTCCGGCCAGGTGCTCCCCCGCCCCTATGCTGCCGACGAGACCCGCCTCATCGTGCGCGAAATGGCCGACCTGCTCACGCTCGACCTCGTCGAAAAGCGCCTCGTCACCGACCAGATCGAGCTGATGCTGGGCTATGATACGGAAAACCTGCGCACTCCCGCGCAGCAAAAAGCCTACCACGGCGCCACCATCACCGATTCCCTCGGCCATACGCTGCCCAAGCCCGCGCACGGCACCTTCACCCTCCCCGCCTACACCTCCTCCACGCAGGAGCTCCTGTCCGCCTTCACCGCGCTGTACGACCGCATCGCGGACCCGTCGCTGCTCGTCCGCCGCGTCAACCTCGTCGCCTGCCGCGTGCTGCCCGAGCAGGACGCCCCCGCCCCCAACGCCATCGAGCAGCTCGACCTGTTCGGTGAGTCCGACGCCCGCCTCCTGAGGCGTAAACAGCAGGAGACCCAGCGCCGCCGCGAGCGCAGCATCCAGCAAACGCTGCTGGACATCAAGAAAAAATACGGCAAAAACGCCATCCTGCGCGGCATGAACCTGCAGGAGAGCGCCACCGCCATCACCCGCAACGCTTCCATCGGAGGACACAAAGCATGACCATGCTCTATGAGGACATCCTGCGCCTGCCCCACCCCACCTCGCTGCGCCACCCCCGCATGTCCCGCGGCAACCGCGCCGCACAGTTCGCCGCCTTTGCCGCCCTCTCGGGCTACGACGACGTGCTCCGCGAAACCGCCCGCCTGACCGACGCGCGCATCACCCCCAGCGAGTCCGAGCTGGACTCCCTGGACCGCACCCTACAGCTCATCCTCACGCTGATAGACTACCACCCCGCCGTCCAGGTCACCCTCTTCCAGCCCGACCCCCAGAAGCCCGGCGGCTCCTACACCACTCTCACAGGAAATGTCAAAAAATACAACGACTCCACCAAAACCCTGATCCTAACCGACAACACCCCCCTCCCCCTCTCCAACATCCTAACCCTAGACCTCCTATAAAACCAATTCTCCCCGCAAAAATCCGGGGCTAGTTTGGGTCGCCGTAACGACCCAAACTAGCCCCGGATTTTTGCCATATCAGCCTTTCTTTGCACAGCTTTCTTTCCTCAGGAAAGAAAGCG
>JAXEXP010000042.1:0-10646 GCA_034113365.1 Candidatus Spyradocola sp.
CGGCTACAAGATCACCGAGGCGGCGCGCGCGCTGTCCGACTTCACCGACGAGCTGTCCAACTGGTACGTCCGCCGCGGCCGCGACCGCTACTGGGGCAGCGGTATGACCGAGGACAAGATCGCCGCCTACATGACGCTGTACACCGTGCTGGTCACCATGGCCAAGCTCACCGCGCCGTTTACGCCGTTTATGGCCGAGTCCATCTACCAGAACCTCGTGCGCAAGGTGGACGCCGACGCACCCGAGTCCGTGCACCTGTGCGACTTCCCCGTCTGCGACGAGAAGGCCATCGACAAGGCGCTGGAGGACGACATGGAGGTCGTGCTCAAGGCCGTCAACCTGGGCCGCGCCGCCCGCAACAGCGCCAACCTCAAGATCCGTCAGCCGCTGGCCGCGATGTACGTCAAGTCCGAGTCCGCGCTGCCCGAGGAGATGGTGGCGCTGATCGAGGACGAGCTCAACGTCAAGGACGTGCGTTTCGTCACCGACGCGCGGGACTTCACCACCTACCAGATCAAGCCGCAGATGCGCACGCTGGGGCCGCGCTACGGCAAGCTCCTGGGCAAGATCGGCAAGCATCTTGCTGAGGCGGACGGCAACGCCGTGGTCGACACGCTGGACGCCGGCAAGAACTACGAGTTCGAGCTGGACGGCACGACCGTGTCGCTGGCGCGCGAGGACATGCTCATCGCGCCCATGCAGAAGCCCGGCTACGTCGCCCAGAGCGAGGGCGACTTCACCGTGGTGCTCGACGCCAACATCACCGACGAGCTGCGCCGCGAGGGCTACCTGCGCGAGGTGATCTCCAAGGTGCAGACCATGCGCAAGGAGGCGGGCTTTGAGGTGACCGACCGCATCGCGGTGTACGCCGCGGGCTCCGCGCTGATCGAGGACGTGATCCGCACCGGCGAGCAGACGCTCAAGGAGGGCGTGCTGGCGGTGGAGGTCACCGTCGGTTCCGTCAAGGACGGCGCCTACGCCAAGGAGTGGGACCTCAACGGCGAGAAGGCCACGCTGGCTGTGGAAAAGAAGTAAGCAAAACTGAATAATGGAGGAGGTTGAGGAGTGTGCGCAGACTTTCCGGAGACGACGAGGTGTTTGACCGGCTGATCAGGGAAGAGGACGCCATCCCGTTCAACCTCCTTTATCTCATCCGGGAGGATCAAAACGCGCTGCTGCTGACCGACGATGCGGGCTGTATCGTCGCGCAGACCAATGAGAAAACGCCGCTGTGGCTCTACCTTGCCGGTGAACCGGCGGATTCGCTGCGCAGAGAGTTGATCAGTCTGATCGGGGAGCGCCTGCGGTACTGTCCGACGCTCAAGGTGAATGCGCAGGAGCGCTTTGCAGGGGATGTGCTGCGGGAGGCTGCGCGCGTCAGCGGAAAGGCGCTTGTGGCGGGCATGCCGATGACGGCGTATGCCTGTTACCGCGTATCGGATATGACGGTGTCCGGGCGGGCAGTCACCCCGCGGGAGGAGCATTGCGGGTTCGCAGCAAGGCTGCTGCAGCAGATGGTGCTCGATATAGAGGGCATCCGCATACCCGATGCGGACGCGGAAGGATTTGCGCGCAATGCGGTTGGCAATCGGAATGTGTTTCTGTGGGAAGCTGGCGGAGAAATCACCGCCATGGCTGTCATTGCGCACAGGACGGCGAAGTTTGCACGCATCAACACGGTCGTCACAGCGCCGGAGCACCGGGGCAAGGGCTATGCGCGCATGCTGGTCGGGCACATCAGCCGCGAACTGCTGGTGAATGGCGTGACGCCCATGCTCTATGCCGACGCGCGAAATCCTGCGTCGAACAGGGCGTATCGGAACGCGGGATTTGTGCCCTGCGGCGAGATCACGGAATTCAGTTTCAGATCGGAATAGAAAGGAATGTAGGCATGTATATCGCAGATGGCTGGAAGGACTATGAGGTCATCGACACGGGCGAGGGCGAGAAGCTGGAGCGCTGGGGCAAGGTGGTGCTGCGCCGCCCCGATCCGCAGGTGATCTGGCCCGCACAGGAGCCCGCGCTGTGGAAGAAGGCCGACGCGCACTATCACAGGTCGGCGCAGGGCGGCGGGCAGTGGGAGATGCTCTCCCGCATTCCCGAGCAGTGGACGGTGGGCTATCGCGACCTGACCTTCCGTGTGCGGCCCACGGGCTTCAAGCACACCGGGCTGTTCCCCGAGCAGGCGGCCAACTGGGACTGGATGCGCGGGCTGATCGAAAGCGCGCACCGGCCCATCCGTGTGCTCAACCTGTTTGCCTATACGGGCGGCGCGACGATGGCGTGTCTTGCCGCGGGCGCGGAGGTGTGCCACGTGGACGCAGCGAAGGGCATGGTGCTCTGGGCGAAGGAAAACATGCAGCTGAGCGGGCTTTCCGACCGTCCCGCGCGGTTTATTGTGGACGACGCGCTCAAGTTCGTGCTGCGCGAGCAGCGGCGCGGCAAGCAGTACGAGGGCATACTGATGGATCCGCCTTCCTACGGGCGCGGCCCCGACGGACAGGTGTGGAAGCTGGAAAACGAGGTCTACGGGCTGGTGAGCGAGTGCGCAAAGCTGCTTTCCGACGACCCGCTGTTCTTCCTGATCAATGGCTATACCACGGGTCTGCAGCCGGCGGTGCTGCGCAACCTCATCGAAAAGACGGTGGTGCCGCGCTGCGGCGGACGCGCGATGGCCGACGAGGTGGGGCTGCCGGTGACAAAGGGCGGCGTGGTGCTGCCCTGCGGCGCATCGGGCAGGTGGCAGCGATGATGACCTACGAACAGGCTGCGGACTGCGTGCTGTACGAGGACAACCATCTGCTGGTGGTGTGCAAGCCCTGCAACGTGCCCGTACAGGGCGACGCCTCGGGCGACGACGACCTGCTCAGCGCGATGAAGCGCTATGTCAAGCAAAAGTACGATAAGCCCGGCGAGGTCTACCTGGGGCTGGTGCACAGGCTGGATCGGCCCGTGGGCGGCGCGATGGTGTTTGCCAGGACCAGCAAGGCGGCGCAGCGCCTCACCGAGCAGGTCAAGTCCCGCAAAATGGGGCGCACCTACTGGGCAATCGTGCGCGGCGACCCGCCGCAGAGCGGAACGCTGACGCATTTCCTGCTCAAGGATGAGCGTAGCAATACCACGCGCGCGGTGGAAAAGGGCACGCCCAGCGCAAAGGAGGCGGTGCTGGATTACCGCGTGCTGGCGCGCAAGGACGGCCTGTCGCTGTGCGAGATCAAGCTGCGTACAGGGCGTTCGCATCAGATCCGCGTGCAGTTTTCCTCGAGCGGCTGGCCGCTGTGGGGCGATGCGCGATACGGCGGAGGCAAGCCCGGGGAGCAGATTGCGCTGTGGGGGCGGTATCTGGAGCTGGAGCATCCCACGCAGCGCATCCCGATGCGCTTTGACTGCCTCGCGCCTGTTTGGGAGCCGTGGGCGAGGTTTTCGGAATAAGTCTTGCCGCCTGCGGGCGGCGGGGGCGCCGCACGGGTGTTGCCTGCGAAGCCGGCTGCGGTGTGTGCGGCGCGGTCGGAACAAAGTGCTGCGCGGGAGATGACCCTGCACCCCTGCCGGATGGCAGGGGTGCAGGGTCTATGGCGTCCTCGACGGACGCCGGGGCATTCCGGGGAGGCTGTTCTGCGTGCCGTTTCGGAAGAGGCAGGGTTGAATCCGGGCTGTTTTTGTACTAAAATAGGACGGTAAACCAATGCAGGGAGGTGGACGGCGAATGCGGAAAGGCGCTTGGACCACAGGCCTGGCGCTGCTGCTGGCGCTTACGCTGTGCGCGTGTGCAGGCAGTGCGCCCGATGCGCGCGTCGTGCTGCGCGCTATGCCGGAAAGCAGTGCACCGTTCGTCCTGCAGGCCGATTCGGTGCCTACGCCCGCGTCGGATGCGCAGTATGCCAGCCTCACAGTGGACGAAACGGTCGGCGTACAGACGCCGGACAGCACGGCCGCACAGAGTGAGGAACCAAACCCCAGTCAGGAATCCGCTGCGGTGCAGACCGTCTCCGCGAATGCAGAAGATGACGGGCATTTTCTGGCGGCGCGGCAGAGCGAGGAAGTACAGGCGCTGTTTTGGGCGGTGTACCGCGGCGTGGAGGGGTTTGAGGAGCGCATTGCGCTGCCGGTGAGCGCGACGCGGGAACAGGTGGAAGCGGTGGGAGAGCTGCTCACCGTTGACTGCCCGGAGCTGTTTTACTTTTCACACCTGTCCGCGGTGTATTACCCGGAGGGGCAGCCCGACTGCATCACCGAGGTGGGCGTGAGCTACAGCATGGACCGTGCGCAGGCCGGACAGGCGCAGAAGGCGCTGGACAGCGCGGTGCAGCCGCTGCTGGAGCGGGCGAAAGGCCTGTCGGACTATGAGAAGGAGCGCTTGGCCCACGACAGCCTGATCGAGGCCTGCACCTATGATACATCCTCGCCCAATTCGGGCACGGTCTACGGCGCGCTGGTGGAGGGCCGCGCGCGCTGCCAGGGCTATGCCAATGCCATGACCTACCTGCTGCGGCGCATGGGACTGCCCTGCGCCTACCTCTACGGCACGGCGGAAAACGCGTCGGGCAGCGAGAGCCATGCGTGGAACCTGGTGTGCGTCGGCGGCGTATGGACGCTGGTGGACGCCACCTGGGACGACCCCACCGGCGGCGAAGAGACGCTCTGCTATGCGTATTTCAACTTGAATTCGGCACTGATGGGCGAGAGCCATGTACTGGACGCGGCCTTTGAACGGTATGCGCTGCCCAAGTGCACCAGCTTGTCCGTCAGCTACAGTGCGCAGGAGGGCGCGCTCATCTATGGAAACGGGTTTGACGAGGCGGCGTCGCTGCTTGCTGCGGCGCTGGCGCAGGGCAGCCCGTCGCTGAGCATGCAGTTTGTGGAGAAAAGGGATTTTGAGGCCGCGGCTGGAGATGTGCAGAGCCTGCTGCAGCGCGCCGCAGAGATGTCGGAGGTATTTCCCGGGAATGTGGCTTATGTCGCCGATGCGGGCGCGCATTGGCTGGAATTCCGCGCCATTGATTACGGCGGCTGAGGGATCGTTATGAAAAAGAGAAGGTTTCTCGCGGGGCTGCTCGCCGTTTGGCCCTATCTGTTCGGCGTCGTGGCGCTGCTGGGCGAGTGGGAAGAGGGCGTAGTGGGTTTTCTTGCGCTCTATATAGGGCTGACGGCGGCGGTGTACATACTCAGCGCGGTCAACGCCTGGACCTGGCCCGCGCAGGGCTATCGGGAGCTGGCGAGCTGGAATCTAGCAGCCAAGCTCATCCACATACCGTTTTATGTATGCGTATTCCTGATCGGACTGGTGATGGCAGGGGCGATGGCCGTTCCCGCGCTGCTGTTCGTCTCGCCCATGATCATTGCGATGCTGTGGGTCGTGGACATCCTGCTGATGGTGACGTCCTCCATGTACGGCGCGGCGGGTGCGGTGCGGGCGCGGCAGAGCGGGCGCATGCGCACGGGTCGCGCGGTCGTGCAGACGGTGATGGGCTTTTTGTTTGTGCTGGACGTGATCGCGGCGATTCTGCTGCGTGTAATGGTCAGAAAAACCAAGGGGGAGAAGAGAAATGGATAGAATCATATTCCGCGGCGCGCAGGTGCTGCTGGACGGAAGGCTGACGGAGACCGACGTGCGCATCGCGCAGGGCAGGATCGACGCGGTGGGCCGCGGGCTGGACGGCGGCGACGTGGTGCGCGTGGAGGGGTACCTGCTGCCCGGCCTCATCGACGAACACATCCACGGCATCGCAGGGCACGACACGATGGACGGCGCGCAGGCGGTGCTGGGCATGGCGCGTCAGCTGGTGCGCCATGGCGTGACCAGCTTTCTGCCCACCACGATGAATGCCGGCATCGAGCCCACGCGCGCGGCGCTGGCGGGCGTTGCAGCGGCCATGCGCGAGAACGCGGACGGCGCGGACATCCCCGGCGCGCACATGGAGGGCCCCTTCCTGTGCGAAAAGTACAAGGGCGCGCAGGACGCACGGGCCAACCTCGCCCCGTCTGTGGAAAACTTTTCAAAGCTGACGGGTGAGGACGCGGGCATCGTGCGGCTCATCACGCTCGCCCCCGAGCTGCCCGGCGCGGAGGAGTTCATCCGCTGGGCGGCGGGCAAGGGCATCGTGTGCTCCGCGGGGCATACCGACGCGAGCTACGAGCAGATGGAGCAGGCGGCGCAGTGGGGTGTGACGCAGGTGACGCACCTGTTCAACGGCATGAACCCGCTGCACCACCGCAATCCCGGCGTGCCCGGCGCAGCGCTGACGCTGCCCGGCCTCTCCTGTCAGGTGATCTCCGACGGCATCCACCTGCACCCGGCGGCGGTGCGCCTTGCGCTGCGCGCGGGCCATGCGCTGCTCATCACGGACTCGCTGCAGGCGGCGGACATGCCCGACGGCGTATACGAGCTGGGCGGCCAGAAGGTGACGGTGAAGGCGGGCGTGGCGCGCATCGCGGCGGGCAACCTGGCGGGCTCCACGCTGACGCTGGAAAGGGCCGTCGCCAACGCGATGCGCTTTGCGGAACTGCCGCTGGGACAGGTCGCGCCCATGGCGTCCGCGCGCGTGGCGGATAGCCTGCATCTTTCGGACCGCGGCCGCATCCGTGCGGGCCTGCGCGCCGACCTGTGCCTGCTGGACGGCGCCCTGGAGGCAAAGATGACCGTCGTGGGCGGCAAAATACTGTTTGAAAGGTCGTAATACTGCGTATGAGCATGGAATGGGCACAGAGCCTGCTGGACAGCATCGCGCACGTATCGGTGTGGAACGCGGCGCTGCTGTTCATGGCGTTTGGCGCGGTGCAGATCATCATCCCCATCTTCCCGGGGGATATTCTGCTGCTGCTGGGCGCGGGGCTGTGGGTGGGAAGCGCGGGCGTCGTGCAGGCGCTGCCCATCCTGCTGCTGTACTGGCTGGGCGTCAGCTGCGCAAGCTGCCTGGCCTATGAGTTGGGCAGGCATTTTGGCGTGCACATCTTCCGTTGGCGCTGGGTGCAGCGCTTTCTGCCCGAGAGCGCGCAGCACGCGGTGACGCAGTGGCTCTCGAGCAAGGGCACGCCCGCCATCTTCCTTGCCAAGTTCATCACGGGCGTCAACGTGCCCATGCTCATACTCTGCGGCGCGATGGGCTGCCCGAGAAACCGCGCCTATCCGCCCATCCTTGCGGCGACCACGGTGCAGAACGTGCTGCTGTTCGGCATCGGCGCGCTGCTGGGCGACAGGCTCAGCTCTTTTGCCGCCTATTCGGGTAAGGTTCAGCTGGCCTTCGCGCTGCTGATCGTGTTCATCATCGCCGTTGCGGTCGCGGTGCCGCGTCTGCTGGCGCGCAGACTGCAAAACACAAAAAAGTGACATCACGGCGCAGAGTTTCTTGAAATCAAAGTACATCTGTGCTAATATAGGACGTGGATAGACATTTTTCGCCATGAAGGAGGAGGAAACCTTATGTTCTGTACCAAATGCGGTGCAAATATTCCTGACAATGCTGCGGTCTGCCCGCAGTGCGGCGCAAAGACGGGCAATGCGCAGACGGCGGGCGCCAATACCGTGCCGCCGCAGCCCACTGCGCCCCTGAGTGAAGACGAAATGATCGCCAAGCGCATCCGCGACCATGCCAAGACTTGCTCCATTCTGTGGATCGTCTGCGGCGCGCTGCAGGTGCTCACTTGCGTGGGCGTCATCGCCGGCGTGTGGAACATCATCATCGGCGCGCGTGAGCTCAAGGCCAACGGGAACATTCAGGTGGGCAATCGGTCGGTGTACGATACCTACGACAACAGCCTGACCTCGCTCATCATCGGCGCGGTCATCAACTTCGTGTTCGGCCTGCTGGTGGGCTGCGCACTGTCCGCCTACGAGTTCTACATCCGCGATCAGGTGATCAAGCATCGCCGCGTGTTCGGCGCGTAAGCGCTTGTGGAAAGCCAAAGAGCTGCCCGGCCTCTCCCGCTGCTGCGGAAGGGGCCTTTTTTTCGAAATTCCCACCAACCCTGCGGCTTGACAGAACGCACAGCGGGTATATAATTAGATGTGAATACAGGCGCGCAGACAAAGAAACGGCGCGCCGGATCAATCAAACGGAGGAACCATCCCATGAGTGAAAATTGCACGCATGATTGCAGCACTTGCAGCAGCAACTGCGCCTCCCGGCAGCAGCCGGAGGATTTCCACGAGGCGCCGCATGCGCTGTCCAGCATCAAAAAGGTGATCGGCGTCGTGTCCGGCAAGGGCGGCGTGGGCAAGTCCATGGTCACGTCGCTGCTCGCGGTGACCATGAAGCGCCGCGGCCTGAATACCGCGATCCTCGACGCGGACATCACCGGCCCGTCCATCCCCAAGATTTTTGGCCTCAAGGACAAGGCCGAGGGCGATGAGAACGGCATCTACCCCGTGCGCACCAAGACGGGCATCGACGTCATGTCCATCAACCTGCTGCTGGAGAACGAGACCGACCCCGTGGTGTGGCGCGGCCCCGTCATCGGCGGCACCGTCAAGCAGTTCTGGACGGACGTCATCTGGCACAACGAGGACATCATGTTCATCGACATGCCTCCGGGAACGGGCGACGTGGCGCTGACCGTGTTCCAGACCATCAAGCTGGACGGCATCATCATCGTCACCTCTCCGCAGGAGCTGGTGTCCATGATCGTGGAAAAGGCCGTCAACATGGCCAAGCTGATGGACATCCCGGTGCTGGGCCTGGTGGAGAACTTCTCCTACATCGCCTGCCCCGATTGCGGCAAGCGCATCCCGCTCTTCGGCGAGAGCCACATCGAAGAGGTCGCCGAGCACTTCGGCCTGCCCGTGCTGGGTCAGCTGCCCATCGATCCCAAGCTCGCCTCTGCTTGCGACAAGGGCCTGCTTGAGCTGTTTGAGGGCGATTGGCTGGAGTACGCCGCCGACGTCGTGGAAAAGGCGTAAGCGCACATGGACGACTGTGTGACGCGCGCCAGAGAGAACTTTTTGCAGGGCTACAGCTGCGCCCAGGCGGTGCTGCTGGCCTTTGCGCCGTCCCTTGGCATGGAGGAGGAGTTTGCGCTGCGGCTCAGCTCCTCCTTTGGCGCGGGGATGGGCCGCCTGCGCGAGGTGTGCGGCGCGCTGTCCTCGCTGCTGATGCTGGAGGGCCTGCTCGAGGGCTATGCCGACCCGCACGACGCCGCGGCCAAGACCGCCCACTACGCCCGTGTACAGGCGCTTGCAGGGCGCTTTAGGCAGGAGATGGGCAGCATACTCTGCCGTGACCTGCTCGGCCCGCAGAAGGCCTCGACCAGCCCTGTGCCCGAGGCCCGCACCGACGCCTATTACGCCGCGCGTCCCTGCCTGCGCGCCGTCGAATGCGCCGCCCGGATGGGGCAGGAATTGTTGGAGCAAAAAAAGTTGCAAAAAAAGTAAAAAAACACTTGCATTCTTATTCGACCTGTGGTATTATAATATCCGTCGCCGAGAGATGGCGGCGGAAAGAATCTGGGTGTAGCGCAGCTTGGTAGCGTGCTTGAATGGGGTTCAAGAGGCCGGAAGTTCAAATCTTCTCACCCAGACCATGAGAAATCTCTTTTGCCAGCGAGGCAGAAGAGATTTCTTTTATGCTTTGATCGGGAGGACGGCATGGCAAAGCTGAGAAAGATGCTGGGGCGCGCGGACGCGCCCGTGTG
This sequence comes from Candidatus Spyradocola sp., assembly GCA_034113365.1. Taxonomy (GTDB): domain Bacteria; phylum Bacillota; class Clostridia; order Christensenellales; family UBA1750; genus Spyradocola. The sequence goes on from JAXEXP010000042.1 coordinate 9,629, forward strand.
CGCCGAGCTGATGCACCTGATGGATACGCAGAGCGCCGCAACGCTGGCCCGCTGGGCGGTGGAGTACGCAGCGCAGCGCGCATTGCCCCTGTGCCCGTCTGTGCCGCTGCAGGAGGCTGTGGATGCCTGCCGGGCGCATCTGTCGTCCGGCACGCAGACGCTTCAGGCGGTCAAGCCCCTTATTCACGCGACGCAGGCTGCGGCGCGGGAGGAGAGCGATCCCGTGCGGCAGGCGGCGGCCCGCGCGGTGGCCACGGCGTGCGCGTCCGTGCAGACGCCCACTAGCGCCCTGGGCTTCCTGTTTTACACCGCAGCTGCGATCGCATATAGCGAAATCGGGCTGAATGCGGATGCCCAGCGGTACGACGCGTTGGCCGAGCGCGAGTTTCAAGCCGCGCTGCAATCGCTCAGGAAGTGCGCCATTCCGGACGAGCCTCATCCTGCGCGCCTGAACTGAGGCTGCTGAGCGGCGGAAAGCAGCGGTTTTCACAACTTTTACACGCGCGCACATTGACCAATGCGCCGCGTGTGATATAGTTATAGGAAGTGAAGCTATACAATATGGCTGCATGTTCCAAAGAAAGAGAGGATCGGTTTCATGGAAAAGGCAACGGTTTATTATTCGGATTTCAGATGTACCAACGGCGTGAGCCTGCTGGACAAGCTGCGCAAGCTGTGCATCGCCGCGGGCATTAAGAACATCGACATGGAGGGCAAGTTCGTCGCCATCAAGATGCACTTTGGCGAGCTGGGCAACCTGGCGTTCCTGCGCCCCAATTACGCCAAGGTCGTGGTGGATCTGTGCAAGGAGATGGGCGGCATGCCCTTCCTGACGGACTGCAATACGCTCTACCCCGGCAGCCGCAAGAACGCGCTGGAGCACCTCGAGTGCGCGCAGCTCAACGGCTTCTGGCCCATGACGGTGGGCTGCCAGGTGCTCATCGGCGACGGCCTGCGCGGCACTGATGAGGTGGAGGTGCCCGTCCCCAACGGCGAGTACGTCAAGAACGCCAAGATC
>JAXEXP010000043.1:0-6882 GCA_034113365.1 Candidatus Spyradocola sp.
CCTGTTCCGGTGTTCCGGTCGGCTTCTTCTGACTACGCACCGAACCAGCTGTTCCAGCTGTTCCGGTGTTCCGCATGGCTTATTCTCCATAAACAGTCCACCGGACTGTTTATTCCGAAACGCTCATGCTCCAGGGCTGCGTCCCTCCGTAGGTCAGTCCACAGGACTGTTTCTTCCAAAACGCTCGACCTCCAGGGCTTCGCCCCTCCGATTGCCCTCAAGGGGAAGCCAAAGGATTGCTGGGAGCGTGATTGTGCGCTGTTGCTTCGGGCGAAGTCTGTATGATGCTTTTTCCAGTATCCCTGGGCGTGGTTTGCGGCGCCATTTAGGGGATCAGTCGAGGTTCTGGACGAGGTTGTGGAGCCATTTTTTGGAGAGGATGCGGGGGACGCCGATGATGGCCTTGACCAGGTCCTCGGAGCAGACGCACAGGTAGACGGCCCAGAGGGGGAAGCCAAGGCCGGCGCCGAGGAAGGCCAGGGGCACGGCGACGAGCCAGACGGTGGCGGTGTCCAATATGCAGGCAAAGAGCGTGTCGCCGCCGCTGCGGCACAGGCCCACGATGATGACCATGTTGAAGGACTTGGGGATGATGTTGAAGGCCTGCAGCAACATCAGCTGCAGGGTGAGGGCGAGGGTCTCGGGGGTGACGGTGAAGAAGGTGAGGATCACCGGGCGGCAGACGATGAGCAGCGCGCACATCACCACGCCGATGGCGGGCACCAGCACCAGGAAGCGCAGGCCGTCGCGCAGCGCGCCCTTTTCGTCGCCCGAGCCGATGGTGTGGCCGATCATGATGGCGCAGGCGTTGGATACGCCGCGCACCAGCACCATAAAGAGGTTGAACACCGTCGAGCAGATCTGCACGGAGGCCAGCGCGTTGGTGCCCAGCATGCCGTAGGCCACCGTGTACAGCGACACGCCCACCGACCAGAGCGTCTCGTTGAGCAGCACAGGCAGCGTGGTCTTGAAGTACGCGCGCAGGAAGGCGCCGTCCAGCCGGGAAAAGAGCTGGCGCGGCGTGGCGGCGGCGGGCAGGCGCTTGCGGTAGACCAGGACGTAGAGCAGCGCGAACTCCACCACGCGGGCGATGGCCGTGGCGATGGCCGCGCCGGTCAGGCCCAGCGCCGGGAAGCCCAGCAGGCCAAAGATCAGCACGAAGTTGAGCGCGGTGTTGATGAACACCGAGATGAGGCTCGTGACCATGGGCAGGCGCACGTTGCCGGTGGAGCGGCAGGCAAAGCTCATGGTCTGCGCAAGGGCGGTGACGATGTAGCTCGCGCCCACGATGCGCAGGTAGGGCGTGCCCGACTCGATGACCGCGGGGTCGCGCGAATAGATGGACAGCAGCGCCCCGGGGAAGAACAGCGCGCCCACCGTGAACAGCAGCGACACCCCGAGCCCCAGCAGCGTCATCACGCCCATGGTGCGGTGCACGCCGGGCAGGTCGCGCTTGCCCCAGAACTGCGCCATGAACACCGAAGCGCCGGAGCTGACGCCGAAGAGTATGATGGTCAGCAGGAAATAGACCTGGTTGGCGCAGCCCACCGCCGCGATGTCCACATCGCCCAGGTGGCCCAGCATCACCACGTCGATCATGTTGACGGCGGAGGTGATGAAGTTCTGCAGCGCAATGGGCAGCGCGATGGCAAAGGCGCTCTTGAGAAAGGCTTTGGACAGAAAACGGGTGTTTGACATGCTCGGATACCTCGGCACAGGCGCGGAATTTGTCCGGAAAAGACAGCATGGTCAGTATAGCGCGTTTTGTACGCCTTTTCAACCGAAGAGGAGAGGTTGTTCACAAATCGTTTATTTTTGAGCCATCTTTTGAACACAATTCCATGTTATGATAATACTGTCGAAGGGAAGAGAAAGCCCCCGACGAACACGGACAACCCCGGCAGGCTAAATCCATCCTAACAAAACATGCGTAACTTCAATTACGAATGACTCCTCCTCTCCATTCCAATCATTTCGCCTGCTTCCTAATATTCGAGAACACAAAGCCGTCTTCCCTTGAGCAAGGAAGACGGCCGTTGTGTTTTTTGGCGCTTACAGCGCCTTTTGCAGGATGAGCTCCAGCGGGTCGCCGGGCAGCGCGAAGGAGCCGACGTCCTCATAGCCCAGGCGGCGGTAGAAGAACTGCGCGCACTCGTTGGCCTGGGTGGAGGTCATCACGACGTCGTGGCCCGCGGCCTTCATGCGGTTTTCCCAGTCCGTCACAAGCTCGCGGCCCAGACCCCTGCCGCGATAGGGCTCCAGCAGATAGAGCAGGTTCATAAACGGGTGCTCGTCCCAGAACAGCCCCCAGCGCAGCCAGCCGGCGAAGGTCTCACCGTCCAGCAGCACCAGCACCTGCCCCTCTTCGATCTTGCGCTCCAGCCGGGCGCGGGCGATGTGGCGGTCGTGCTCGAGCAGCGCGTCCAGGTCGCGAAGCTCCGCTATGCGGATGTCCATAAAAAATCCTCCCCTTTTGCGTTTTGCTTTCCTGAAATACAGTATAGCATACATCATAAGGGGAGGGACGGCTGAGTTCTCATTTAGCGCTTTTTGCGCAGGATGTGGCGCAGCGTGGACGGCGCGAGGTGATAGCGGCGGGACAGCGCCTCCAGGCTGGCGCCCTGCGCGGCCTCGGCCCGGATGCAGGCGTTGCGCGCGTGCAGTTCGGCGCGGGCGCCCGTGTTCGCCCCCCAGGGCTTGCGGCTGCGCGCGGGGAAGTAGATCAGCCCCTCGCCCACGATGGCGTGCACGCGCGCGTACAGCTCGGGCGGAAGCAGATCCTTTGCGTTGCGGTATGGCATGATCGTTGCATCTCCCACTTTTTGAATTTTGCGATGAAAAGTGGAGCGATGCAGGAAGCGCCGGGGACAATTCCTACTGCGGAAAGCAGCGCGGCTCCGATGCGTGATTGCCCCTGCGGCCTTCGATAAGCTGCATCGCCCGGAGCTGAGTAAGCCGTTGGCGTCTGTTCAGAATCCAATATCCCAAATTTTTCATAGTAAAACCTCCTTTTCGCAGCGGTGATCAGCACCAGTATACCACGAAAAGAAGGTTTGTCTATGCGCAAGTTTATTTTTATGCGTTTTTGTACCGATAAAGTGGGTTATTCCTCGGGAAAGCGCAGCTTGACCGCGCCCGCGCCCTGATCGATGGTCAGCAGGTTGGCCGCTCCCGCGCCCGGGTTCACCGCAAAATTGTCGTCGCCCAGCAGCACAAGCTCCGCGCCCTTGACGTCGATGTCGCCCACGCCCTTTTGGATCTGCACCTCGTAGTTGTCCGCCGCGTCGGCAAAACGCAGCTCCGTCCGGCCCACGCCGCCCTCGATGGAGCAGACGCCGCGCAGACTGCCGTCAAACACGAACGACCCCGCGCCGCCCTCGACCGACAGCGCGTTCCACTGACCGCCGTCCACCGTCACATTGCCCACGCCCACCGAGACGTCCGCCCGCACCGACGCGCCGCCGTTTGTCAGCGTCGCTACGCCCGTGCCGCCCGTCAGGCTGAAGGTCTCGCAGGCAAAGTCCGTCAGCGCGACGCTGCCCACGCCGCGGCTGACGTGCAGCTGCTGCGCCTGCAGATCCCGCAGCGCGACGCTGCCCGTGCCGCAGGAGATGTCCATGCGCTGCGCCGAAAAGGGCAGCGCGCCCGATACCGCGCCCACGCCCGCGTTCAGCTCAAAGCTGTCCAGCGCCGTGGGCGGCAGGTACACCGTCACCGTGCGCGGCTGCAGCGTGCCCGTGTGGATGCGCCCCAGCCAGTCGATGCGGAAAATACCCAGGTTGATGAGGTCGCCGTCGCCCAGCACGCTGCGCGAGCGCACCGTCAGCACGCCGTCCTGCTGCCCAAGCTCCACCTCGCCCTCGGTAAAGCCCGACGTCTCCACGCGCGCCTCGGACGCGGGAACCGTCTCAAAGCGCAGCTCGCTCACGCCCGTGTCGATGCGGACGTCCCGCAGCGCGTTAACGTCCACCGCGAGGGTCTGCTCCACCGCCTCGTCGGGCAGCAGGCGGTCGGCCACGCGCACCGACCAGTACACGCCAAACGCCGTCGTCAGCACGCCCAGCCCCGCCAGGCACGCCGCGATGATCAGCAGCACCTTTACGAATTTATTCATTTATGCACTCGCTCCTTTCCTGCGGAAGCTGCGGAACAGCTTTTTGAACAGCAGCCCGGTCCAGTAGCACAGATAGCCCGTGAACACACCGCTGAGCAGCCCCAGCGCGCCGCACAGCAGCCCGATGCCGCACAGCAGCACCGCCCCCGGCATAAACACCCCCGCCGCGCCGGCCGCCAGGTAGAGGCAGAGCGCGAACGCGGCCAGCATGGACACGCTCAGCGCCAGGAAGGGGCAGATCACCGCTGCCGCCAGCGCCAGCACGATGGCCGCCGCGCTGATGAGCAGCCCCAGCGCCGCCGCCGCCACCCCCAGCAGCACCGGCGATGCGAAGATGCACAGCGTAACGATGCCCGCCCAGAACCACGGCGAGTGCTTGGGTTTGGGCGGCTGCACGGGCTGCTGCGCCGTCTGCGGCTGCTCTGCCTGGGCCTGCGCGCCCTCGCCCAGTATGCGCGCGGCGATGTCCTCGGGCGAGCCCAGCTGGCGCGCGGCCTCCTCCTCGGAGTCCGCCTCGTCAAAGTATTCCTCATAGTACCGCAGCGCGGCGTCCTGCTCCTCCGCGGGCAGATGGCTGAGCCGGCCGCGCAGCGCGGCCATGAATTCAGTGCGCGTCATGGTTCTCCTCCTCGTTCGCCTGCGCAAGGATGTCGTCGATGCGCCGTTTGTATTCGATCCACTCGGCCCGGTAGGCGTCCAGCACCTGTTTGCCCTGCGGCGTCAGGCGGTAGTAGCGCCGGTTGCGGCCGGAGATGGCCACGTCGTAGGTGGTCAGGCAGCCATCCTTCTGCAGGCGGCGCAGCACCGGGTAGAGCGAGGATTCCGATGCGCCGACGCCCGCGGCCAGCTCCTGCGTGATGCGGTAGCCGTAGGTGTCGCCCTTCTCCAGCGTGGCCAGCACGCAGGCGTCCAGCATCGCCGCGTTGACGGGCAGCAGCATGCGCCCCGCCTCCTTTCTCATGCTTGGTTTGCAGCTATATTATACGAGCTATAATATAGTCTGTCAATATAATATTTGAAAAAAACTGCGCTGGGCGGCGCAGGGGCCCATTTCGCCGGAAATTAAAGAGACAAAGCGCACGGGCTGTGCTATACTAGAGCAAAGGAGGTCCTGAGCGATGGATATGATGCGGAAGAGCGAATGGGCGCAGCTGGGCGGCCATGCGCTGGTGTTGCTGATGGGCGCCTATTTCATCTGGCAGAGGGATCAGGCGCTGGTGCAGATGGTGATCCTGCTGGCGCTGTGCCTCGCGGCGGCGGGCGTTGCCGGGCTGCTGCGCTGGGTGTTTGCAAAGCCCCGTCCCGATCCGATGTTCCTGGCCGGGCCGGTGTTCCTGCTGGTGGCGGCGCTGGTGATCTACCTGCTGCGCGTGCAGATCACGGGCGTGACGCCTGTGCTCATCGGCATCCTGAGCCTGGGCGCGGGCATCGTGCAGTGCTTCTCGGTGCTGCGCACGGCGCATCTGCGCCTGCCCTGGTGGTGGCTGCACCTGCCCACGGCGGCGCTGTGGCTGCTGTTCGGCATCCTGGTGCTCACGGGCACCATCAACCTCAACGCGGTGTTCATGCTGGTTGTGGGCATTTTCCTTGCGGTGTTCGGCGTGCTGGGCGTTGCCGAGAGCATCGCCGCGCTGTGCATGCGCAGATAGACGCGGAAACGGAGGGATCGGAATGCAACAGAACAGAAGAACGGGCTTTGGCGCGCTGCTGACGCGCGGCTGGCGGCTGTGGTCGGGCAGCCTTGGCACGAGCTTTCCCGCGGTGCTGCTGTGCGGCGTGCTGCCCGCGCTGGTGATCGCGGTGGCGGGCTACTACTGCCTGCTGGTGGCCTTCCGCCCGGCGTTTCAGCTGCTGCAGACCATATTGCAGTCGCTGCTGACCTACGGCTTTGACGAGTGGGCCATCGGCGACGCGGTGAGCCGCGTGCTGGAGGACTTTGGCCTGATGGACCACGAGCAGATGCTGCGGCAGCTGCTGGGCTCCATGGGCACGCTGGTGGGCGTGGCGCTGATCTCGGTGCCGCTGCAGCTGGTGTCGTCTTACGTGCTGATGCCCATGGCGCAGGGCGCGGTGGCCGAGGCGCAGTCGCGGCTGTGGCACGGCGTGCGCGTGCCCTTCGGCGCGGCGTTTGCGGCGATACGCAGGCGCGCGGGCAGGCTGATGGTGCTCAACCTCGCGCTGCTGCTGGCCGAGCTTGGATTGTCCATTGTGCTGTCGGTGGTGTCGGCGCTCGTCGCGCTGCTGCCCGTGATGGGCCCCGCGGCGGTGACGGCGCTGGAGCTGGTGGCCGTGCTGCTGGTGATGGGCGTGCAGTCGCTGGTGTACCTGGTGGCCATCAACGAGGATCAGTGGCACTTCAATGCCATCGGCCTTGCGGTCAAGCGCTTCTTTACCGACTGGGCCTATGCCGCGGCGATGGCGGTCTACGGCGCGGTGCTGGTGGGCAGCCTGCTGCTGACGGTGCTGGCCGACCTGCTGCTGATGACGCTGGCGCTGTTCCCGCCGGTGCTCACGGTATTGGCCATGGCCTTCCTCATGCCCCTTGCGATGAGCTTTGTCACCGCCGTCTACTACGACCAGAGGACGCGCGAGGGCTACGCGCCCGCGTGCGGAATTGAGTGAAGCCGCCAAAAGCCTTCCCCTTGAGTAAACACTGATTTATCAAAAGAAAAGGAAGTAGTATAATAGAACCGAGGTGAGAAAGATGGAAAAGCAGATGAACTTCACAGAAATGGAGTATGGACAAAGGCAGCACCAAACGAAGCGGG
>JAXEXP010000044.1:0-21549 GCA_034113365.1 Candidatus Spyradocola sp.
GGCGCAGCCGCCGGCCTCCCCCGCCCCGCCCCCTCCCCCGTGCTACCCACGCACGTACGCCTTCATTGTGGCGCACTCCTCGCCCTCCACGGCCGGGCGGATGGTGTACTTTCCCACCGCCGCAGGCACGATGAAGGTCTCGGCGTAGTGCACGGTAAAGGGTGCAAACGCGCCGTCGGGGCTTTCCACCACGGCGGCCGACCCCTGCACCAGGTTGAGCATGTTGACGGTGCCGCAGGTGTCTTGGGGCACGGCCTTAGTGAACCAGTGCCGCCGCGTCTCGATGAACTCGCGCTCGTGCAGACCGGTGCGCTCCTCGCGCCAGCCGTCGCCCTGCGAAACGGGCTCCACGCGGCCCACCAGCTCGCGCATTACAAAGTCGGTGTCGCGGTCGAACTGGATGTTGTGCCGGCCGTGCTCCAGGTGTATGGGGCGGGGCTTGCCGTCCAGGCCCACGCGGTTCCAGTCCCACAGCTTGAAGGTGAAGATGTAGGGCGTGGCGCTGATCTCCAGCACCATCACATCCTTGCCGGAGCAGTGCACGGTGCCCGCGGGGATCAGGAAGTGGTCGTGCTTCTTTGCGGGGATGCGGTTGACGTATTTTTCCGCGTCAAACTGTCCCGTGTGCTGCGCCTGCTCCAGCGCGTCCAGCATCTTCTGCGGCTCCACGCCGTTTTTAACGCCCAGGTAGACGCAGGTGTCCGCGCCGGGCTTTGTGTCCAGTATGTAGTAGCTCTCGTCCTGCGTGTAGTGCATGCCGAAGGTCTGCTGGATGTACTCGGTCAACGGGTGCACCTGCAGGGAGAGGTTCTGCCCGTCCACGGTGTCCAGGAAGTCGAAGCGGATGGGGAATTCCGCGCCGAAGCGGGCGTGCACCTTCTCGCCCAGCAGCGCGTGGGGCTGCTCGTGCACCAGATTGATTGCGGGCAGCTCCATCACCACGCCATCGTGCTCCAGCAGCAGGGAATTTTCCTCGGGCACGCCGTCGAAGCTCCAGGCGTAGTTACGCTGCGACGCGTCCAGCCCGCAGACCCTCTTCATCCACTGCCCGCCCCAGACGCCGGGGTCGAAGTAGGGTACTACGCGGAAGGGGCGGTGCGCCGTCAGCGCGTAGGCCGCCTGCGCGTCCTTGGCCGCGATCATCACGGGGTGGTCGCGCGTGTTGGTCTCCAGGACGAAGTCCAGCTTGGGCAGCAGCGCGTGCTTATGGCGGTCGTTGACGCGCCAGTCCACGAAGTAGCCGCGCTTGTACTTGCGCAGCGTCTCCTCGCCGCGGTTGTCGGCGCACCAGTTGCCCAGCTCGCCCGAGCGGTAACGCTGCTGGATCTCCCAGCGGGCGAGGTCCGCATACACCGTGACGTCGCCGCGGGTCACCAGCGCCGCGCCCGTGCCGTAGACCAGCCTCAGCCCCTTGCCTCCCTCGACGCTCCTGCGCAGCACGGCCAGCTTGTTCTCGTCGAAGAATTCTTCTATTTTATGGCAGGACAGCACTCCGAACACGCGGTCGTCGGTCAGATTGCGCTGCAGCATGTGGCCGATACGCTCGTTCGGGTAATTGGCCTGCGCGGCGTCCAGTACGGCGGAGAACGTCAGGTGCTCCATCAGCCCGCCCACGACCTCGTCCCAGCGCGTGCCGGGGTAGCCGTCCACCACGAGCACGGCGTCCTCCTTGCCGCGCAGCGCCTCGCACAGCGCCGCGGATATGGCCGCATAGCCCGCGTGCAGCGGATAGGGCACCGCTACGGTTGGAAATCTGTCGTAATTGCTCATGGACGTCCCTCCCACGGGATGTCGATCTGGTAGACGAACCGGTCGGCGCGGTAGAAGGCAAACGCCAGCTCGATGAGGTTGCCGTTGCCGTCCAGCACGCGGCGCTTGCGGTAGAGCACGGGCACGTCGCGGGGCAGGGAGAGCTTGCGGCTCAGCTCCTGGGTGGGGGGGGAAGCGCCGATCTCCTCGCAGGAGCGGGCGGGGCGCACGCCGTACTTCTCCTGCAGCACCTGGTAGAGCCTGCCCTCGAACTTCTCATCCGGCGATATGTTCAGCTCGCGCGGGAAGTAGCTGACCAGCAGCACCATCGGCTCGTTCTCGATGCCCTTGAGCCGCTGCAGGCACAGCGCCTGCTGGCCGGGCAGCAGCCCCAGATCCGCCCCCACCTCGCGGTTGACGGCCATGTGCGACACCGTGCGCGACAGCGTGTGCATCTGGTCGCCCAGCTCCAGCGAAAAGGAGTTCCAGCGGGTCAGGTCGGTGACAATGGGGGCGCGGTTGACCTGCGTGCCCACGCCTTTTTTGCGCGTGATGATGCCCTCGCGCACCAGCTTGTCCATCGCGGTGCGCACGGTGTTGCGCGCCACGCCAAGTTCCTCCGCCAGCTGGATCTCGGTGGGCAGCAGCTGCCCCTTTCGGTACTTCTCCTCCTGCACAAGCGTGCGCAGGTAATTCTCCACCTGCTTGTTCAGCGGCAGCGCGGAGTGTTCGTTGATAATGCTCATCATGTCAGTATCGCCTTTCCGTCTCTCTCGATCAGTCTCTTAGTGAATCCCGTGCGCGCGATGCTCTCGTAGTCGTGCCCGATGTCCGAGCCCCAGCAGCAGCCCACCACCAGCGGCTCGTCGCCCGTGTTGGCCAGCCGGTGTGCCACGCTGCGCTCGATGTAGTGCAGCGAGCCGCGCTGCATCTGCTCCATCCAGCAGGTGCCGTCCTCGCGCATCAGGATCAGCGCGCCCTGCCCCGCGATGCAGAAGTAATACTCCGCGGTGTCGCGCTGGGCATGGTAGTGGCCCTTGGTCATGAAATACTCGTTGCCCACCTTGCCGGGCAGCACGGTGCTCGTGCCGAACAGCAGCCCGCCGGGCGTGCCCTCTTTTTCCGCGTCGTGCATCTGCACGCGGTAGACCACCGTCTCCGGGTCCATCGCGGCGCGCGCCGCCTCGTCGGCAAATACGCCCGCAAGGTCGCCGATGCGCCGCTGCGACAGCTTCGAGTCCCCGGTAATGGTGCCCGTTTCCAGATCCAGTCTTGCCTGCAATGTCTTCAACCCCCTTAGCGTTAACATGTCCGAACATGTGTATGTTTGAACATATTGTAGCATTTCTTCCCGCAATGTCAATGCGATTTGTGCAGATTTATCTTGCAAAATGTCCCGTTTGTTGTATAATGAGACTGCAGGCGAGGTGAGCGTTCACTTTTCCTGCTATCTTCAGGGTGGGGTGAAATTCCCAATCGGCGGTAGAAGCCCGCGCGTGCGCCCGGACAGGCGCACTGATCAGGTTACATTCCTGAGCCGACGGTCACAGTCCGGATGAAAGAAGATATGATGAAGCCAACGCGCTTGTGGACGCCAAACACCGCATGGGCGCGCCTTCAAATCCCCTCATATCTTAAAAGAGGTCTGTCCATGACGCAACCCAAGTCCCCCCGTACCCCGACCGTGCGCAAGCTGACGGTCACCGCCATGCTGGGAGCCGTGGCCACGGTGCTGATGTTCATCAGCTTCAACGTGCCGCTGATGCCCAGCTTCATCAAGCTGGACCTGTCCGAGCTGCCCGCGCTCATCGCCTCCTTTGCCTTAGGGCCGCTGTGGGGCGTGTGCGTGTGCCTCATCAAGAACCTGATCAACGTGTTCTTCTCCACCACCGGCGGCGTGGGCGAGCTGTCCAACTTCATACTGGGCGCCTCCTTCGTGTTCACCGCGGGCATGTTCTACAAGCACATGGGCGGCCGCAAGGGCGCGCTGATCGGCTCGCTGTGCGGCGCGGCGGCGATGGCGATCATTTCGGTGTTCTCCAACTACTTCGTGGTCTACCCTGTTTACACCGCGTTCATGCCCATGGACGTGATCCTGTCGCTGTACCAGGCCATCAACCCCAACGTCAAGAACCTGTGGGACGCGCTGCTCTGGTTCAACATGCCCTTTACCTTCATCAAGGGCATGCTGTCGGTGATCATCACCTTCCTGATCTACAAAAAGCTCTCCCCGCTGCTCAAGGGCAAAAAGGCCTGAGGCGGGAAACACAGCAGCTCCAGCGCATGCCGGGGCTGTTTTTTTGTATGGAATGAAGCTCTTGGGGGAGGGTGGGGCTAAAGCTTTTGGGGGTGCGTTAATTTGCCATAAGTTGTGATTTTGACACTCGCTTTCAGCGGATCCTTATGCTATAATAGTTTGTGAAGTAAATTACAGTGTTCATCAGCGGCCGGAGGGGTTGACCGCGCCTGGCGTTTCATCATTCAAAACGCTGTTTCGCTTTGTTTCTCTTCGCGGAACGAACTTTACAAAATCTGCCAATTTCGTAAAAACCCGTTTCACATTTGAAGAATTTTGTGCTACCATACGGATGGATCGCGGGCCTGTTCCGGCGCGCCCGCTTCCCGAAACCAAGCTTTATGCATCGGCAACAGCCAAATCAGGAACCGAACGGGTGGGGAGGGCCCGCTGCGCATGGCGAGATCCGTTTGCAGCGAAAAAGCACCGCAAGTGTGTGCATCAAACAGGAAAGGATTGAACCCTATGGCATGGTTTATTGTTTTGGGCATTATCATTCTGGCCCTGATCTATGTGTTCTTCAACTACTTCCGCATCAAGAAGATGGACGAAGGAACCGCTGACATGTCCGAGATGGCCAAGATCATCCGCGACGGCGCGAGCACCTTCATGAAGACCGAGTACAAGACCATCTCCATCGTCTGCGTGATCGTGGCGCTGGTGTTCTCGCTGTTCATCGAAGCGACCTCCGGCATCACCTTCCTGCTGGGGGCTGCGATGAGCTCCTGCGTCTGCGTGCTGGGCATGCGCTCGGCCACCTACGCCAACGTGCGCACCGCCAACAAGGCGCGCACCTCGCTGTCCATCGGCGAGACCGTCAAGGTCGCGCTGTGCGGCGGCTCCATCTCCGGCCTTGCGGTGCAGGCGTTCGGCATGCTGGGCGTCGTGCTGGTGTCGCTGATCTTCGGCGGCGTCAAGACCGACGCCACGGGCCACGGCCTGCTGGCCACCCTGCAGTGCAACCCCACCATCATGCGCCTTTCCTGCTACTCGCTGGGCTGCTCGCTGGTCGCCATGTTCAACCGCGTGGCCGGCGGCAACTACACCAAGGCTGCTGACATCTCCGCGGACATCCTGGGCAAGATCCGTCACGACCTGCCCGAGGACGACTCCCGCGTGCCCAACACCGTGGCCGACTTCATCGGCGACAACGTCAACGACATCGCGGGCAACTGCTCCGACCTGCTGGAGTCCTTTGTTGCCACCATCGCCTCCTCCATCATGATCGCGGCCACGCTGTTTGCCTCCGATGGCGCTGCCGTGTCCGACGCCACCTTCCAGGCCACCACGCTCTTCCCCGTGCTGCTGGCTGCCGGCGGCCTGCTGGGCTGCCTGCTGGGCCTGGGCTACGCCTCCATCCGCAAGATGGGCGACAACCCCAGCCGCGAGCTGAACCTGGCCACCTGGATCTCCGCGGGCCTGACGCTGATCATCGGCCTTGTGATCTCCTATGTGATGTTCAAGGACGTCCCGCTGTACGCGTCCTTCAAGCTGGGCTGGATCTCTCCGTGGGTCTGCGCGGTGCTGGGCATCGCCTCGGGCATCGCCATCGGCTCCATCACCGAGTACTACACCTCCACCGACTACAAGCCCACCCAGCGGCTGGCTGAGACCGCCACCGACGGCGAGGCCTTCGTCATCACCAAGGGCGACGCCATCGGCTCCCGCTCCGTGCTGCTGCCCGTAGCGGTCATCGTGCTGGCGCTGCTCATCTCGGGCATCACCTGCGGCACCTACGGCATCGCCATCGCGGCGCTGGGCATGCTGGCCTTCGTCGGCGCGACGGTCTCCATCGACGCCTTCGGCCCCATCGCGGACAACGCGGGCGGCCTGGCTGAGTCCTGCCACCTGGATCCCGAGGTCCGCGTCATCACCGACAAGCTGGACTCCGTGGGCAACACCACCGCCGCCATCGGCAAGGGCTTTGCCATCGGCTCGGCTGCGTTTGCCACCGTCTCCCTGATCACCGCCTATGTGGGCAACTACTCCGTGGGCATTGAGCCCATCCTCAACTTCGCCTCCTTCTTCGTGGTGGCCGGCGGCATCCTCGGCGGCGCGCTGGTGGAGTTCTTCTCCGCCATGCTCACCGACAACACCATCGACGCGGCCCGTCTGATGGCCCATGCCGGCGACAAGCAGCTCTCACAGCCCGGCGTGCTGGAGGGCACCGTCCGCCCCGACTACAACGCGCTGGTTGAGATGGCCGCCAAGGAGGCCCTCCGCCGCATGCTGGCGCCCTCCGTGCTGGCGCTGCTGATCCCCATCGTGGGCGGCATCGTGTTCGGCCCGGACTTCGTCGGCGGCATACTGGTCGGCGCCACCATCTGCGCCATCCCGCGTGCCATCTTCATGGGCAACTCCGGCGGCGCGTTCGACAACGCCAAGAAGTACATCGAGTCCGGCGCGCTGGAGGGCCATGGCAAGGGCTCTGCGGCGCACAAGGCGGCCGTCACCGGCGATACCGTCGGCGATACCCGCAAGGACGTCGTGGGCGTCGCGCTGGATATCTTCATCAAGATGATGTCCACCGTGGCCAACACGCTGGTCGGCGTGTTCTCCCACATCACCCTGATCCACTAAATCTTCACAAAAAGGCATCCGGATGGAAAAATGCTTCCGTCCGGATGCTTTTTTGTGCGGAATTGCTGGTGCGTTCCCACCCTTCGGTCGCCTGCAGGCGACAGCTTCCCTCTCCGCACCGTGCTTCCCCTTCAGGAAAGCTCGGTGTTCCGGTCGGCTTCACCCCTCCGGGTGAACCCTCAAGGGGAGCCTTTGGGAAGCGGAAACCCGGGTTTTGAGTTCCTAATCCGAAAAGACCAGCTCGCCGTCCTCCCCCGCCCGCGCGGTGCGGAAGGTGAGCGTGCCGGCATACCTGCCGCCGCCCTCGAAGCCCGCGAAGACCAGCTCACCCTTCCACGGGGCGCACTTGGGCACCGAGGAGCAGGGGATCACGGGGTCGCGCGGGGAGCGGAAGCCGGAAAACGGCGCGTCGGAGAGCAGGTACTGCCCCACGCCGTGCAGGCTGAAGATGAGGTAGTACCGGCCGCAGTAGGCGACGTAGTCGGGGCACTCGGGCTCTCCGCCGCCCTCCGGGGCGATGTAGAGCGGCTCCTGCTCCGTCCATTTATCCAGATCGGGCGAGGTCAGGTGCGCAAGGCAGCCTCTGCCCTCCTCTGCCAGCGACGTGGTGACGAGCATGTGGTACAGCCCGTCCGCCGCGCGCACCACCTTGGGATCGCGGGCGCTGGCCGCCGTGTACCGCGCCGACAACGTAAAGGAAAAGCTGCGGTCCTTTTCAAAATGAAATCTGTCGCGCGACACGGAGCGGCGGATGGGTGCAGGACTGCCGTCGCAGGTGCGCACGGTGTAGTACAACAGCTGCTCGCCGCCGCGTTCGATGTGCGAGCCGGTGCAGATGGAGCCCTCCGCAGGGTCGTCGATCTCCACCGCGAGCGGGTGCTCCTGCCAGAGATCGAAGTCCGCCGTGGAGATGTGCGCCCACTGGTGCGCGCCCCTGCCCCACTTGGAGGCGTGGCGATGGCGATCCTTGAGGTAGAGCACATGGTACCTGCCGCCGCACACATAGGGCATGCAGTCGCCCACGAACACGTTCGGCTCGGGATGCCAGCCCTGCGCGCCGCGGAAGGTGCGCAGCACGGCGGGCTGGGGCTGCCCGTTCGGACGATGAGGCTGTATGCGGACGGTCTCCGGCAGCTTTTCGGGCTGCAGCAGCAGGTTTCCGCACGGCCATTCCTCGTCGCACAGGCCGTCGTTCACATATAGCTCGATGCGGTAGGGCAGCAGCACGATGCGGGCGGCGTCGCCGGGCCGGGCGGGCTCGGTCAGGCGCAGCGGTGCGTTCGAAAAATCATACCAGACCTCCGCGCACAGCACGCCGTCCGCCCATGCGCAGCGGAACGCGCCGGGCTGCGCCGCGATACAGCCCTCCGTCACGGTAAACAGCAGTTCCATGGGTTCCATAGAGGTTCACTCCCTGATCGGCTCCAAACTGCGCTCCCTGCGGCGCAGCAGGAGGTAATAGCCCACGCACAGCACGATCTGCAGCGCGGTGGAGGCGAGCGTGGCCAGGCCCACCGCGAACACCGACACGGGCGTCAGGCGGCTCATCGCGAGCGACACGGGAATACGCACGCAGAACGCGCCCAGGATGCCCTGCAGCATCACGAAGAAGGTCTTGCCGCAGCCGTTGAAGTAGCCCACCATCACGAACATGATGCTGATGAGAAGCGTATCGATGGCGGTGGCCTTGAGGTACTCCGCCGCCGACGCCGCCACGACCTGCGCGTCGCGCGCAAAGATCATGGACAGCGGCTCGCCGTGGAAGAACGCAAAGTACGCCATCACCGCGCCCGCGGCCAGCGAGGCCCCGATGCCGTAGAGCATGCACTTCTTGGCGCGCGCGTACTGCTTTGCGCCGATGTTCTGCGCGACGATGGCGGCCATGGACTGCCCGAAGGCCGACGGCACCAGCATCACAAAGCCGCTGAGCCTCTCGGCCACGCCCACGCCGGCCGACACGATGACGCCCAGCGAGTTGACGATGGCGGTGATGGCCAGGAAGGAGATGCTCACCAGCACGTCCTGCAGCGCGATGGGCAGGCCCATGCGCAGCACCTCGCCATGCGCGGCGCGTCCCAGCGGATGTCGCGCAGGCGGAAGGAAAAGGGCATCTTCTGCCTGCGGATGATGAGCAGCGACAGCGCCACGCTGATGCCCTGTGCCGCCACCGTCGCGATCGCCGCGCCCGCGGCCGCCATGCGCAGCGCGCCCACCAGCAGCAGGTCGCCCGCGATGTTGACCACGCAGGCAATGGCCACCGTCATCAGCGGGATGCGCGAGTTGCCAAGACCGCGGAAGATGCTGCCCAGCACGTTGTAGGCCACGATGAACACCGCGCCGCCCGCGCAGATGCGCACATACTGCAGCGTCGCGGAAAAGGCCTCCTCGGGCACCTGCATGATGCGCGCGATGGGGTTGGCAAAGCACTCCATCAGTACGGTGATGACGGCGGTGATCAGCGCAAACAGCACGATGCTCGCGCCGATCAGCCGGCCCGCCTCCTCGGGGCGCTCCTCGCCGATGCGCCGCCCGAGCAGCACCGTGGTGCCCATCGAAACGCCCGTGATCAGCGACGTGACCAGCTGCATCAGCCAGCTGCCCGTGGACACCGCGGATACGTCCGCCGCCTCCGCGAACCGTCCCACCACCAGCATGTCCACCGCGCCGTACATGGTCTGCAGCAGGATCGCGCCCAGAACGGGCAGCGTAAAGCGCAGCATGGGGCCCAGGATCGGCCCTTGCGTGAAACTGTTCTTCTGTGTCATCGTCTCGCATACCTCTCTTTCCTCATCAACAAAAAAGCCGGATAAGTATAACGGTATTTCAACCGCCACCTTATCCGGCAACTGGCCTCTGACGTGTCACTTCCCTCCGATGAACGTATATACATATACCATGCCGCGCCGCGAATGTCAACGCGTTCGACCGCGAAATTACGCAGTTTAATTCTTCGGTACACCAAAGAGCCGCACGTCGTTCTTAAGCAGGATAGAGCGCAGCGCGGCCTCGTCTGCAAGCAGCCTCGGCTCCCCTTCCGCGCGCATGGCGATCTCCTCCAGCGCGCTGTATAGGTAGCCCTGGCAGTTCATGTCGAACACCACCGCCTCGTCGGACAGCACGGTCAGCTCCGCGTCCAGCCACGCGGGGATGTCGACGTAGTCCCACTGCTTCGCCACGAACTCCGCAACGCCCCGGATGCGCACGCGCACCTGCCCTGCATACACCATCAGGATCTGCTCGCGGTCGTTGCTGTGCGGGCAGGTGATAGTGAAGCCCTCGGGCAGGCGGAACTGCCACACCTCGCGCTGGCCCCACCACTGCGCGCGCGTCACCTTCTGCAGCATGCGCACGCCGTTCAGCTCGAACGCCGCCGCACCCGCGCCCAGACGGATCACCTCGGGGATGTCGTCCGCATCGGCAAAGCGCGTGGGATGGTCGTGGGCGATGTAGTCGCTGTGCGACTGGTAGACGGCCTCAAACTCCGGGTCGTCGTGCGCGTCGGGATGGAACTCCAGTATGCGCCAGTTGGCGTTGCCGCCGGGGTTCATGCGCATGCCGGAGAACATCTCGCGCCAGCGCAGCGGGTTGCCGTACCAGAGGAAGGAATGCGGCGTCGCGGGCGGCAGGAAGATCATGTCCCCCGGGTACGCCCACGTCTGCCTGCCGCGCACGCGGATGAGGCACTTCGCGCCCTCGCCGCCCACCATGAACAGCTCAAAGCCCTTGCGGTGCTCGTGGTAGCCCGCGATACGCGGCTGCGCGCCCTGCCCGGGCGTGAAGTAGAACGTGTCGCTCAGCTCACAGGCGTCGTGCGCGCCGTCGGGGTCGCGCAGTACGCTGACATAGTCGGGATCGTCCTTCTCGGGATGCTCGCGCAGGCGGTAGAGGTAGTTTTCGTCGTTGAGCAGCACGCTGCGGGTGGGGTTGTAGATCGCGTCGGGGCAGTACTTTGCGTCAAATGCCATGTTCTCTCTCCTCTCAAAACAAAAAACCGGATAAGACCCCGGCATTTCAGCCGACATCTTATCCGGTTGCCATTTCCAAACGAACGGCGCACCCTCCGATGATGTCCCCAGTGTAGCACGCGCCGCACTGCGCGTCAAGCCTGACCTGCGTAGATCAGCACGTGTTCGCACAGTTCGCCGTTCATGAAGTGCGGCTGCTCCAGCTCTGCGGGCGGGTCGTAGCTGACCCAGTAGCCGGGCACGATGTGCACATAGCCGCACACGGGGCATTTGTAGAGATACTGATCCATTGCTCGCTCCTCCTCAGTCGGTTTGGGCGGCGCAGAAGATGCGCGCGCCGGGGAAGCACGCGGCAAAGGCTTGCGCGGCGCCTGCCAGCTGGGCTTCGGCCCCGGCCAGCGCGAGGGTACGCGGGCGCACGCCCTTGCCCTCCAGCAGTGCGCGCGTGCGGGGCGCGCTGTCCTGCGCGTCCTGCGCCTGCGTCTCCAGCCAGAGGTTGGGCATGCCGGGCAGGCGGCGCAGCTGCTCCGCCATGCGCGCGGCTTCGCTGCCGCTGACCACCACGTGCCAGAACTGCTTTTCCCGGATGAGGCGTGCGGCGCGCTCCGCATCGCAGGGCTGCGCGGCGCACAGCAGCACCAGCACCTCGGCGCAGTCGAACGCATCGCGCGCAATGGGCCGTCCCAAAGAATCGCTCCGCTTTTCCATGTCAACGCTCCCCTGCGGCCCGGTTTTGGCTCTCCTGTGCCGCATCCACCCCTACTTTACACGAGTTTTCCCGCAAAAGCAACACGTTTCTGCCCAAAACCGAAATTTGCATCCCCGGGCGCAAAGACGCCCCGGCACGAGACTACTCATGCCGGGGCGCTCCGTCACAGGCGGAACACGGTGTCGTAGTAGTGCTGGGCGCGCACGCGCAGCTCCTCCGGATCGACGCCCGCAACCACGCCGTTTTCGCAGACGATGCGGCCCTCCACCATGGTCAGCACCACGTCGCGGCTGTTGCCTGCGTAGACGATGTGGTGGATCAAATTGGTCATGGGCTGGTAGCAGGGGCGGTCGATGTCCACGAGGATCAGGTCGGCGCGGAAGCCCTCGGCCACGCTGCCCACGTCCTCGTAGCCCAGCGCCAGCGCGCCGCCGCGGGTCGCTATGTACAGCGCCTGCTCCGCCGGGACGACCGTGGCGTCCAGCGCGTAGCCCTTGTGCATCAGCGCGCAGATGCGCATCTCCTCCCACAGGTCGAGGTTGTTGTTGCTCGACGCGCCGTCGGTGCAGAGCGCCAGATGCACGCCCTTGCGGAGCATCTTGGGCACGGGGGCAAAGCCGCTGGCGAGCTTTAGGTTGGAGCAGGGGTTGTGCAGCGCCGCCGCGCCCGTGCGGGCGAGGAGGTCGATGTCCTCGTCCTCCAGCCAGACGCAGTGCGCCAGAAATGCGCGGTTGCCGTCGAAGAAGCCCGTGCGCTCCAGCAGCTGGGCGGGCGTCACGCCGTGGCGCGCCCTGCACTCCTCGTGCTCCTTTTTCGTCTCGGAGACGTGGATGTGCAGCGGGCAGCCGAGGCGGCGGGCCTCGTCGGCGCAGCGGCGCAGGTAGGCTTCGGTGTTGGTGTACTCGGCGTGCGGGCCGAGGCCGATGCGGACGAGGCCGCCCAGCGCGCCGTCGTACTCGTCGTGGAACGCGATGGCGTCGTCCAGCTGCGCCTGCGCGTTGTCCGCCTGCCCGAACAGCCCCATCGAAAGCGTCGCGCGCAGCGGGATCTTCTGAAGCGCGGGGATCAGCGCGCGGCACAGGGTGTACATGTCGTTGATGGTGGTCACGCCCGCCCGCGCCAGCTCGCACAGCGCCAGCTCCGCACCGCACTGCACGCTGCCGGGCGTCAGCCTGGCCTCCATCGGGAAGATGCGGGTATTGAGCCAGGTGTGCAGCTCCAGATCGTCCGCGGAGGAGCGGAACAGCGTCATGGGCAGGTGCGTGTGACCGTTGACGAAGCCGGGCATCAGCAGCTTGCGGCCACGTCCGTCGATCACGCGCGCGCCGGTCTCGTCCTGCGGCTGCGTGCCGACGTAAGTAATGCGGCCGTCGTGCACGCGGACGGAGGCGTTTTCCAGCACGCGCATGTCGTCATCCACCGTTACGACCCATACGTTTTTGAACAGCGTATCCATGTCCGACCTCCGTCAGCCCACGTGGATCTCGAACTCGCAGTAGGGGTCGCCGTTGGCACAGCACTTGGTCTCGATGACCTCGACGGGGCGGCCGAGGGGCTTGGCAAAGCAGCCCGCCGCGGTGCCCGCCTCGTAGGCGCAGATCTTCATGCCAATGTTGGGCAGGCCGTAGCAGTCGGCGCACTCGTAGTGGCGGTAGATGCCAAAGTCCTCGCGCGCCACCACGATCTCCTCGTGCGCATAGCGGTGCGCGGCGGCGATGGGCTGGTTGGAATTGAGGATCTCGGGCAGGGTCTTGCCGCGCATCATGGGCGCGATGAACACATCGCCAATCACGCGCGCGACCTCGTACTCCAGCTTGAGCAGCTCGGGGAACAGCAGAAAGGACAGCGTCTGCCGCTCGCGCATGTACATGATCTGCATCTCGTTGCCCAGCGTGGGGCGCATGGGGATGCCGTTGTCGTACATCGTGTAGGCGCGCAGCAACGAGTCCACCAGCGCCTCCTGACGGCGCACGGTCTGCGACATCTCCTCAGATGTCTGCGGAGTGATGAGGATCTTCTCGCGCAGGGTCTTGCGCACCTCGTCAAGGCCGGGGGTGTTCAGCAGCGTGCTGCGGATGTTCTGCATATCTTCCATGTCATTGCTCTCCCTTTGCGTAGTAGTGGCGGCCCTCGGCGGCGGGGGCGCGGTGCTTGGAGCCGCGTGCGAACACCAGCACCACGAGGGTCACGATGTAGGGCAGCATCTGCACCAGCTGCGGCGGGATGGAGCCCGACTGCAGGCGGTACTGCAGGCTCTGCGCCAGGCCGAACAGCAGAGAGCCCAGCCACGCGCCCACGGGGTGCCAGCCGCCGAAGATCACCACCGCCATCGCGATGAAGCCGCGCCCGGCGACCATGTCGCGGCTGAACATGTGGATGTCGCCGATGGACATGTACGCGCCGCCCATCGCCGCCAGGATGCCGCACAGGATCACGCAGATGTACTGCGTGCGGTAGACGTTGATGCCCATGGAGCCCGCGGCCTCGGGGTTTTCGCCGATGACGCGCGCGCGCAGGCCAAACACCGTGCGGTAGAGCAGAAACCACACGCCGACGATGGCGATGACCAGCAGGATCAGCATGGGCGACACCTGCCCGAGGATGTCCTTGAGCACGGGAATCTGATTGATGCCGGGCAGCGTGACCATGTTAAAGGACGCCACCTCGCAGGACTTACCCTTGGCGTTGAAGATCATCTGCAGCAGCACGACGGTCAGGCCGGAGGCCAGCACGTTCATGCCCACGCCCGCCAGCACGTGCTCGCACTTGAAGCGGATGGTGAGCACCGCGTGCAGCAGGCCGCACAGCGCGCCAGCCAGCATCGCCACCAGCAGGCCCAGCCACGCGCTCTGCGTGTAGTACGCGCCTACCACGCCGAAGAACGCACCCATCAGCATGGTGCCCTCCAGGCCCATGTTGATGATGCCGCTGCGCTCGGAGAGCGTGCCGCCCAGCGCCGCGAACGCGATGGGGATGGATACGCGGATGGAGCCCGCGATCAGCGAAGTCACGATGGAAAGTACGTCGCCCATGCCTTACGCCTCCTTCTTCTGGCTGTTCTTTTTGAAGCTGCGCTTTTTGAGGATCGCGCGCACGATGCCGGGCGTGGACACGAACAGGATCACCAGCGCCTGCAGCACCTGTATGAACTCGCCGGGGATGGACGTCATGCGGTTCATGGAGGTGGAGCCTGCGCGCAGCGCGCCGAAGATCAGCGCGGAGATCACGGTGCCCAGCGGCGTGTTGTTGCCCATGACGGCGATGGCGACGCCGTCAAAGCCGTAACCCGAGGTCATGTTGACGATGAAATAGCCGTGCACGCCCATCACCTCCACCGCGCCGCCCATGCCCGCCAGCGCGCCCGAGATGAACATGGTCAGCAGGTTCATGCGGGCGATGTTGATGCCGCCCGCCTCGGCCGCGTAGGGGTTCTGCGCGATGGCGCGCATCTGGTAGCCCGGCGTGGTGCGCGAGAGGAACCACCAGACGAACACCGCAAACGCCAGCGCCACGAAGATGCCCGTGGTCAGCCGCGAATAGGGGATCAGCGTGGGCAGCACGGCGCTTTGCTGGATGGTCTCGGTGCGCACCAGCATGCCCTCTGCCTTGAACTGGTAGTTGGCTAGGTATTCGGCCAGGTACTGCGCCACATAGTTGAGCATGATGGTCAAAATGACCTCGCTCACGCGCAGCTTGTTCTTCAAAAAGCCCGCCAGCATCGCCCACAGGCCGCCGCCGACCATGCCGGCGAGGAAGCACAGCGGGATGTGCACGAACCACGGCAGCCCCGTCAGGTACGCGCCCACCAGCGCCGCCGGGAACGCGCCCGCGATGATCTGGCCCTCGATGCCGATGTTGAACATGCCGCCGCGCGCCGCGAACGCCATCGCAAGGCCCGCAAAGATCAGCGGCGTCGCGGTGCCCAGGGTCTGGGCGAGGTTGTCCACGCTGCCAAACGCGCCGGTGAACATCGCGCTGTACCCCTCGATGGGCGAATACCCCGCGATCAGCATCACCACGCCCGACACCAGCAGCGACAGGATCAGCGCGATGACAGAGAGGAACGTGGTGCTCTGCGTCAGCTTTTCCATTGAGAAGCGTTTCTGCGTCATGCCTGCATCTCCTCCTTTTCCACGCTGTCCGGCGTGTGGCCCGTCATCAGCGCGCCCAGCGTGCGCTCGTCGTACTCGCTTGCGTCTCTGCGGTCGACGATGCGGCCGTCGTAGAGCACCGCGATTTTGTCGGACAGGCGCATCAGCTCGTCCAGATCTGCGGAGATGAGCAGCACGGCCTTGCCCGCGTCGCGCATCTTGATCAGCTCGGCGTGGATGTATTCGATCGCGCCGATGTCCACGCCGCGGGTGGGCTGCGCCGCGATGATGACCCGCGGGTCCTGCGCAAACACGCGCCCGATGATCACCTTCTGCTGGTTGCCGCCCGACAGCGACCCCACGGTGTCGTTGATGGAATCCATGCGCACGTCGTACTGCTTCGCCACGCGGTCGGCAAATTCGTCGCGCGCCTTGCGGTCGATCAGGCCATGGTTGGCAAAGGGCTTGTTGCGATGATAGCCCAGCACGATGTTCTCGGCGATGGTAAAGCCGCCCACGAACCCGCGCTTGCCGCGATCCTCGGGGATGTGGCCCACGCCGGCCTCCAGCATGGAGCGCGGCGTGATGCGGTTTGCGGGCAGCTGCTTGCCCCCCAGCACCACCGCGCCGCCGCTTAAGCGCTGCAGGCCCGTCAGCACGTCGATCAGCTCGGTCTGGCCGTTGCCCTCCACGCCCGCGATGCCCAAGATCTCGCCCGCGCGGATCTCCAGGCTGATGTCATCGAGCACATTGCGCTTGTCGCGCGTCAGCGTCGCGCCGCGCAGCGCCATCACCACCTCGTGCTCGCCGGGCGCGGGCTGCTTTTCCGTCTCCAGCGACACGATGCGGCCCACCATCAGCTCGGCCAGCTGCGCCTGATCCATCTGCTCGGTGACGGGCAGCGAATCGATGACCTGCCCCTTGCGCAGCACGGTCACGGTGTCGGCCAGCTCCAGCGTTTCCTTGAGCTTGTGGGTGATGATGATGATGGTCTTGCCGCTCTCCTTGAGCCTGCGCAGCACGCGGAACAGGTCGGAGACCTCCTGCGGCGTGAGCACAGCGGTGGGCTCGTCCAGGATCAGGATGTCGGCCTTGCGGTAGAGGGCCTTGAGGATCTCCACGCGCTGCTTGGTGCCGACGGAGAGGTTTTCCACCTTTTCACGCGCGTCCACGTGCAGGCCGTACTGGTCGGCCAGTGCGTTTACCTCCTCCACCGCCTTTTTCATGTCGAAGCAGCCGCGCTTCTTGGGCTCGTAGCCCAGCACTACGTTCTCGGCGACCGTCAGCGGCTCGATGAGCATGAAGTGCTGGTGCACCATCGCGATGCCAAGCTCGATGGCCTTGAGCGGGTTTTCGATGACGACGGGCTTGCCCTGTACGACGATCTGCCCCGACGTGGGCGCATACATGCCATACAGTATGTTCATCAGTGTGGACTTGCCCGCGCCGTTCTCACCCAGCAGCGAATGGATCTCGCCGCGTTTGACCAGCAGCTCGACGTTGCTGTTGGCCAACACATTTTTGAACTGCTTGGTGATGCCGTGCATTTCAACAGCGTACATTGCGTCCCCTCGTTTCCTCATAAGATGGATGGAATGTATTTCTCATTGTATTTGTGCACATTCCCGATAAAAACAGCACAGCGGCAGACCCGGTGGGGCCTGCCGCCTTTGCTGCACGCGCCCGAAAAAGCGGGGCGTTAGATTCTGTTACGCCAGCGCCGCGATGAAGGCAGCGGAGTCGTCCAGGTTCGCGGGTACCTCGATCTTGCCGTCGATGATGTCCTGCTTCACCTGATCCACCTCGGCGATGATCTCGTCGGAGACCTCGACGTTGGAGCCCTCGCGGACGTAGTCCACGCCGTTCTCCTTCAGGCCCGCGCTCTGGGAGCCGGGCACCAGCTCGCCCGCCTTGGCCTCCAGGATGCCGTCGCGGATGATGTAGTTCAGGGTGCGGATGCCGGAGACCAGCACGTGGTCGGGGTCGATCTTGCACTGGTTGGTGTCCGCGCCGATGACGTAGGCGTTCTTCTCCTGCGCGGCGGTGAACACGCCCAGGCCGGAGCCGCCCGCAGCGGCGTAGACGATGTCGCAGCCGCCGTCGTACAGCGCCAGCGCCAGCTCCTTGCCGGTGGAGGTGTCGTTCCAGGCGCCGACGTACTTGCGCTCGACGGTGACGTTCTTGTCGGCGTAGGCAGCGCCCGCCTCAAAGCCCGCGGCGAACATGTTGATGGAGGGGATGTCCATGCCGCCGACGAAGCCCAGCTTGCCGGTGGTGGTCTTCTTGGCGGCCATGTAGCCCAGCAGGAAGGCCTTCTCGTTGTCGCGGAAGGTCACGGAGGTGACGTTGGGCAGGTCGCCGCAGTCGCCGTCGACGAACATGAACTTCTGCTCGGGGAACAGGCCGGACACCTTGGTCACGGCCTCGACGCCGTCAAAGCCGGAGCCGATGATCAGGTCGTACTCGCCGGTCTTGGCCAGCTCCATGTAGTGGCCCTCGAACTCGGCCACCTCGGTGGGCTCGACGACCTGCACGGTGACGGACTTGTCGGCCTCCATCGCCAGCTTGCAGCCGTCGTACATGCTGTCGTTAAAGGACTCGTCGCCCAGACCGCCGACGCCCAGCACGATGGCCACCTTGAACGCATCGCCGTTGTCCGCGGCGGGCTTGGAGGCCGTGCCGGTGCAGCCGGCCAGGGTCAGCGCCAGCAGCGCCGCCAGAACCAGAGCAAGAATCTTCTTCATGGTCAGGATCTCCTTTTTTCCATTTTGGATTGAGCAATGTATGAATCAACGCCTACTTGGCGTTCATTCTGGTGTTGACGTCGCCGGGGACGGGCAGCAGGTACTCCTTGCAGCGGCACTGCTTCTTTGCCGGGTCGATGGCGGCCAGCGTGTTGATCACGATGCGGCCGAACTTGTCCGCGCACTCGTGGTACAGGTCGAAGATGGGGCGCTTCCAGTCGGGGTTGATGCCCTCGGCGGTGTTGGAGACCAGGTAGATGGCGGCGTAGCAGGCGCCGATGGCGCGGGCCAGCGCGGCCTCGGGCATCATGGTGTGGCCGCAGATGTCGCAGTGCTGGTCATACAGGCGGCGCACCTCGGCCTTGGTCTCAAAGCGAGGAGCCTCATCCACGGCGTAGGTGCCGCGGCCGAACACGCGAGGGTATTCCTTCAGCGCCTCCTGGTAGAGCAGCTGCGCAAGATCCGGGCAGACGATGTCGCGCATGCGCACGATCTTGTCGGTGAACTTGCTCAGGTAGGAAACGCGCTTGGTCTGGTCGATCAGGTCGTCGGGGATGATGACGTCGCCGGGGTCGAGCAGCGGATTGATGCCGCCGCCTGAGCCGTCCGCCACGATGTACTTGACGCCCGCGCGCTGCATCACCCAGAACACGCGCTCGGAGGGCGTGTCGTGGTAGGGCGACAGGCCGAACCAGCCGTGGAAGGGGATGTCCAGCACGGTGTGGGCCACGTGATCCGCCGTCATTTCCGCCGGGATCTCGAACAGCATCATGGGCACGGTGGTGCCGAAAGGCGTCTCAAACTCCATGTCGCGCTCGAGCACCTTGACGCCCTTGATGCCCGTGTTTTCGGGAAAATCGCCGCCCCAGGTGCCGGAGCCGCCCATGTGCGCATAGTCCGCGCGGGGGATCTCAGTTCTGATCATGCTTCTCTCTCCCTGTTATGCAGATAAGTTGCTTTGCTTAACACACAAATCACGGTACAAGTATACCGGCCCCCCTGCGTTTCGTCAATCGACTTCACAGCTTCTTAACCGACAAAATTCGAATATTAACATGGTTACGTTTTCCCTTTTTCGGGCCATATCCGAACGTTCCGCAAAACTGCTCCGGGGTTTTTCCTCAAACTGTTCGGAAAACACGGCAAAAGCCGCACCCCCGGGTTCGGGGATGCGGCTTCATGGCAGAGGCTGCGCTTACAGGCGGCTGGCGATCTCGCGCGCGACGACCACGCCGGTGACGGAGGCCTGCATCAGACCCCTGGTGATGCCTGCGCCGTCGCCGATGGCGAAGAAGTTGTTGACGGTGGTCTCGAACTTGTCGTCCACGGTGATCTTGGAGGAGTAGAACTTGACCTCCACGCCGTAGAGCAGCGTGTTCTTGCTGTACAGGCCGGGCGCGAGGTGGTCGAAGGCGCGCATGGCCTCGATGATGCTGGTCAGGTGGCGGTGGGGCAGCACAAAGGACAGGTCGCCGGGCACCGCGGTGGTCAGCGTGGGGATGGTGGTGGACTTTTTGAGGCGCGAGGCGTCGGTGCGGCGGCCCTGCAGCAGGTCGCCCAGGCGCTGCACCATGATGCCGCCGCCGGTGAGCATGTTGCCCAGCTGCGCGATGTACTTGCCGTACTGCGTGGGCTGGTCAAAGGGCTTGGTGAACTTGGTGGACACCAGCATCGCAAAGTTGGTGTTCTCGGTGTGGCGCGACTCGTCGGCGTAGCTGTGGCCGTTGACCACCGCGATGCTGCCGTCGTAGTGCTCCTCGGACACCAGTCCGCCGGGGTTCATGCAGAAGGTGCGCACCTTGTTCTCAAACGTATCCGAATAGTAGACCAGCTTGGCCTCATAGAGGTGCTTGGTCAGGTGATCCATCACGGAGTTTGGTACCTCGACGCGCACGCCGATGTCCACCTCGTTGTTGAGTGTGGAGATGCCCACGCTGTGCGCAAGCTCCGTCAGCCACGACGCGCCCGCGCGCCCCGGCGCCGCCACGACGTACTTGGCAAGCACCGTCTCTCTCTCGCCGCCCTTTTTCTTCAGCACCGCGCCGCGCACCGTGCCGTTTTCCACCAGAATGCTGTCGCACGTGGTGAACTCCTGGAAGGTGAAGCTGTCGCTCTCGAGCAGCTTATGGTACATCGCGCGCAGCACGTCGAAGGAATACTCGGTGCCCATGTGGCGCACCGGGCAGGGGATGAGCTGGATGTTGTACTTGCTGGCCTCGTAGCGGAACTCCTCCACCTTGGGGTCGCCCAGCCCATGCACGGTGGTGGGCGCGCCGAAGGCGAGGTACTGCTCGTCGCAGTAGTGGATCAGCTCGCGCACGGTCTGGCGGGGCAGGTAGTCGGGCAGGTTGCCGCCCACCTCCTCGGAGAGCGAGAGCTTGCCGTCGGAGAAGGCGCCCGCGCCCGCCCAGCCCTGCATGATGCCGCAGGGCTCGCAGCCCACGCAGTGGCCCAGCTTGCGCGCCGGGCAGGTGCGCCGGTCGATGCTGCTGCCCGCGTCCACCACCAGGACGCGCGCGTTGGGGGAGGTCTTTTGCAGCTCCAGCGCGGTAAAGATGCCCGCAGGACCTGCGCCGACGACAATGACGTCAAATTCGCGCATGGGATTCACTCCATCATAATCAGTCTAGCCGTGCGGAGCCTGTCCGCACAAACCTATTTATTATAACATGGAAATGCCTGAAAATCAAGGCTTTTGGGAGAATCTGCCGTGGGAAATCACTTCATTCTGCAATTCGCGGGCGCGGAAACGGGAACGCACTTCCCACGCGCGTCGTTAATAAGCTTGTTACCATCATTTGGAATGCGGAGGGACCCTGTCATGAACCCAAAACGCCTGCTCACCCTGCTCCTGCTGCTGACGCTGCTGACCGGCTGCATGGCCCGGCCCGCGCCGTCCGCCCCCACGGCCACGGCCCTGCCGCCTACGCCGATCCCGACCGCCGCTCCGCCCACGGCTGCGCCCGCGCCCGAACAGCCGGAGGAAACCGGCCTGCGCGAGGGCGGCGTCTGCGCGGTGCAGGCGGAGGAATTCATCAGCCTGCGCATCTCGGACAGCACGCGCGCGGCGCGCATCGCCAAGCTGCCCGCGGGGTCGCTGGTGCGCGTGCTGCAGCTGCACAGCCGCTTTGCGCGGGTGGAGACGGCGGACGGCCTGCGCGGCTATGTGCTGCGCGAGTACCTCGTGCCTGCGGACGGCGACGTCGAAGCGCCCGCGCTCTCGCCCGGCGCGTACACGGTGATCTGCCGCGACGGCCTCACGCTGCGCGAGAACCCGCGCGTAGAGCCTGACGAGGTGCTGGGCCTGCTGGAGCCGGGCAGCTGCGTGACAGCCACCGAGCGCGTCAGCGGCAGCTATGTGCAGGTGCGCGCGGAGGATCTCGAGCTGACGGGCTGGGTGCGCGGCGACTACCTG
>JAXEXP010000045.1:0-41587 GCA_034113365.1 Candidatus Spyradocola sp.
GTGTCGGAATTGTTCACGCGGTCGACCACGATCTGATAGTTGGAGGTATAACCCTGCTCGAGCAGGACCGTCTCGATCTGCGACGGGAAGACGTTGACGCCCTTGATGATGAGCATGTCGTCCGAGCGGCCCATGGGCTTAGCCATCTTGACGAAGGTGCGGCCGCAGGAGCACTTCTTGCGGGACAGCACGCAGATATCGCGGGTGCGGTAGCGCAGCAGCGGGAAGGCTTCCTTGGTAAGGCACGTAAACACCAGCTCGCCCTTGGTGCCCTCGGGCAGCACCTCGCCCGTGTTGGGGTCGATGATCTCGGCGATGAAGTGGTCCTCGTTGACGTGCATGCCCGTCTGCTCCTCGCACTCGAAGCTGACGCCGGGGCCGGTGATTTCGGTCAGGCCGTAGATGTCGTAGGCCTTGATGCCCAGCTGCTTCTCGATGTCGCGGCGCATCTCCTCGCTCCACGCCTCGGCGCCGAAGATGCCGGCCTTGAGCTTGATCTTGTCGCGCAGGCCGCGCTCGTGGATGGACTCGGCGAGGTAGGCGGCGTAGGAGGGCGTGCAGCAGATGATGGTGGCGCCCAGGTCGGTCATGAACTGCAGCTGGCGCTCGGTGTTGCCCGAGGACATGGGCAGCGTCAGGCACCCCACCTTGTGGGAGCCGCCGTTGAGGCCGGGGCCGCCGGTGAACAGGCCGTAGCCGTAGCTGACCTGGCAGACGTCCTCGTTGGTGCCGCCCGCCGCGACGATGGCGCGCGCGCAGCAGTCCTCCCACAGGTCGAGGTCGTGCTGGGTGTAGAAGGCCACCACGCGCTTGCCGGTGGTGCCGGAGGTGGACTGGATGCGCACGCAGTCCTTCAGCGGCGCGCCCACCAGGCCGTAGGGGTAGCACTCGCGCAGGTCGTCCTTGGACAGGAAGGGAAGCTTATGCAGGTCGTCCACGCCGCGCACGTCCGCGGGAGTCACGCCCTTCTCCTCCATCTTCTTGCGATAGTAGGGCACGTTGTCCCAGACGTGCTGCACCTGCTTGACCAGGCGCTCGTCCTGCCACGCGCGGATCTGCTCCGGCGAAGCGGTTTCGATTTCGGGCTGATAGTAGCGGGTCATGGTTATCTCCTCCTTGATCGGTTGAAAAGCCGTAGATTACGCTGGCTTAAGCCTCTCGGCCGAGCATGAACGCCTTTTTGTTCAGCTCGAGGAACTTGGCCGGCACGGTCTGCTCGATGGCCTGCATCCACTCCTCCTGGGAAAAGTCGAACCAGCGGGACAGGCGGCCCATCAGCACGATGTTGACGGCCTTGGCAGAGCCCGCAGCTTCCGCGAGCGACAGCGCGTCGATGGCGTCCACGTCGATGCCCGCCGCCTGCATCTTTTCGATCAGGCCGTCGGGGTAGGCCGCCGCGCCCGTGATGACGGGCATGGGGTTGATCTTCTGCGTGGAGGTGACGATCTTGCCGCCCTTTTTGAGGTCCTCGGTGTAGCGGGCGGCCTCCAGCAGCTCGAAGGAGACGATAAAGTCCGCCTCGCCCTTGTCCACGATGGGAGAATACACTTTGTCGCCAAAGCGCACATAGGTCACGACGCTGCCGCCGCGCTGGCTCATGCCGTGCACCTCGGAGACCTTGACGTCGTAGCCGCGGGTGATCAGCAGGCGGCCCAGCAGGCGCGAGGCCAGCAGGCTGCCCTGTCCGCCCACGCCCACGATCATGATGTTCCTGGTTTTCATGCTCAGTCCTCCTTCGCGGGGCGGATGGCGCCCTTATGGCACAGCTGGCCGCAGACGCCGCAGCCCGTGCACAGTGTGTTGTCGATGGCGGCCTTGCCCTCGCTCATGCTGATGGCGGGGCAGCCCACGCGCATGCACATCTTGCAGCCCACGCACTTGTCGCGGTCGATGACGACGGGCTTTTTGTGCTTGACGTACTTGAGCAGCGCGCAGGGGCGGCGCGAGATGATCACGGACGGCTCGTCCGCGGCCAGCTCCTCCTTGATCGCCTGATCGCACTGCGCAAGGTCGTAGGGATCCACCACGCGCACGCGGCGGATGCCCACGGCGCGGCACAGCGTCTCCAGGTCGATCTTGGTGCAGGGGTCGCCCTTGAGGTTGTAGCCGGTGGTGGGATTCTGCTGGTGGCCCGTCATGCCGGTGATGGAGTTGTCCACGATGATGACGGTGGAATTGGACTCGTTGTAGGCGACGTTGACCAGGCCGGTGATGCCGGAATGGATGAACGTCGAGTCGCCGATGACGGCCACGGCCTTGCCGCCGCCCGCCTTGGTGAAGCCGTGCAGCCCGGACACCGACGCGCCCATGCAGATGGTGGTGTCCAGCGCGCCCAGCGGCGGCACCGCGCCCAGCGTGTAGCAGCCGATGTCGCCCAGCGCCGTGATCTTGTTCTTGGCCAGCGTGTAGAACAGCCCTCTGTGCGGACAGCCCGCGCACATGACCGGCGGGCGGGCGGGGATGCTCTCCGCAAGCTTTACGCCCTGGGGCACGGGCTTGCCCAGGCCCGCGGCCACCTTGTTCTGGCTCAGCTCGTCGATGCAGCTGAACCTGTCCTTGCCGGTGACGGCAAGGCCCAGGTTGCGGCAGTGCTCCTCGATGAAGCCGTCCAGCTCCTCGACCACGACCAGCCTGTCAACGGATGCGGCCAGGTCGCGGATCTTTTTCTCGGTCAGCGGCCAGACCATGCCGAGCTTGAGCACGGGGTACTGATCGCCGCAGACTTCCTTTACATACTGATAGGACGTGGAGGACGTGATGATGCCCATGCTGTGGTCAGGGCCGTCCTCCAGGCGGTTGATCTCGGCGGTCTCCGCCCATTTGACCAGGTCGGCGGTGCGCTGCTCCACCACGGGGTGGCGGCGCTTGGCGTTGCCGGGCATCATGATGTACTTGGCGGGGGTCTTTTCGTAGGGCTTGTGCACCTCGGTGCGCGCGCCGGGCTCAACCAGGCTCTGGGAGTGCGCCACGCGGGTGCACATCTTGAGCAGCACGGGGGTGTCGAAGGTTTCGGACAGCTCGTAGGCCAGCTTGGTCAGTTCCAGCGCCTCGGCGGAGTCGGAGGGCTCGAGCATGGGCAGCTTGGCGGCCTTGGCGTAGTGACGGCTGTCCTGCTCGTTCTGGGAGCTGTGCATGCCCGCGTCGTCCGCCACGCCGATGATCAGCCCCGCGTTGACGCCGGTGTAGGCGATGGTGAACAGCGGGTCGGCGGCGACGTTGAGGCCGACGTGCTTCATGCCGCAGAAGGCGCGGCTGCCCGCCAGCGACGCGCCGAACGCCGACTCCAGCGCCACCTTCTCGTTGGGCGCCCACTCGGCGTAGACCTCGGGGTACCTGGCCACAGCCTCGGTGATCTCGGTGCTGGGCGTGCCCGGATAGCTGGACACAAAGCTGCATCCCGCCTCGTATAGACCTCTGGCAACGGCTTCGTTGCCGAGCATCAGTGTTTTCATTGCGTTCCTCCTGAATTTGATACTGGGTAAAAGCCCAATGCGGACCCCATCCAAAGCACAGTATACTGCGTCCGGACAGACTCCGCAAGGGTATGATTCTGTTGATTTACTTCTGGCTGCCGATGGACTCCTTGGCGGTGACCGTCACCTTGCGGTCATAGCAGGAGAACACGTACTCGATGTGCTTGTCGGCAGGCTTGGGGGTGAACAGGCTGACCAGCGGCACGAGGATGAGGCCCGCGATCATGCAGAACGCGCCGGCGTTGATGGGCGACTGCAGAAGCGTGGGGAAGTAGGGCCGCGCCAGCACGTTGGCCATCATCACCACGGTGGAGAAGATGAAGCTGACCCAGCAGGCGGCCTTGGTGGTCTTTTTCCAGTAGAGGCCGTAGAGGTAGGGGGCCAGGAACGCGCCCGCCAGCGCGCCCCAGGAGATGCCCATCATCTGCGCGATGAAGTTGACGGAGGACTTGTACTGCACGATGGCCAGCGCCACGGAGATGGCGATGAACACCACGATCAGGCCCTTCATCCACAGCACCTGCTTCTTTTCGTCCATGTTCTTGATGACGTTGCCCTTGAGGAAGTCCAGCGTCAGGGTGGAGCTGGAGGCCAGCACAAGGGAGGACAGCGTGGACATGGAGGCCGACAGCACCAGGATGACCACCACGGCGATCAGGATGGTGGGCAGGCCCGAGAGCATGGTGGGGATGACGGAGTCGTAGCCGTTGGCGGCGATGTCGATCTGATCGGAGAAGAGGCGTCCGAAGCCGCCCAGAAAGTAGCAGCCGCCCGCCACGATCAGCGCAAAGATCGTGGAGATGATGGTGCCCTTGCTGATGGCCTGCTCGGACTTGATGGCGTAGAACTTCTGCACCATCTGCGGCAGGCCCCAGGTGCCCAGCGACGTCAGCAGCACGACGCCCAGCAGGTTGAGCGGGTCGGGGCCGAAGAAGGAGGCGAACACGCCGGGCGTGGAGGACACGGCGGGGTCGCTGACCTGGCCGAGCTTGTCCATCGCGGAAAGGAAGCCGCCCTGACCGTTGAGCACCGTGGCGATGACCGCCACGATGCCGCCGATCATGATGATGCCCTGGATGAAGTCGTTGATGGCGGTGGCCATGTAGCCGCCGGCGATGACGTAGATGCCGGTGAGCACCGCCATGACGATGACGCAGATGGAGTAGTCGATGTTAAAGGCCATCGCAAACAGGCGGGACAGGCCGTTGTAGAGCGAGGCGGTGTAGGGGATCAGGAAGATGAAGATGACGGCGGAGGCCGCGATCTTGAGCGCCTTGCTCTGGAAGCGCTGCTCGAAGAACTGCGGCATGGTGGCGCTGTCCAGGTGCTGGGTCATGACGCGGGTGCGGCGTCCCAGCACCGCCCAGGCCAGCAGCGAGCCCAGGATGGCGTTGCCGATGCCCGCCCAGGTGGCGGCGATGCCGTACTTCCAGCCGAACTGGCCGGCGTAGCCGACGAACACCACGGCGGAGAAGTAGGACGTGCCGTAGGCGAACGCCGTCAGCCAGGGGCCGACGCTGCGGCCGCCCAGCACGAAGCCGTTGACGTCGGTGGCGTGCTTGCGGCAGTAGAGCCCCACGCCGACCATCACGCCGAAGAACACCACGAGCATTGCGATCTTGAGGAACATTTGCACGGTTGATACGCCTCTTTTCTCTATTTTTATATTAAATGAATTTCCGTCAGCCCATGGTTTGCGCTTCCACCAGAGGCATCTTGCAGTAGTGCTCGCGCAGCACGGGCTTTTCGATCTTGCCGGTGGGGTTGCGCGGCACGTGCTCGAATATGATCTTGCGGGGGCGCTTGTAGCGGGGCAGTCCCTTGCAGAATTCGTTGATCTCCTCCTCCGTGCAGGTCATGCCCTCCTTGATCTCGATGATGGCGGCGGTGATCTCGCCCAGCCGCGCGTCGGGCAGGCCGATCACGGCCACGTCCTTGATCTTGTCGTAGGCCCGCAGGAAGTCCTCGATCTGCACCGGGTAGATGTTCTCGCCGCCCGAGATGACCACGTCCTTCTTGCGGTCCACCAAGTAGATGAAGCCGTCCTCGTCCTCTCTGGCCATGTCGCCGGTATAGAGCCAGCCGTCGTGCAGTACCTCGGCGGTGGCCTCGGGGTTCTTGTAGTAGCACTTCATCACGCCGGGGCCGTACACGGCCAGCTCGCCCACGTCGCCGGGCTTTACGGGCTCGCCCTTTTCATCGACGATCTTGGTCTGCCACTGGTAGCCCGCCTTGCCGATGGCGCCCACCTTGTGGATGTTCTCCACGCCCAGGTGCACGCAGCCGGGGCCGATGGACTCGGACAGGCCGTAATTGGTGTCGTACTGGTGGTGCGGGAAGATCTTGAGCCAGCGGTTGATGAGGCTGGGCGGCACGGGCTGCGCGCCGATGTGCATCAGCCGCCACTGGTCGAGGTAATAGTGGTTCAGGTCCACGCGGCCGGACTCGATGGCGTCCAGCAGGTCCTGCGCCCAGGGCACCAGCAGCCAGACGATGGTGCACTTTTCCTCGGTGACGGCCCGCAGGATCCATTCGGGCTTGACGCCGCGCAGCAGCACAGCCTTGCTGCCCGAAAGCAGCGAGCCGAACCAGTGCATCTTGGCGCCGGTGTGGTACAGCGGCGGGATGCACAGGAACACGTCATCGCGGGTCTGGCCGTGGTGGTTCTGCTCCACCTCGCAGGCGCACACCAGCGCGCGGTGGTCGTGCAGGATCGCCTTGGGGAAGCCCGTGGTGCCCGAGGAGAAGTAGATGGCCGCGTAGTCCGTCTCGGTCAGCTGCACCGGCGGCGCGCTGGAGGAGCAGAAGGTGGTCAGCTTCATGCCGTCCTCGGCGTAGGCGGGCGGCGGGGTGTGTCCCACGAAGAACAGCATTCTGACCTTGGCAAGGTCGCCCACGATGGGGTCCATGCGGGTGATGAACTCCGGCCCGAACACCAGCACCTCGACGTCGGCCAGGTCAAGGCAGTACTTGATCTCGTCGCTGGAATAGCGGAAGTTCATGGGCACGGCGATGCAGCCGGCCTTGAGCACGCCGAAGTAGACGGGCAGCCATTCCAGGCAGTTCATCAGCAGAATGCCCACCTTGGTGCCCCGCTCGATGCCCCGGCTGAGCAGCAGGTTGGCAAAGCGGTTGGCGCGGCGGTCAAAATCCCTCCAGCTCATCTCGCGGCGATACGGGATGCCGGGATGGGCGCTCTCGATCAGATTGAAGTCGCGCCAGGTGACGGCGTTGTCCCTCTCGTCGGAGGGATTGATCTCCACCAGCGCGGTCTCGGAACCGTACAGCCTGGCGTTTCTCTCCAGGAAATCCGTGATGACCATTTGAACACTCCTTTGCTTGCAAGGATATAAAAAAACGCCCCCTGCAGGAGAAACTCCTGCAGAGGACGGGGGTCGCTTTCCCGTGGTACCACCTCATATTTTGCCGTCCGCGCAAAAAACGCGGACAGCCTTCAGGCCCTGACAGGCCCTGGCGCGCTATCGGGCGCTCCCGTCCCCGCCTACTTGCGCCACTCGTTTCTGCGGGGCCGCTCGGAAAGGTATTCAGCACCGGTCTTTTCACTGCCTCGCACCGGCCGGCAGCTCTCTTGCAAAAGGATCCGGGACCTACTTGATTTCGTCATCGCGTTCGGTCTCTGAAATTTTATGTCACTAACTTTAGCACTTTTTCCCGCGCCCGTCAACACCGAATTTTACAAAAACCGCACTTTTTCTTTACGCGATCCTTCGCAACGATGGCTTTCCATCGAGTGCGTCACGCATCTTCCGTTCCGATATGCTCCCAGTCGATGTCGCTGTCGTCGACAAACCCGCTCTGCTCCGCGGCCTCGATCCGCCGTGCTTCATCAGGCGTGACCTTCGTAAAATCCGGATCCCATGCCTTGACCATCTTCTTGATGAACTCGTAGGCAAAGCTCTTCTCTTCATCTGGCAGCATATCCAGCATTCTGGCGGCGTCCATTGCCATGTCAGACATAACACGACCTCCTTACTTGTAGATGTCTCCGCGGTTTCCGATGTCGATGATGAAGAGTATATCGATCTCATTCCCGACACCGTATCTGTAGATGATGCGCCACGACCCCACTCTGAGCCGTTTACGGTCATCGCTGTATCCCTGCATCACCTTGATGTCGCTCTTCGGCGGGATCAGGGTCAAGTCCTGTATCGCGGCTCTGATCCGCATTACGGATTTCCTGTCCAGCTTGTTCAGGAACTTCAGCGCATCTTTGGAATACTTGATCACCATAGAGCGCATCCTCCTGGGGCTTTTCTATTCTCTCCCCATTATTATTTTATCAAATTCCAGCGGAACATGCAATCGATTGCGCAATCCTCACACCATGAACATCGCGTCGCCGAACGAGAAGAAGCGGTAGCGCTCCTGCACCGCGGTGTTGTAGACCGAAAGCGTCTGCTCCCGGCCGATGAAGGCGGACACCAGCATCAGCAGCGTGGACTCGGGCAGGTGGAAGTTGGTGATGAGCGCGTCCACGGCCTTGTAGCGGTAGCCGGGCGTGATGAA
The DNA here is from genome assembly GCA_034113365.1 of Candidatus Spyradocola sp. Classification (GTDB taxonomy): domain Bacteria; phylum Bacillota; class Clostridia; order Christensenellales; family UBA1750; genus Spyradocola. The sequence continues at coordinate 8,001 of JAXEXP010000045.1, forward strand.
GATCTGCGTCCAGCCGCTTTGGGCGTGCACGACGCCGTCGTCGGTGGATGCGGACTCCAGCGTGCGCACGGAGGTGGTGCCCACGCACACGATGCGCCCGCCGCGCGCCCGCGCCGCGTTGATGCGCTGCGCCGCGTCCTCGGTGACCATATAGTACTCCGAGTGCATGTGGTGATCCTCGATGTTCTCCTCCTTGACGGGGCGGAAGGTGCCAAGGCCCACGTGCAGCAGCACGGGCACCACGTCCACGCCCTTTTGGCGGATGCGGTCCAGCAGCTCGGGGGTGAAGTGCAGGCCGGCCGTGGGCGCGGCGGCGGAGCCCTCCTCTTTGGCGTAGACGGTCTGGTAGCGCGCCTTGTCCTGCAGCTGCTCGGTGATGTAGGGCGGCAGCGGCATCTGGCCCAGCTCGTCGAGGATCTCCTCAAACACGCCGTCAAAGTGGAACTGCACGATGCGGCCGCCGTCCTCGGCATTGTCCAGCACGGTGGCGCGCAGCTTTCCGCCGCCAAACGTGAACACCGCGCCGGGCTTTGCGCGCCGCCCGGGCTTGACCAGCGTCTCCCAGGTGTCGTAGCTGATGCGCTTGAGCAGCAGGAACTCCATCGAGCCGCCGGTGTCCTCCTTCTGACCGATGAGGCGGGCGGGCAGCACGCGCGTCTCGTTGATGACCAGCGCGTCGCCGGGGTTCAGGTAGTCGATCACGTCGTGGAATATCCTGTGCTCGATGGAGCCGGTATCCTTGTGATAGACGAGCAAGCGGCTCTGGTCGCGCACGGCGGCGGGCGTCTGCGCGATGAGCTCCGGGGGCAGTTCGTAGTAAAAATCCTTCGTATTCAATCCATTCTTCCTCGATTTCCATGTAAATTGGTCGCAGAAAATAACGGTAAAGCATCCCCAGGCTTCCCCTCCCAGGGGAAGCTGTCGCCGCAGCGACTGATGAGGTCGTCTCCCCCACCCCATCTTCACGCGCACAGTCCTGCATTTCTCCCTCAAAACCAGCGCCAGCCCATCATTCTTCCTCGATTTCCATGCGGATCTGCTGCTGCAGCTGGCTTTGCGCGGCGGGCGCGGGATAGCCCATGTGCTCGTAGCCCAGCGCCGTGACCACGCGGCCGCGCGGCGTGCGCATGATGAAGCCCAGCTGCAGCAGGTAGGGCTCGTAGATGTCCTCGATGGTGACGGTGTCCTCGCCCGTGGAGGCGGCCAGCGTGTCCAGGCCCACCGGGCCGCCGCCGAACTTCTCGATCATGCTGGTGAGCATGCGGCGGTCGATGTGGTCCAGGCCCAGCTCGTCCACGGCCAGCAGATCCAGCCCCTCGCGGGCGACGGCGCGCGTGATGTGGCCGTCGGCCTTGACCAGCGCGTAGTCGCGCACGCGCTTGAGCATGCGGTTGGCGATGCGGGGCGTGCCGCGCGAGCGCCGCGCGATCTCCAGCGCGCCGTCGGGGTCGATGCCGATCTTGAGGATGTGCGCCGAGCGCTCCACGATGTGCGCCAGCTGCTCGGGCGTGTACAGCTCCAGCCGGAACGTGATGCCGAAGCGGTCGCGCAGCGGGTGGGTGAGCATGCCCGCGCGCGTGGTGGCGCCGATGAGCGTAAAATGCGGCAGGTCCATGCGGATGGAGCGCGCCGACGGGCCCTTGCCGATCATGATGTCCAGCGCGTAGTCCTCCATGGCGGGGTAGAGCACCTCCTCCACCGCGCGGGAGAGGCGATGGATCTCGTCGACAAACAGGATGTCGCCGGTGTTCAGGCCCGTCAGGATGGAGGCCAGGTCGCCCGGGCGCTCGATGGCAGGCCCCGAGGTGATGCGCAGCTGCGCGCCCATCTCCGAGGCGACGATGCCCGCCAGCGTGGTCTTGCCCAGACCCGGCGGGCCGTAGAGCAGCATGTGATCCAGCGGCTCATGGCGCAGCGACGCCGCCTGCATGTAGATGCCCAGCGTCTCCTTCACGGCGTCCTGCCCGGCGTATTCCGACAGTGTTTTGGGGCGCAGCGAGGTCTCCAGCTCGTCCTCGAAGGGGTTGTAGCCCATGCCCGTCATGCGATCTTCCGACATATTCTTTCACCCGTTTCCTTTCAAAAAATGCGCTACATCTGCGACATGGCGCGCAGCGCCAGGCGGATGAGTTCCTCGGTCTTGTCCGACTGATCCTTGACCTTATTGAGCGCGCCCGCCGCCTCGCCCTGGGTGTAGCCCAGCGCCATCAGCGCGGCCATCGCGTCGGACAGGCCGCCGGGCGCGGAGGCGGCCGGTGCGCTGCCGCCCAGCGCGTATTCACCCACCAGCTCCTCGTCGCTGACCTTGTCCTTCAATTCGAGCAAAATGCGCTGCGCGGTCTTGGGGCCGATGCCCGGCGCGGACTTGATGGCCTTGAGGTCGCCGGTGACGATGGCCAGCGCAAGGTCGCGCACGGGCAGCGCCGCAAGCACGCCAAGCGCCGTCTTGGGCCCCACGCCCGAGACTGCGGTCAGCTTTTCAAACATCTCCTGCTCCTCTTTTGTGGCAAAGCCGTACAGGTCCCAGGCGTCCTCCTTGACCACCAGCTTTGTATAAACCCGGCATTTGCTCTCGCCGCCGGGCATGCGGGACATGGTCTGGGGCGTGGCGCTGATGAGGAAGCCCACGCCGCCCACGTCCAGCACCATCTCGTCCTGCCTCTTTTCCGTGACGCGCCCTTCAAGGTATGCAAACATGGCTCGTATTCCTTTCTATATCCGATAGTTCTGGCGCATCCGCATGGAGTGCGCGTGGGTGATGGCGATGGCAAGCCCGTCGGCCGCGTCGTCGGGCCGGGGGATCTCGGGCAGGTTCAGCAGGAGCTTGACCATCTGCTGCACCTGCTTCTTGTCCGCCTTGCCGTAGCCCGTCACCGCCTGCTTGATCTGCATGGGTGTATATTCAAACAAATTGTTTGTATGTTTACGCATTGCGACCAACGCCGCGCCGCGCGCCTCGCCAACGGCGATCGCGGTGGTTACGTTCTTGCAGAAGAACAGCTCCTCCATCGCGATGTCGTCGGGATCAAAGCGCCTGCACAGCTCCTCCACGCCGTCGTACAGGCTCATCAGGCGCTGCGGCATGGGCATGTCGGGCGGGGTAATGAGCGCCCCGTAATCGAGTATTTTCGGCTTAACCCCGTCGTAGCTGATGGCCCCCCAGCCCATCGTGGCCAGGCCCGGGTCAATTCCCAGTATCGTCATGCTGAATCCTTTCGTGTTAAGGTTTTTTTACACAAGACCCTCTTGTATTTTTATGCAAGGCGTTGTATACTCATACCACTGATTGAAGAGCGGATGCGCTCAGGGAGGAAGTACACAACATGTCTGAAAAGAAAAAAGTCATCCTTGCCTATTCCGGCGGTCTGGATACGTCCATCATCATCCCGTGGCTGAAGGAAAACTACGACTTCGAGGTCATCGCGGTGGCCGGCGACGTCGGTCAGGGCGAGGAGCTCGCGCCGCTGAAGGAGAAAGCCATCAAGACCGGCGCCTCCAAGATCTATATTGAAGACCTGCGCGACGAATTTGTCAAGGACTTCATCTTCCCTACTATTAAAGCACAAGCGGTTTACGAAGGCAAGTATTTGCTGGGCACTTCCTTCGCGCGTCCCGTAATCGCCAAGCGCCTGGTGGAGATCGCCCGCAAGGAGGGCGCCACCGCCATCTGCCATGGCTGCACCGGCAAGGGCAACGATCAGGTGCGCTTTGAGCTGACCATCAAGGCGCTGGCGCCCGATCTTGAGATCATCGCACCCTGGCGCATCTGGGACATCAAGTCCCGCGACGAGGAGATCGACTACGCGGCCGCCCGCGGCATCGACGTGCCCGTCACCAAGAAGAAGCCCTACTCCATGGACCGCAACCTGTGGCACCTCTCCCACGAGGGTCACGACCTGGAGGATCCGTGGAACGAGCCCAAGGACGACCTGTTGCTGATCTGCAACACCCCCGAGCAGGCCCCCGATGAGGCGGAGTACGTCGAGATCGAGTGGGAAAAGGGCGAGCCCGTGGCCGTCAACGGCGAAAAGCTGGCTCCCGTGGCGCTGGTGGAGAAGCTGAACGCGCTGGGCGCCAAGCACGGCATCGGCATCGCGGACATGGTGGAGAACCGTCTGGTCGGCATGAAGAGCCGCGGCGTGTACGAGACCCCCGCCGGCGCGATCCTGTACGCCGCGCACATGAACCTTGAGGAGCTGTGCCTCGACCGCGACACCCGCCACTTCAAGGATCAGGTCGCCATCCGCTTTGCGGAGCTGGTCTACTTCGGCCAGTGGTACACCCCCCTGCGCAAGGCGCTGTCCGCGTTTGTGGACAGCACGCAGGAGACCGTCACCGGCACCACCCGCGTCAAGCTCTACAAGGGCAATGTGATCCCCGCCGGCACCAAGTCCCCCTACTCTCTGTACTCCATGGACTTTGCCACCTTCGACGCGGACGAGGTCTACAACCAGAAGGACGCGGGCGGCTTCATCAACTGCTTCGGCCTGCCCATGAAGATCCGCGCGATGCTGCTGGGCAGCGACGAGAACAAGTAAAAAATCGCAAAAGATGAAGTCTCATCTTTTGCGAGGAACAGAAAAATTCGCGCACGGCTTTGCCGCACACGAATTTTTCTGTATCGGAAGCGATTTTCCATCAGCATAGGGTTCAAAACCAGATAAAAGTACGCAGTCTCTCAGCGTTTATCACTCTGACTTACAGAAAATCGCTCCTCAGCGGGGTACACGCCCACGCCTGCGGATGGAACATGAAGGGGATCGCGATCCCCTTCAAACTTCCCCAAGGCATTCTATCGTTTTTGCAACAAAGGCGGGCACGCGAACTGCCCGCCTGTTTCTCAATTTCAAGGAGGAAATGCAATGAAACTCTGGGGCGGACGCTTTGAAAAATCCACCGACGGCATGGTGGACGACTTCCACTCCTCCATCACGTTTGACCAGCGCCTCTACCGGCAGGACATCACCGGCTCCATCGCCCACGCCACGATGCTGGGCGAGCAGGGCATCATCCCCAAGGCCGACGCCGACGCCATCGTGCAGGGGCTGAAGGATCTGCTCGCCGACATCGACGCGGGCAAGGTGACCTTCATGCTGGACGCCGAGGACATCCACATGAACGTCGAAACGCTGCTCACCGAGCGCATCGGTCAGGCGGCCAAGCGCCTGCACACGGGCCGCAGCCGCAACGATCAGGTGGCGCTGGACTGCCGCATGTACGTCAAGGACGTCTCCGACGAGGCGGTGGCGCACCTGGCCGAGCTAATGCACGCGCTGGTGGACACCGCAGCTGAGCACCTTGACACCATCATGCCGGGCTACACGCACATGCAGAAGGCGCAGCCCATCACGCTGGCGCACCACCTGTGCGCCTACGTCGAGATGTTCCGCCGGGACATCGGGCGCTTCCAGCACGCAAAGGCCGCCGCGGACGTGATGCCGCTGGGCAGCGGCGCGCTGGCGGGCACCACCTATCCGCTCAACCGCGCCCGCGTGGCGGAGCTGCTGGACTTTTCCGCCATCACGCGCAACTCGCTGGACGGCGTGTCCGACCGCGACTTCGTGTGCGACTACCTCTACGCCTGCTCTCTCACCATGATGCACCTGTCGCGCTTTTGCGAGGAGCTGATCCTGTGGAACACCAACGAGTTCCAGTTCGTGGAGATGGACGACGGTTACTCCACCGGCTCCTCCATCATGCCGCAGAAGAAGAACCCCGACATGGCCGAGCTCATCCGCGGCAAGACGGGCCGCGTCTACGGCGACCTGACCACGCTGCTGACCATGATGAAGGGCCTGCCGCTTGCCTACAACAAGGACATGCAGGAGGACAAGGAGGCGCTGTTTGACGCGCGCGACACGCTGGTCAAGTGCCTGAGCGTGTTCACCGGCATGTTCAAGACGCTGCGCTTTAAGACGCAGAACATGCGCGCGGGCGCGTCGGGCGGCTTTACCAACGCAACCGACGCGGCGGACTACCTGGTCAAAAAGGGCCTGCCCTTCCGCGAGGCGCACGAGGTGCTGGGCAAGCTGGTGCTGCACTGCATCCGCGAAAACAAGGCGCTGCTCGACCTGCCGCTTACCGAGCTTCAGCAGTTCTCCCCGATGTTCGAGCAGGACGTATACGACGCCATCTCCATGGAGACCTGCGTGGGGCAGCGCGCCATCCCCGGCGGCCCCGCCCCCGCGATGGTGCAGGCGACGCTGGACGACGCCCGCGCCTTCCTGGCCTCGCTGGAATAGCGCAAACTGAGCATAATTTACCCCCTGTCCTTCGCCGGCCGGCAAAGGGCAGGGGGTTTTGCTTACTTGGCCAGAGATTCCAGGATGCTTACACAGGCTTCCTCGCCCAGCAGGCCGCTGTTGAGCGTGATGTGGTAGTTGCGCGCGTCGCCCCAGTCCTGGCCGGTGTAGTGCTTGTAGTTGACGGCGCGCTTTTTGTCCTTGGCAGCCAGGCGCTGCTCGGGGCTCTTTTCGCTCTCGCCGTACAGGCGCACGATGCGGTCGGCGCGGTAGGACTTGTCGGCGTGGATGAACGCGTTGAGCACGTCGTCGCGGTCGCGCAGGATGTAGTCCGCGTTGCGGCCCACGATCACGCAGGGCTCCTTGTCCGCCAGCTTCAGGATGACCTCGCGCTGGATGCACCAGAGGAAGTCCGTGGCCGACATGCCGCGCATCACGCCGGGGACGCCCGGCTGCGTGAAGGCGTAGGCAAACGGGTTGGCGGCGGGCGCGTTCTCGCCGTGCTCCTCGACATAGCCCGCGTCAAAGCCGCTCTCCAGCGCCACCTCCTCGACCAGCTCCTTGTCGTAGTACTTCCAGCCCAGGCGCTGCGCCAGCTCCTTGCCGATAGACCTGCCACCGCTGCCGAATTCTCGGCTGATGGTGATGATCCGTTTCGTCATGTTCAGACCCCCTTTTCCTTCTGTTAACATAAGTATAACACACTCCGCGGAAAAATGCAAAAAAACTTCCGCAGGAATCTTACCCTCGCCGGAAAACCCGAAATGAACGAAACGCTATCAAAATACCAGCACGCTGGAAACCATCCGGCGGCATGCCGGAGGGGGACGCGCAGGGCTCGCCTTTGACGGCGCGACGCTGCGCAGCGCGGCGGGGTACAGCGTGCTGAACAGGGCGCCCTGTTTCCGGGCCGCGATCTGCGGCTTCCGCGGCGAGACCGGGCGGTGCAGCGAGGCCGACCGCGTGCCGGAGGTCATGGCGCGCGAGCCGGAGTCCTTCGCCTGACGCGCGCAAAAAACGGGCATGCCCTTCGCTTTTTCGGCGGACGGCATGCCCGTTTTGTATTTGTCTACACGTAATACTGCGCCTGGGCCTCGAACATGCGGCGGTAGAGGCCGTCCTGATGCACCAGCTGCTCGTGCGGGCCGCACTGCGTCACCCGGCCGCCCTCAAACACCGCCACGCGGTCGCAGAACCTGCACGAGGACAGCCGGTGCGAGATGAACACCGCGGTCTTGCCGTCCACCAGCCCGCCCATGTGGCGGTAGATCTCCTCCTCTGCGATGGGGTCGAGCGCCGCGGTGGGCTCGTCCATCACCACGATGGGGCTGTCCTTGTACAGCGCGCGCGCAATGGCCATCTTCTGCCGCTCGCCGCCGGAGAACTCCACGCCCTTTTCGTCAAACAGCTTGTAGACGGAGGTGTCCGCGCCGCGCTCATACTTGGAAAGCGTCTCGTCCAGCCCCAGCTTCTTAAGCACCGCGTCCAGGCGCTGCCGCTCGCATTCCTCGCCCGCGCACAGGTTCTCGCGCACCGAGAAGGCCAGCAGCTTGAAGTCCTGGAACACCACCGCGAACTGCGCAAGGTACTCGTCCAGCGACATCTGCGTCACGTCGCGGCCGTTTAGCAGGATGCGGCCCTCGTCGGGGTCGTAGAGGCGCAGCATCAGCTTGATCATGGTGGTCTTGCCCGCGCCGTTCTCCCCCACCACGGCCAGGCGCTCGCCCCTGCGCAGCGTCAGGTTCAGGTGCTGCAGCACGGGCGCGTCGGCGCGGGGGTAGGTGAAGCTGACGTCCTCAAACACCAGCGCGTCCTCCCCTTCCTGCGCCGGCACGGGCTGATCGCCCGACTTTAACACCGTGGGCAGGTGCATGTACTCGCTCAGGGGGTTGACCAGGCGGATGGCGCCGTAGAAATTGACGGCGGACACGGCCGCGGTGATCAGCGCGTTGGTGAAGCTGACGGCGGCGGCGGTGTACATCACGTAGTCGGCGATGGACATGCCGTTTCGCAGCGCCTGCACGGTGAGCACCGCGTAGATGGCCACCATCTGCAGCTGCAGCAGCATCGCGCGGACGACGGTGCTCTTGGTGATGGTGGCATACCCCTTCGCCTGCGCGCGGAACATGTCCTCCACCGTGCCGCGGATGCGCGAGGAGATCAGCTTGTCGCCCTGATAGAGCCGGATGTCCTTTGCGTTGGCAAAGTCGTAGGTCACGCCGACATAGTAGTTCATGATGCGGTTCACGTCGCCGCAGCAGAGCATCATCTGGTTGTCGGCGTCCATGGAGACGTAGAGCGTCCACAGCGTCGCGGCGGAGGTCAGCAGGATGGACAGCTGCACCCAGAGGTTCAGCTGCAGCACCAGGTACGCCATGCCCGCCATCGTGATCAGCGCGGGCAGGCCGTTCTCCATCGCCCAGCCGAACGCGCCGGAAAGCCCGCCGTTGGTCATCTGGCCCTGCCGGTACTGCTGGATCAGCGTCAGCACCTCGGGGTTCTCCAGATGAGGGTAGTCCATCGTCAGCGTCTTTTGCGCCAGCAGCTTGTCGATCAGCTTGTCGAACTTGTCGTTCTCGCGGTCGCGGCGCAGCTGCATCAGGCCCCCCAGCCAGTAGAGCAGCCCCGACAGCCCCGCCGCAGCCAGCACCAGCATCACCAGCCGCGCGGGATCCTTCGCACCCGAGAGCTCCTCCAGCACGAGCTTTGGCAGCAGCACCGCGATAAAGGGCATCAGCCCCTTGCACAGCCCCGCGCCCAGCAGAAACACCAGATACAGCGGCTGATGCCGCACGATGATGCCCAGCGCGTAGCCCATCGTGCGCGCCGTGGCCGCAAACCCGAAGCGTTTTTTGTCCATTTCCGCGCTCATACCGCCTGCGCCTCCTCCTGATAATACTGCGCCTGCACGCGGAACAGCTGCGCGTAGCGGCCGTCCAGCGCCATCAGCTCGTCGTGCGTGCCCATCTCGGCGATGCGCCCGTCCTCCATCAGTATGATGCGGTCGCAAAACCGTGTCGAGCTTAAGCGGTGCGAGATGAACACCGCCGTCCTGCCGTCCACCAGCTCCGCGAACCGCTCGTAGAGATCGGCCTCGGCCAGCGGATCGAGCGCGGCGGTTGGCTCGTCCAGCACCACCAGCGGCGCGTCCTTGTACAGCGCGCGGGCCAGCGTCAGCCGCTGGTTCTGCCCGCCGGAAAGCTCCGTGCCGTACAGGTCCACGTTCTTGAGCAGCATGGTATCCATGCCCTTGGGAAGCGCCTCGATCTTGTCCCACAGCCCCGCCAGGCGCAGGCAGCGCTCCACGCGCGCCCGGTCGAGCAGGCCGGCGGGCTGCATCGCGACGTTCTCCGCGACGGTGACGGCAAACACGCGCACCTCCTGAAACAGCGCCGAGAAGAGCTTAAAATACTCCACTTTGTTCACCTTTGCGGCCTCCACGCCGCCCACGGCGATGCTGCCCTTCGTCGGCTCGTACAGCCGCGTCAGCAGCTTGACCAGCGTGGTCTTGCCCGCGCCGTTGAGGCCCACGACGGCCAGCTTCTCGCCGGGCCGGATGGACAGGCTGACGTCGTGCAGCACCTCCCGCCCGCCGGGGTAGGCAAAGGAGACGTTCTCCAGCTCGATGCCCAGCTTCTCGCCCTGCGGCGCGGGCAGCGCGCCCTCGTCCTTCCTTTCGGGCTGCAGGAAGCGGCGCGCCTGATCCACCTTGCGCAGCTCCACCGGCAGGCGGGCCACCTCGCCCAGCAGCGTGTTCAGCTGCGACGAGAACGACGCCACCGCCGCGAAATACATCGCAAAGTCGGACAGCATCAGCCGCCCCTGCAGGAACAGGTAGATCAGATACCCGTACACCACGCCCTCGCGCAGCAGCGTGAACAGCCCCTCCACCAGCACGCGCGGCACATGCGCCCGCTTGAGCGCCTTCACCAGCCTGTCGCGCACCCGCATCAGCCCGCTGTACTTGCCCAGCACCCACGCCTGCATGCGGTACAGCCGCACGTCCTTGCCGTAGGAGAAGTCCTGCGCGGTGCGGTTGAGGTAGTCCCACTTGCGGTTGAGCTCCGCCATGTCCTCCTGGCGGGCGTCCTCGAACGCGCGCGCCCTGCTGCTCAGCCAGAAGCTCAGCGCCGCGCCGGCGAGGATCAGCACCACGATCAGCGGATGCAGGATGGACAGCATGGTGCTCAGCGCCAGCAGCGACAGCAGCACGCCCGTGTTGTCGAACAGGATGTGCAGCACGCCCTCAAAGCCCACCTGATTGCCCCAGAAGGCCTCTTCGCTCAGCTCCACGCGGCGCAGCACCTCGGGGTTCTCGGTGTCCTGAAAGTCCATGGTCATAAGCTTTCCATACATCTCCTCGGAGACGCGCATGCGCACGTCGATGGCGCTCAGCAAAAACATACTCTGCCCGTACGACTGCATCGCCGACAGCGCGATGCCGCACAGCGCAAAGCCCGCCGCCCACAGCAGCAGCGGCTGCAGCGCTCCGCCCGTCTCCAGGCCCGCCACCATCACCTTGGGCAGGAACACCGACACAAAGGGCAGCAGCGCGCAGCCCACCGTGTACATCGCGAACAGCCCGAAGGCCTTGCGGTCGTACCGCGCGCACGCGCCCAGCAGAAAGCCCAGATTTTTGCGCAGAAATCCCCCATCGCGCTTGCTCATACGCTTTTCCTCCTCCCCTGCGGGACCATGTTCGATTGGGACAGTATAAACCCGTTGATAAATTTTGTCAATACCGTTTATCAAGTATTTCAATATTCGCTTTTAGATATTTTAGTTTTGATTTTAACCGTCATTCAAGGGGACAAAAAAAGAGGCCGTTTCGGCCTCTTGATGGGATCGATGGGATTGGTCTGCTACGGCTTGCCGACGATGGCCACGCGCATCAGGTTGGTGGAGCCGGGGGTGTCCAGCGGGATGCCCGCCGCGATGACCACGATGTCGCCGTTTTCCACCACGTCGATCTGCTTGGCGCAGTCGATGGCGTGGAGCAGCAGCTCGTCCGAGGAGGACTGCATGCGCGCCAGCACGGGGAACACGCCCCAGGAGAGCGCCAGCTGGTTGAAGGTCTTGTCCACGGGCGTGGCGGCCACGATGGGCTGGCTGGGGCGGAACTTGGACATGCGCCGCGCGGTCTGACCGGACTTTGTCACCACGATGACGGCCTTGGCGCGGATGTCGCGGGCGGTGGTGCAAGTGGCGTCGCACACGGCGTTGGTGGTGTCGGTGTTGTCGATCTCGTAGCCGTAGCCCGCGTAGGCGTCCATCTCAAAGGCGTCCTGCTCGGCCTGCGTCACGATGCGGCTCATCACGCGCACCGCAAGGTCGGGGTACTTGCCCATCGCCGTCTCGCCCGAGAGCATCACGGCGGAGGTGCCGTCGAACACGGCGTTGGCAACGTCGGTGATCTCGGCGCGGGTGGGGTTGGCGTGGGCGATCATGCTTTCGAGCATCTGCGTGGCGGTGATGACCATCTTGCCCGACTGGTAGCACTTCTTGATGAAGCGCTTCTGCAGGCCGGGCAGGCGCTCGAACTCCAGCTCCACGCCCATGTCGCCGCGGGCGACCATAATGCCGTCGGAATAGCGCAGGATCTCGTCAAAGTTGTTAACGCCCTCGATGTTCTCGATCTTGGAGATGATGCGCAGGTCGCGCGCGCCGTTGTAGTCCACGAACTTGCGCAGCGCGATGACGTCCTCCTTGCAGCGCACGAAGGACGCGGCGATGAAATCCACGTCGTTCTCGATGCCAAAGAGTATGTCGGCCTTGTCCTGCTCGGACAGGAAGGGCATGTCCAGGTGGACGTTGGGCACGTTGATGCCCTTGTGGTTGGAGATCACGCCGCCGCGCACCACGGTGCACACCACGTCGGTCTCGGTACATTCCCTGACGCACAGCTCGATGTTGCCGTCGTCCACAAGGATGCTGTTGCCGGGCTGCACCTCGCGCGGCAGGCCCTCGTAGGTGACGGTGACCTGCGTCTCGTCGCCGTCGATCTGCCGGTTGGTCAGCGTGAACTGCGCGCCCTCCGCAAGCTCCACCGCGCCCGCCGCAAAGTCCTTGACGCGGATCTCGGGGCCCTTGGTGTCCAGCAGGATGGCGATGGGCGCGTTTTCCGCCTTGCGCACGCGCTTGATGCGGTCCAGCGTCTCCTTGTGGTACTCGTGGGTGCCGTGCGAGAAGTTGAGGCGCGCCACGTTCATGCCGCTGCGCACCAGCTTGGTGAGCATCTCCACGCTGTTGGTCGCCGGACCTATGGTGCAGACGATCTTGGTTCTCCTCAAAAGAAATCACATCCTTTGCCATTTGGCCATGATGATACTGCGCTGCGGTAAGCTGCGCGTTTTCTGCTTGTAAAAACTTGCGGCAAAGCGCATAAAAAAGTTATAAAGAGCGCCCGCCGCTCCCTCCCTGCGTGCGGGGCAGCGGGTCAAAGCCGGTACCCGCGTGCAAGGTTTCCCGCAAATAGTATAACATATTCATAACTATGCGCACAAGTGCAGGAAAACGCATTTGCCGCGGCGAATTGTTTTGATACCGCATGTCAACACCACAACAAATGGAGGGATCATGATGTCTATCCTGTTCAGACAGACCGTGCCGGGCAGCTCAAGCGCGGTCGTGACCGAGTGCGCGCTTCCGGCGCTCACCCCCGATCCCGAGCAGAAGAAGGAGATGGAGGTCGTCAACGTATACGCCTCCGTGACGGATCAGACCTTCTTCGGCCTGGGCGGCGCGGCGACGGAGGCCGCGGCCTACACCTTCGCCCGCATGCCCGCGCACAAGCAGCAGGAGCTGCTGGACTACTACTTCGGCCCGGACGGCGCGAACTACCAGTTCCTGCGCGTGTCGCTGGACAGCTGCGACTTCTCCATCGGCCATTACGAGGCCATGAGCGACCCCACGGACAAGGAGCTGGCCTCCTTCTCCCTCGCGCGCGACGAGCGCTACGTCATCCCGCTGATCCGCGCCGCCGAAAAGACCGCCGGACACAGCCTGCCGCTGATGCTCTCGCCCTGGAGCCCGCCCGCGTTTATGAAGGACACCGGCGAGCGCAACCACGGCGGCCACCTGCTGCCCGAATACCGCGAGATGTGGGCCAACTACATGTGCCGCTACATCAAGGAATACCAGGCGCGCGGCTTCAAGGTCAAGTGGCTGACGGTGCAGAACGAGTGCAACGCCACGCAGACCTGGGACAGCTGCTGCTACACCGGCGAGGACGAGCGCGACTTCGTGCACGACTACCTCGCCCCGGCGCTGCGCCGCGAGGGCCTGCAGGACGTGACCATGCTGGTGTGGGACCACAACAAGGAGCGCGTCTACGAGCGCGCGCTGGCCTCCATCACCCCCGAAACGCGCGACGAGATCGGCGGTATGGCCTACCATTGGTACACCGGCGACCACTTCGAGGCGCTGGATCTGGTGCGCCGCGCCTTCCCCGACAAGCAGCTGGTGCTCTCCGAGTGCTGCGTGGGCTTCAGCCGTCCCGGCGCGAACGACCAGCCGCGCAACGCCGTCAAGTACGCCCATGAGTACATCGGCGACCTCAAGCACGGCGCCAACGCGCTGATCGACTGGAACCTCTACCTCGACCAGTTCGGCGGCCCCAACCACGTGGCCAACTACTGCAACGCGCCCGTGATGTGCGACGTGGACGAGGGTGCCGTCCATCCCCTGCCCTCCTATGCATTCATCCGCGCCATCGGCCAGGCCATCCAGCCCGGCGCCACCCGCGTGGAGACCTCCGCCTACTCCGCCGCGCTGGACACCGTCGCCTTCCGCAACCCCGACGGCTCGCTCGCGCTGGTGCTGCTCAACCGCGGCCACAAGGCGCTCCCCGTCACCCTCCGCGTGGGCAACGACACCACCGCCTGCACCGTGGACGCCGGCTCCATCGCCACCGTCATCATCCGCTAATCCCACAACACTGCAAACAGCCCCTCCGAATACCGGAGGGGCTGTTCATTTCGGTGCATATCAGGTCAAAGGGTACTCCGCGTCCCAGTCGAAGTCAGAGACGTCGGTCACGACCCATTTGATGCCGCGCAGCTCCATTTTCAGCGCGAGCAGGTCGGAATAGCCGGTGCGCATCTGGTGATCTTCTGCGTCCGTCACCTTGACGTTCGCCTGCATCTTGACGGGCCAATCGGCGTAAGCGGTGTCCGCACCGTATTTCGAGCCGCCCTGCATGCCGCGCTGCCAGGTGGTCGTCCAATTCTTCCCCGCCTGCGCGATGGCAAGGGCTGGGATGTCGCCGTCGCTTGCCAGACGCTGCACGAGCTGCTCATCCGCAAGCGCGTTCAGCTCATCCAGCTTGGCCTGCGGGTCAGCGATGGCGGCAGCGTCCGCAGTGAGCAGCGTGCTCACAAACCGCTCGGCGGCAGCATTCCTTCCACCGAAGATCACCAGCAGCGGCGCGAGCAGCACGATCACCACCGTCGCTACGATCAGCGCAATGCGGCGCGCACGATTGCTGCTCAGCAGATTAGGGGCTGCGTAGATGTACTCGTTGCGATGCTCCTTCATCTTCTCTCCTCCTGTTCCGGTTCAGGTCACACTGACAAAGATCAGAAACCCCGCAACGATCGCGGCCAGTATCAGCCCGATGATGATGGACGCCTTCCAGCTGCGCACCAGAGAGAACCTCGCATAATCGCGCACGTGACCGCCCTCCATGGTTTCCAGCGACTCCCGCGGCATATTCTTTCCCTCCCCGATTCCATTATTAAATCCGCCCGGCTTTCCTTTGATTTCAGTATAAGGAAAACCGGACGGCTTTGCAATCCTTTGCGTCCCAATGATACAGTTTTTCGTCTGAAACGGCGTTTTCAGGCCAGCAGGCGCTCGGCTCTGCCGCACAGGCGCAGCAGCTTCTGCTCGGCGTCCAGCCCGCCAAACTCCTCCGCGCCCAGGAAATAGGCGTGCAGCAGCGTGCGCAGCAGGCGCTCCCGCTCGGCGCACAGCGCGGCATGGGCGGGCAGACGCAGCAGCACGTCGGCAAAGATCAGCCCCACCACCGCAAAGCACAGCCCGCAGCACACCAGCTGGCAGATGGCCTGCGGCAGCGCGTAGGGCCAGAACAGCAGCACGGGCACTGCCAGCGCCAGCACCGCCGCAATGGACAGCAGCAGGCAGTGCGCCAGGCGCGCATGGCGGCCCCTGCGGGCGATGCGCTGCAGCTCGGGCAGCACGCGGCCGCCCAGGTACGCCTTTTCCGCGTCGGTCAGATCGCCCATGTAGGCGGCAAATTCTCTGTCCTGCATGTGTTCCTCCTTTTAGGCGGCGAACTGGCTGTTGTAGAGGTTGGCGTAGAAGCCGCCCTTTGCAAGCAGCTGCTCGTGCGTGCCCTGCTCGATGATGTCGCCGTCCTTCATCACCAGTATGATGTCGGCGTTTTTGATGGTGGACAGTCGGTGCGCCACGATGAAGCTGGTTCTGCCCTTCATCAGCTTGGCAAACGCCTCCTGGATGTGCATCTCGGTGCGGGTGTCGATGGAGGAGGTCGCCTCGTCCAGGATCAGCATGGGCGGGAGCTTGAGCATGATGCGCGTGATGCACAGCAGCTGCTTCTGCCCCTGCGACAGGCTGCCGCCGTCCTCGCCGATCACAGTGTCATAGCCCTGCGGCAGGCGCGTGATGAAGCCGTGCGCGTGCGCCGCCTTTGCCGCCTCGACGATCTCCTCGTCGGTGGCGTCGGGCTTTGCCATGATCAGGTTCTCGCGGATGGTGCCCGCGCGCAGCCAGGTGTCCTGCAGCACCATGCCAAAGTTGCCGCGCAGCGAATGCCGCGTGATGTGCCGGATGTCGGTGCCCTCCACGTCGATGCGCCCGGCGTCCACGTCGTAGAAGCGCATCAGCAGGTTGATCAGCGTGGTCTTGCCGCAGCCCGTGGGGCCGACGATGGCCACGCGCTGGCCGGGCTTGACCGAGAGGTTCAGCTTCTTGATCAGCGGCCGGTCGGCCACGTAGGAGAAGGCCACGTCGCGCATCGCCACGCTGCCTGCGGGGTCGGTCAGTACGCGCGCGTCGGCGTCGTCGGGGGTCTGCGCGGGCTGCTCGATCAGCTCGAAGATGCGCGCGGCGCACACCAGCGCGTTCTGCAGCTCGGTGATGACGCTGGAGATCTCGTTAAAGGGCTTGGTGTACTGGTTGGCATAGCTCAGGAAGCACGACAGGTTGCCCACCGTAAAGCCGATGGGGTCGCGCACCGCTGCCAGCGCGCCCGTCAGGCCCACGCCCGCGTACACCAGCGCGTTGATGAAGCGCGTGGAGGGGTTGGTGATGGAGGAAAAGAAGATCGCGCGCAGCGACGCGCCGCGCAGCCGCTCGTTGATCTCGTCAAAGCGCTGCTGCGCCTCCTGTTCGTGGCCGAAGGCCTGCACCACCTTCTGGTTGCCGATCATCTCGTCGATGAGCGCGGTCTGGTCGGCGCGCGCCTCGGACTGGCGCTTGAACATGCTGTGCGTGCGCCGCGCGATGAAGTTGGCCACAAACAGCGACAGCGGCGTGAGCAGCACCACCACAAACGTGATGCCCACGTCTATGGTCAGCATGAACACCAGCGTGCCCAATATCGTCACCACGCCCGTGAACAGCTGCGTAAAGCCCATCAGCAGGCCGTCTGCGAACTGATCGACGTCGGCGATGACGCGCGATACGATCTCGCCGGTGGGCTTGCCGTCGATGTATTTGAGCGGCAGCACCGTCAGGTGCTCGAAGGCCTCGTTGCGGATGTCGCGGATGACCTGATAGGTGATCTTGTTGTTGATGACGCCCATGATCCACTGGGCCACGGCGGTGGCGGCCACCACCAGCACCACCTGCACGAATATATTCCGGATGAGCGCAAAGTCCACGCGTCCCGCGGCGATGATGCCGTCGATGGCGCGGCCGAACAGGATCGGCGTGTACAGCGTCAGCACCACCGAGACTGTGGCCAGCGCGATGGACAGCGCCACCAGCAGCCGGTAGCGCGAGATGTAATGCAGCACCTTTTTCAGCGTGCCCTTGTCCGCCTTCTGCTTGCCTGCCACGTCACTTCGCCTCCTTCTTCTCATACTGCGAGTAGTAGATCTCCTGATAGACGGGGCAGCTGTCCAGCAGCTGCTCGTGCGTGCCGATGCCCACCACTGAGCCTTCGTCCAGCACGAGGATGCAATCCGCGTGCGCGATGGAGCTCGTCCGCTGCGACACGATGAACACCGTGGGGCTGCCGGGCAGCTTTTTGAGCGCCTGGCGCAGCTTTAAGTCGGTGGCGTAGTCCAGCGCCGACGCGCTGTCGTCCAGGATCAGGATCTCGGGCTGCTTGACCAGCGCGCGGGCGATGGTCAGGCGCTGGCGCTGGCCGCCGGAGAGGTTGCGGCCGCCCTGCGCGATGAGCGCGTCCAGGCCGTCCTCCTTGCTCTCCACCACGTCGCGCGCCTGCGCGGCCTCCAGCGCCGCCCAGATCTGCTCGTCGGTGGCGTCGGGGTCGCCCCACTTCATGTTCTCGCGGATGGTGCCCTTGAACAGCACCGCCTTCTGCGGCACCACGCCCACGCGCCTGCGCAGCTCCTGCAGCGGGAAGTCGCGCACGTCGGTGCCGTCCACGGTCACGCGGCCCTCCGTCGCGTCGTAGAAGCGCGGAATCAGCCCCACCAGCGTGGACTTGCCCGCGCCGGTGCCGCCGATGACGCCGATGGTCTGCCCGCGCAGCGCGGTAAAGCTCACGCCGTGCAGCTCCGGCGCGCCCGAGCCGCTGTAATTGAGGGTGACGTTATCAAAGCGCACGGCCTCCCGGCCGTCGGCATCGGGCGTTTTGTCGCCGCCGTGCATGTCGGGCTGCACGTCCATCACGGCGCTCACGCGCGAGGCGCAGGCCATCGCCTTGGTGATGGAGATGATCAGCGAGGCCAGCTTGACCAGCTCGACCAGGATCTGCGACATGTAGTTGTACAGCGCCACGACCTGGCCCTGCGTCAGGATGCCGGCGTCCACGCGCAGCGCGCCCACCCAGATCAGCACCACGATGCCCAGGTTGATGATGGCATAGGTCACGGGGTTCATAAGCCCCGTCACCTTGCCCACCAGCTTCTGCAGCGCGGTCAGCGCGTCGTTCTTCTCCACAAAGTCCTGCTCGATGTCCTTTTCCTGGCAGAAGGCGCGCACCACGCGCACGCCCGTCAGGCTCTCGCGCGTCAGCGACAGCACGCCGTCCAGGCGCTTTTGCACCTTTTTGTACATCGGGATGGACCAGAGCATCAGCCCGAACACCACCACCGACAGCAGCGGGATGGTCACCACGAACACCAGCGCCGCCTTGACGTCGATGGTAAAGGCCATCACCATCGCGCCGAACACCACGAACGGCGAGCGCAGCAGCAGGCGCAGCGCCAGGTTCACGCCCGACTGCACCTGGTTGATGTCGCTGGTCATGCGCGTGATCAGCGTGCTCACGCCCAGCTTGTCCTGCTGGGCAAAGCTGAGCGACTGGATGTGCGCAAAGCAGGCCGAGCGGATCTTGGTGGCAAAGCCCACCGACGCCTTTGCCGCAAAGTATTGCGCGGTGATGGAACACACCAGGCCGATCACGGCCAGCGCCACCAGCACGCCGCACATGCGCAGGATGTAGCCGGTGTCGCCCTGCGCGATGCCCGTATCGATGATGGCGGCCATCACAAGCGGCACGAACAGCTCAAAGCTCGCCTCCAGCAGCTTGAACAGCGGCCCCAGCACGCTTTCCAGCGTGTAGGTCTTCATGTACTTCAACAGCTTCTTCATCGTCTCTCCTCCGACGCCGCCCCCGACGGCAGATTTGGCATTTTCTATTAGTATACCATAACTGCAAGGGATATTGAAGGAAAAAATAGGCTGCGCACTTCTCCAAAAAACAGAGTTTCCACAGGCAGCTCCTTAAGAAGGCCTCAGACGCCTCCTGCGTTCCCGGCGTCCGTCGAGGACGCCATCGGCCCGGGGGCCCCCTCCCATCGGGAGGGGGCCCCCGGGCCATCCCCCCCGCCGCCGGCAGGCAAAAAGGAGGGCCGCAGCCCTCCTCCTCTCTCAATCCAGTTCCGGTATGCCAAACAGCTTCAGTCCGTTTTCCCGCGTGACGCGCGCCAGCTCCTCCACGTCCATGCCCCGCCGTCCGGCGAGGAACTGCGCGATGAGCTTTACGTTGCAGGGGTCGTTGCGCCGCCCGCGCAGCGGCACGGGGGCCATGTAGGGGCAGTCCGTCTCGATCATCAGCCGCTCCAGCGGGATCCTGTCCGACACCGCGGCCAGCTTGACGGCGTTTTTGAACGTCACCGACCCGGTAAAGGAGATGTGAAAGCCCAGATCCAGGTATTCCTGCGCGCTCTCCCAGCTGCCCGAGTAGCAGTGCACCACGCCGCGCGGCAGGCTTCCCCTGCGCTCGCGCAGCATCGCCAGCGCGTCGCCGTGCGCCTCGCGGATGTGCAGGATCACGGGCTTGTCCGCCTGACGGGCCGCGTCCAGCTGCGCCGCGAACGCTTCCTGCTGCACCTGCCGCGACGGGCTGTCCTCGTAGTGGTAGTCCAGCCCGATCTCGCCCCACGCCCTGACGCGGGGCAGGCGCATCCATTCCTTCAGCTGCGCCATGGTGTCGTCGTTCAGCTCGTCCGCGTCGTTCGGGTGCAGGCCCACCGCCGCGTACAGATAGCCCTCGTACCGCTGCGCCAGCTCCACCGCGATGCGGTTCATGTGCATGTTCGCGCCCACCGTCATGCACGGACGGATGCCCTCGCGCTGCATGCGTTCGATCAGTTCTTCGCGGTCTGCGTCGAACTGCTCGTCGTCCAGATGCGCGTGCGTGTCAAAATACATCTCTCTCACCTCACCGCAAAACGGGATGGCGCGCAGCCACCCCGTCCTTGCCCTTTATCGGTATTTCTCCATGCGGATGAAGCCCTCGTCATCCAGTACCCTTCCGTTTTTGTACCCATAGCCCATCTTTTCGTAGAAGGGCGCGCCCGTGATGGACGCAGGGATCTCGATGCGGCTGGCGCGCAGGAACAGCTCGTCGCGCTCCAGCGTCCGGATGATCCTCGTGCCCAGACCCTGCCCGTGCAGCTCGGGCTTGACGAAGATCGTCAGCAGTATGCTCTCGGTCAGGCTCCCCCAGAAGGAGGAGATGGCGCCCACGCCCACGATCTCGCCTTCCTCGCCGTCGGTGAGCACGTACATGTGCGCATACGAAGCCGTGCGCAGCACGCCCTGCGCGTCGTGCGACGCCACCATCGCCTGTATGCTCTCGGGCGGATAGTCGCGGCTGTTGACCTCCAGCATGTTGCGCCGGATCAGCGCCGCGACGGCCTCCGCATCCTCCGGACGGAAGCGGCGAACGACGATGCTCATGCTCAGCCCACCTCCGCGCCGTCCTCGATGTCGCCGTCCACGGTCAGCAGGCGCAGCGTGCCCTTGCCGTCGTCGGCCGCCGCCAGCAGCATGCCCTCGGACACGATGCCCTTGAGCTTGGCGGGCTTTAGGTTCGCAACCAGGATCACGGTCTTGCCCACCATCTCCTCGGGCGAATAGTGCGTGGAGATGCCGCTGACCACGGTGCGCGTCTCCTGGCCGCACTTGACGGTCAGCTTGAGCAGCTTGTTGGACTTCTTGACGGCCTCCGCCGCCACGACCTTGGCCACCTTGAGCTTGACCTTGGCAAAGGTGTCGATGTCGATCAGCTCCTCGGGCTCCTCCGCCTTCTGCTCGGCGGGCTGGGGCTGCTGCTTGGGCTCTTCCTTCTTTTCGGCCTTTTCTTCCTTCTTGGGATTCAGCGCCGCCAGCGCCTGCATCTCCTTTTCAATATCGATGCGGGGGAACAGCGCCGTGCCCTTGTGCACCACGGTGCCGGGCGCCATGCCGCCGAACTTCGACACGGAGTCCCACGCGCCCAAGGCTTCATCGGTGATGCCCAGCTGCTCGAAGATGCGGGCGGGCGTCTTGGGCATGAAGGGCGTGATGAGCACGCCGACGATGCGGCAGCACTCGGCCAGCACGTACATCACCGTGTTCAGGCGCGCGCGGCCTTCCTCGCTCTTGCCCAGCACCCAGGGCTGCGTAAGGTCAATGTAGCGGTTGCACTCGCCCACCAGCTTCCAGATCTCCGCCAGCGCCGAGGAGAACTGCATGCGGGTCACCAGATCGTCCACCTTGGCGGGAAGCGCCTCTGCAATGGCGATCACGTTTTTATCGACATCCTCCAGCTCGCCCATGGCGGGGAGCGCGCCGCCGTAATACTTCTCGATCATCGCGACCGTGCGGCTGACCAGGTTGCCCAGGTCATTGGCCAGGTCGGAGTTGATGCGCGCCAGCAGCGCCTCGTTGGTGAAGTTGCCGTCTGCGCCGAAGGGCATCTCGCGCAGCAGGAAGTAGCGGATGGCGTCGGAGCCGTAGCGGTCGCACAACACCACGGGATCCACCACGTTGCCGATGGACTTGGACATCTTCTGTCCGTCCATCACCAGCCAGCCGTGGCCGAACACCTGCTTGGGCAGCGGCAGGTCCAGCGCCATCAGGATGATGGGCCAGATGATGGTGTGGAAGCGCACGATCTCCTTGCCCACGATGTGCACGTCGGCGGGCCAGTACTTCCGGAACTTGCTGTCGTCCTCGGACAGGTATCCCAGCGCGGAGATGTAGTTGCTCAGCGCGTCCACCCAGACGTAGACCACGTGCTTGGGGTCAAACGTGACGGGGATGCCCCAGCTGAAGGACGTGCGCGACACGCACAGGTCGTCCAGGCCGGGCAGCAGGAAGTTGTTGAGCATCTCGTTTGCGCGGCTCTCGGGCTGGATGAACTCGGGGTGCGACTTGATGTGCTCGATGAGCCGGGGCGCGTACTTGGACAGCTTCAGGAAGTAGCTCTCCTCATGCGCCTTCTCCACGGGGCGTCCGCAGTCGGGACACTTGCCGTCCTTGAGCTGGCGCTCCGTCCAGAAGCTCTCGCAGGGCGTGCAGTACCAGCCCTCGTACTCGCTCTTATAGATGTCGCCCTGGTCGTAGAGGCGCTTGAAAATCTTCTGCACGACCTCCTGATGGCGGGGCTCGGTGGTGCGGATGAAGTCGTCGTAGGAGACGTCCATGATCTCCCACAGCTTCTTGGTGTTCTCGCAGATCTCGTCCACATAGGCCTGCGGGGTCACGCCCTTTGCGGCGGCCTTGCGCTCGATCTTCTGGCCGTGCTCGTCAAGGCCCGTCAAAAACCAGGTGTCGTAGCCCTGCAGGCGCTTGAAGCGCGCCAGGGTGTCCGTGGCCGTGGTGCAGTACGCATGGCCGATGTGCAGGTTATCGCTGGGATAGTAGATGGGCGTCGTCACATAGAACTTGCCCTTACAGTTGTCACACATATTGTAAACCTCCTAAGGTTGTTTTACGTCGTTCGGGGAATACAGAGTACTGAGAGATTTCTCGGCTTCGCTCGAAATCCGCTCGCGCCTGCCTGCGTGGGAAAACCTTACGTTTGTCCACGAACCTGCGGGCGTGGGGATCGAGCCTCCCCTTTTGCGGAGGGGCGAAGCCCTGAAGGTCGAGCGTTTGGGGGATAACCAGTCCCGTGGACTGACACACGGAGGGGCGCAGCCCTGGAGCATGAGCGTTTCGGAATGAACAGTCCGGTGGACTGTTCATGGAGAATAAGCCATGCGGAACACCGGAGCAGCCGGAACGGCTGGTTCGGTGCGTAGTCAGAAGAAGCCATGCGGAACACCGGAACAGACCGAAGGGCTGTTTCGGTGCGCCCCCGGAGGGGCAAAGCCCTGAAGGTCGAGCGTTTTGGAAGAAACGGTCCGGTGGACTGTTTCTGGAAAATAAGCCGACCAGAACACCGGACTTTCCCGAAGGGGAAGTTCGGTGCGGAGCGGAGAGGTGGCCGCCTTCGGCGGCCAGAAGGGTGCGGGTTACGCACTGCATCACGTTTGAGGCAGCATTCGCTTCACACTCTTGAGGAACAGTTTCTTTTCAAATGCGCCATTTCGCTGGGCCTTGGCAGCCCGAATTCTTTCCACCTCGTCCCAGGTATATCCGCGGGCAGCGATCACCGCTCGAATCACCTCAAGCAGATCAGCCAGTTCCTCCATGGAGCCGTCTTCCAGATATTCTTCGAGCTCCTCCCGCATTTTCTCGTCCAGGCAGCGGATGTACGCTTCGTCATCCAGAACTTCTGCCAGTGGGATCTCTCCCTGTGCTTCGATGAGCTCCGGAATGCGATCCCGAACCAGCTTTTCATAAATTCTGCCCATGCGGACACCTCCTTATAGGTGGAGAAGGTGAAAAAACGAGCCTTCCACCCCGTCATGCAGGGGCGAAAGGCTCGCGGTACCACCCTGTTTCGCCTGAAGGATCGCTCCTCCAGACCTCATTGCCTGCCAGCACAGGCCGGACGGATAACGGCGTCCACACCGTCGCGGATTACGTCTGCTTCACCCGCGCAGCTCCGGGCCCATGTTCGCGCGCACAGCTGCCGCCGGCTTTCACCTGCTCCGGCTCTCTTTCGGCCCTGCCCTCGCGTTACTCTTCCCTTCCAAGCATTGTCTGCGTCCATTATAATGCCCGGCAAATCGCTTGTCAAGCGGTATAGTTGCGCATGACGCCGTCCGCAAAGCAGGGCACGGCGTCCATCACGTCCTCCTGCAGGCAGAAGCGGATGTCCTCCTCCATGCCCAGCGCGCGCAGGTGCTCCACATGCGTGCAGCCCGCAAGCGACGCGCGCAGGTCTCCCCGGTAGGAGTCGTACAGCGTAAGCGCCGTGCGCGCAAGGTCGTCCATGTACTGCTTGCCGTCGATGTCCAGCAGGCGGGAGATGATGGCGCCCGAGCACAGGATGTCGTCCAGCGAGAACTTGCCCGCCGTGCCCGCGCAGATGATGGCGATGTTTTCGCCGTTTTCACGGGCGGCGCGCGCGACGGCCGTGGCGTTTAAAAAGCCGCCGGCAAACACCATTTTGGCGTCCCGCGCGCGCAGTATGGCGCGGGTGCCGTTGGTGGTGGTCATCACGATGACCCGGCCGGCCACCATGTCGGGCGTGTACTCCAGCGGAGAATTGGACAGATGGAATTCCGGGATGGGCTTGGCCTGCCTCTCCCCGCACAGCAGCACGCGCTGGTTGCCCAGCTGGCGCGCCATGTCCACGGCCTCCTCCACCTCGCTGACGGGGATGATGGAGCGCACACCGTTCTGCGTGGCGGTGATCATGACGCTGGTCGCGCGCAGCGCGTCCACCACGATCGCCACATGGTTGCGCAGATCCTTTTCCACCGAGCCTGCCGTTGCGTAAAGTTCAATCGCCATGTAAAACCACCTTCCATAGTCTATCCAGATTATACCACATTTCCCATATCTGGCAAGCATTTTGAAAAAATTCGTCTCTGTTCGACGGAATTTGTTACGGATTTTGCACCAAAAGTGCCCGTTTTTAGGGATGCGGCCCCCTAGAGGCAGCCTGTGACCAGCAGAACGACGGCCATGCCCGCCGCCATCGACAGCAGCGAGGCCCAGACGCAGTAGCGCGCCGAGCGCATGCGCACCGAGCCCAGATACACGCCGATCACATAGAGCACCGTCTCGCTCGAGCCCATCATGGCGCAGGCGAGGAAGGAAGCGCGGCTGTCGGGGCCGCAGCGCTCCATCAGCTCGCGCAGGGCGGACAGCGCGCCCGATCCCGACACGGGGCGCAGCAGCAGAAAGGGCAGCAGCTCCCCCGGCAGGCCGATGCGCGTGAGCACGGGCTCGAGCAGCCGCTCCAGCAGCTCCAGCACGCCGCTGCCGCGCAGCGCGCCGATGAGCAGCAGCGCCGCGCACAGGTAAGGCGCGACCCGCAGCGCCGTTTTCAGCCCCTCCTGCGCGCCTTCGACGAACGCGGCGTACACATCCACGCGGCGGATCGCGCCCAAAATCACCACGATCAGCGCAAAAACCGCCGCGATCATGCCGGAAAGAGCCGCCGGCACAGCAGCCCCAGCCCCACGGCGCAGGCGGTGGACACGGCGGAGCCTGCCAGCGCGGGCAGCAAGATGGCCCCCGGATCGGCGGAGCCCATCGCGGAGCGCAGGGACAGAACCGTGGTGGGCACGAGCTGCAGGGACGAGGCGTTGATGAGCAGAAACATGCACATTCCGTGCGAGGGACGGCCGTTTTTTGCGTATTTTTCCATGCGGCGCATGGCGTCCAGGCCCGCGGGGGTGGCGGCGTTGCCCAGGCCCAGCAGGTTTGCGGTGAAGTTGATGCACACCGCGCGGCGCACGGCTTCCTCCTCGCCCTCGCGGCCCAAAAGGGCGCGGACGGGGCGGGAGAGCAGGCGGGAAAGCGCGTCGGTGGCGCCCGATTTCTCCAATATTTTGAGCAGGCCGCACCAGAGCATGTACGCGCCGGCAAGCGTCAGCGCCAGCGTGACGGCGCTCTCGCCCGCGCCCATCAGCTCCGCGCCCAGCGCGTCCAGGCGGCCTGTGGCCAGCGCGACCAGCCCGCAGGCGGCGATGATGCACAAAAACAAGCCGCTCATGGCGCAGTTTTCATCCCCTTTCGGGTACAGTTTTATGCGCTCTGAGCGGCTGATATGATGCAAAAAGGACGCCGTTTTGTTTGGAAACAGCGTCCTTTTATGAGCGTTTTGCGGATCAGACCTGCGCGGAATTGAGCACGCTGGAGATGACCTGCAGCGCGTGCTCCAGCTCGAAGAAGTCCTTCTCGGGGATGTTGCCCGTCCAGCGCATCACCTGGCGGACGATGGTCTCGCGGATGCCGGCGAGCTTTTCCTCGCCCGCGGGCAGCAGCACGACGTTGACCACGCGGCGGTCGGCGGTATCCCGGCGGCGCTCGACGTAGCCCTCTGCAATGAGGCGGTCGATCAGCGGCGTGATGTTGGGCTTGGCGATGCCCAGGCGCTTGCTGATCTCGGAGACCGACATGGCGCCGGAATCGCCCAGCATGGCCAGCACCTGCACGTGCGACATGGGCATGTTGTGCTCCGCCTGCACCACGTCCATGCGCAGCAGCTTTTTGCGGAGCAAGGGCAAAACTTCAAACGTGGTATTTGCGACCGTCTCTACCGTTTCCTTATTGACTGATTTCTTACGCGGCATGGTCAGTCCCCCTCGATGATGATTGCGCACCCTGCGCACCCCTGTCTTTTTCCCTGAACCAGGCAAACGAACTCTGAGCGCCCCTTCATGTAAATGCCGCCGATCATCATTTACATAAAACTGATCTTTATATATTTCATTGTATTCGATTCGCGTCCATTTTTCAACCCATTTTTAACAAATTATGAAATTTATTTTTACAGACAGTGTGTTCCATTCACCATCCTACCATGTTTATGGATTCCTATTCCGGCTTTTGTTCCGGGATACAGAACGACCCCCGCAAAACGCGCGCGCCGCGTTTCACGGGGGTTAACAGGAAAATTACAACAGACTACGGGGCCTGGCGCTCGGTGGACACGGCAACGTCCTGCCCGTCGGTGTAGACGGTGAGCACGCCGGACAGGTCGGTGCGCAGCGTCTCGATGCCCAGGTCGTCCAGGAAGCCAGCGACCTTTTCGTTGGGCTCGCCCGCCTCCTCGGTCAGGTCGCAGGTGATCAGCGCGTAGGTGGGGCTGACGGCCGAGAGGAAGGACTTCTTGGAGGAGGTTTGGCTGCCGTGGTGGCCCACCTTGAGCACGTCGGCGCGCAGGTCGATGCCGCTGTCCAGCAGGTCGGACTCGACGGGCTTTTCGGCGTCGCCCATCAGCAGGTAGCGCACGTCGCCGTACTGGGCCATCAGCACGACGCTCCAGTCGTTATAGCCGTCGTAGTCGGCGTTTTCCGCGGGCGAGAGCACGGTCAGCGTCGCGCCGCCCAGCTGGAAGGTATCGCCCGCCTGCGCGATGTGGACGGGCACCTCGCGCTCCTCGATGGCGGTGAGCAGGCGCTCGTAGCTGGCGGTGGTGTGCTCCTTGGGCGAGAGGATGGCCTCCCCGACGGGGTAGGCGTTGATCACGGCGTCCAGGGAGCCCAGGTGATCCTCGTGGGGATGGGTGTTGACGGCGTACTTGAACCACTCGATGCCCATCGCGTCCAGCTGGGCGAGGATGTAGGCCTCATCGTCGTTGTTGCCGCCGTCGATGATCATGCTCTCGCCGTCGCACTGGAGCACGAGGCAGTCGGCCTTGCCCACCTCCAGCACCGTCAGCGTCATGCCGCGGTCGGCCTCGTCCGTGGGCTGTACGGCCTGCGCGATGGGGGTGGTTGTGGGCGTGGGCTGGGCGCTTGCCGCGGCCTGCTCGGGGTCCTCGGCGTCAAAGAGGCGCATGAGCACGAGGATCACCGCAATGACGGTCAGGATCGCCGTCAGGATGGGGTTTTTGCCGTTGTTTCTGCGATTGGCTGCCATGGCGGACCTGCCTTAGAGCATCGCGGTGAGGATGCGGACCGCGCCCTCCATGTCAGTCAGGTCCACCATCTCGCAGGGGGCGTGGACGTAGCGGCAGGGGATGGACAGCGTGCCCGAGGGAACGCCGCCGCGGCCCTTGTGGATGGCGCCCACGTCGGTGGCGCCGCCGGTGAGCACCTCGCGCTGCCACGGCACGCCCGCCTTGCGCGCGGCGTTCTCCATGGCCTCGACGACAGCGGGGTGGGCGATGATGCCGCGATCCATGATCTTGACGGCCGCGCCCTTGCCCAGGCGGCTGACGACGTAGGAATTGGTCTCGCTGGCGCGGGGGATGTCGCCTGCGATGGTGACGTCCAGCGCGATGGCGATGTCGGGGTCGACGGCGTAGCCCGCGGTCTGTGCGCCGCGCAGGCCCACCTCCTCCTGCGTGGTGAACACGGCGACGATCTCGTTGTCGGTGGCGGGGAGATTGCGCAGGGTCTCCATCAGCACGGCGCAGCCCGAGCGGTCGTCGAGGTAGGGCGCGGCGATGCGATTGCCCATGTCGGAGATGACGCCGCGCACGACGGCCCAGTCGCCGATCTGCGCGAGGGCCTCGGCCTCTTCACGATTCGATGCGCCCACGTCGATGAACAGCTGGCCCTCGCTGCCGCTCTCCTGAAAGAGCACGCCGGGCGCGCCGGACTTCATGGTGACGTGGCTGGCAAGGGTGACCTTGGGGTTGACACCGCCCAGCGTGGTGACGCGCAGGAAGCCCTTATCTTCGATGGCGGTGACGACAAAGCCGATCTCGTCCATGTGGGCGGTGAGCATGATGCGCTTGCCGCCGCTGCCCTTTTTGGTGCAGATGAGGTTGCCCATCACGTCGCGGGTGACGGTGTCGACGAAGGGCTTCATTTCGGCTTCGATATAGTCGGCGCAGGCGGACTCATAGCCCGACGGGCCGGGAATGGTGAGCAGCTTGAGCAGCGTTTCCTTGAGCATCAGTAGTTACCTCCTTCATCCAGAAAGGCCTTGACCAGATTGTATTGGTTTTCGACGTCCGACAGCGCGCAGACCGAGGCGGGGCTGTGGATGTAGCGGCAGGGCACGGAGATGGTGACGGTGGCGCAGCCTCCCGCGGTGCGCTGGATGCTGCCCGCGTCGTTGCCGCCCGCGGAGCCGCGCTTGAGCTGCCAGGGGATGTGCTTTTCCTGCGCGAGATGGCGCATGTGTGCAAAGAGCGCGGGATTTGCGATGGAGGAGCGGTCCATGAAGCTGATGGTGGGGCCGCAGCCTACGGTGCAGATCTCCTCGTGGACGCGGGCGCCGGTGGTGTCGTTGGCGGTGGTGCCCTCGAGCACCAGCGCGCAGTCGGGCTGGACGCGGAAGGCGGTGGCCAGAGCGCCGCGCAGGCCGACCTCCTCCTGCACGTCGAAGGCAAAGGCGACGTTGCAGGGGTAGTCGTGCTTGAGCAGCTCCAGCATCACGGCGCAGCCCACGCGGTCGTCCAGGGCGCGGGATTTGACCAGGCCATGGCCGAACTCGACGTAGTCGGAGTCGAAGATGACGTAGTCGCCGACGGCGATTTTGGACAGGGCGTCGTCCTTGTTCTTGGCGCCGATGTCGATGTAAAGCTGGCTGTGCTTGAGGGCCTGGGAGCGCTCGTCGCGCTCCTGCAGGTGCACGGCCTTGCAGCCGATGACGCCGGGGACGCGGTCCTTGCCCACGAGCACGCGCTTGGACACGCAGACGGCGGGGTCGATGCCGCCGACGGTCATGTAGCGGATGAGGCCGTCGTCGCGGACGTACTGCACGATGAAGCCGACCTCGTCCATGTGTGCGGCGATCATCACGGTTTTGGCGTTTTCCTTATTTTGCTTGGCGTATTTCCAGGCGATCACGCTGCCCATGTTGTCCACGTCGATCTTATCGGCGTAGGGAGCGGCGTGGTCGATGACAAAGCGGCGCACCTCGCCCTCCTCGCCCGAGGGGCCGAACAGGCGCGTCAGTTCCTTCAGAAGCATAGCCATTCCTCCCATTTCTCGTCCACGCCCGCCAGGAAGCCCGCGAGCAGCCGGCCGGCCTCCTTGCAGGCGGTGAGGCTGATGGTTTCCACCATGGTGTGCATATAGGTCAGCGGCAGCGACAGCAGGGCCGTGGGCACGCCCATGCGCGAGGCCATGATGTTGTCGGCGTCGGTGTAGGTCTTGCCGTTGCTGACGTCCACCTGGACATCGACGTGCAGGTCGCGGGCGGTGTCGCGCATGCGGGCGAACATCGCCGGGTGGATGGTGGGGCCCATGCCCAGGCCGACCTTATCTATGGGCATGGTGTCCCACGGGTCCGCGCCGGGCTGGTTGGCGTGGCAGACGTCAAAGGCGACGGCCAGGTCGGGGGCGGCGTCGTAGGCGGCGACCTGTGCGCCGCGGGAGCCGACCTCCTCCTGCACGGTGGCGCAGAACTCGACGGTGCAGTGCAGCTGCACGCGGCTGAGGGCCTCCATCGCCACGATCATGGAGGCGACGCAGGCGCGGTCGTCAAAGGTCTTGAAGGCGGCGCGGTCGTTCATCAGGCGCGTGAGGGGGACGCGGAAGCAGACAGGGTCGCCCACGCGCACGAGGGCCTCGACCTCCTCCTTGGGCAGGCCGACGTCCACCGCAAGGTCGCTCACCTGCGCGGCCTTGTGCGGGCCGTTGGTCAGGTGCGGGGGCTTGACGCCGATGACGCCGTAGAGCGGCTGACGGCCAAACACCGTCACCTCGCTGCCGGGGAGTATTCTGGGGTCAAGAGAACCAAAGTCGTACAGGCGGATGAAGCCGTTGTCCTCGACGGCGGACACCAGCAGGCCCACCTCATCCATGTGCGCGCAGATGAGCACGCGGGGACTGCCGCTGCCCATTGTGGCGCGGACGTTCCCCAGCTTGTCGATGCGCACATCGTCGGAATACTTGCCAAACTCCTGCGCGATGCGCGCGGCGACCGTGCCCTCCATGCCGGAATAACCTGGCAGGGCGCAGATCTCCTCTAAAAAAGCCGCAACATCCATGTGCTGACCTCCTTAAACAAGTGTACCGCCTTATTATAACACAACATTGCACTTTTGCACAAAGAAATGTATAATATAGGCAGAGCAAAGGGTGACAAACCCTTTCACACCGAAACGGAGGATGGATCCTATGAAGCTTTCTGTTTTTGCGGTCCTTCTGGCGGACCGGAGCCTCGACGAGGCCTGCAAGTACCTGGCGGATTCCGGCGTACAGGCGGTGGAGATCGGCGCGGGCGGCTTCCCCGGCAAGGCGCACTGCAACCCCGAGGAGCTGCTGCGCGACGAGAGCAAGATCGCAGAGTTCAAGAACACCATTGAAAAGCACGGCCTGGAGATCGCGGCGCTGTCCACCCACGGCAACGCGGTGCATCCCGACCCCGCCGTGGCCAAGCAGTTCCACGACGACTTTGTCAACACGGTTCTTCTGGCCGAGAAGCTGGGCGTCAAGCGCGTGATCACCTTCTCGGGCTGCCCCGGCGGCTCGCCCGAGGACAAGACCCCCAACTGGGTCACCTGCCCCTGGCCGGACGATTTTTCCGAGATCCTCAAGTACCAGTGGGACGAGGTGCTGATCCCCTACTGGAAAAAGACCGCCGCGTGGGCCGCGGAGCACGGCATTGAGAAGATCGCCTTCGAGATGCACCCCGGCTTCTGCGTATACAACCCCGAGACGCTGATGAAGCTGCGCAATGCGGTGGGCCCCATCATCGGCGCGAACTTCGATCCCTCGCACCTGTTCTGGCAGGGCATCGACCCCGTGTACGCCATCCGCTACCTGGGCGACGCCATCTACTTCTTCCACGCCAAGGACACCAAGATCGACGACCTCAACTCCAAGACGCAGGGCGTGCTGGACACCAAGCACTACGGCGACGAGATCCATCGCTCGTGGATCTTCCGCTCGGTGGGCTACGGCCACAACCATCAGGTTTGGAAGGACATGATGAGCGCGCTGCGCATGGTGGGCTACGACGACGCCATCTCCATCGAGCACGAGGACAGCCTGATGACCCCGAACGAGGGCCTGCAGAAGGCCATCGCGTTCCTCAAGGACGTCATGATGTTCGAGGACAAGGGCGCGATGTGGTGGGCATAAGCCCATTTTCCCGGGAATCCCGAAAAAATGCTTGCATTTTGGCACGGGACGTGGTATAGTCTTGTAAGTATTGTGACGATGCCGTGCGAAGCGTGCTGCATGGTGCATCCGGGAGGTATAGTAAGAAGATGAACGTGGTTAGAATCATTCTGAGCATCATTCTGGGTCTGGATTGCCTGGCACTGGTCGTGCTGGTGCTCATGCAGCAGGGCAAGTCCGCGGGTCTGTCCGGCGCCATCGCCGGCGGCGCGGAGACCTTCTTCGGCAAGAAGAAGGCCGCGAGCTATGAGGGCAAGATGGAGCTGCTGACCAAGATCACGGGCACCGTGTTCATGGTGCTGGCCGTCGTGCTGGTCATACTGCAGCGCTTCGCGTAAGGCTTGGAAAAGACGCAAAACGGGATGGGTCACAGCGACTCATCCCGTTTTTTGTCGAAAGAGCGGTGCCGCAAGGGACATAGTGTGATTCAGTGCGTCTGGGGTGAGGCTGCACTTGACGGACACCTCATCAGTCGCCTGCGGGCGACAGCTTCCCCTCAAGGGGAAGCCAAAGGGCTTACAGCGCTGCCGTCTGCACAGGTCCTTTCGACAGCCTGAACGGATGGGTCACAGCGACTCATCCCGTTTTTTATGTTGTTCACACGGACGCGGTGGTTTCTTTTACAAACCCTGTGCTATACTATCATCGAGAAAACAGAAATGGAGCATTTTTTATGGAGAATAACGAAATGCAGCGCATACGGGACGAGATCCTGCGCTATTTGGAGGAAGAAGGGCCCAAGCGCGGCGAGCAGATCGCGCAGGCGCTGGGGCTGGAGGCGGGCGTGCTGAGCGGCGTGCTGGAGGGGCTCGAGGACGAAGGGCTGCTGTTCTGCACGCGCAAGGAGCGCTGGGCGCTGCCGCAGACGCTGGGGCTGCTGCGCGGGCGGCTGCAGGGCAACGCGCGGGGATTCGGGTTTGTGATCCCCGAGGCGGGCGGCGAGGATCTGTTCATCCCGGCGGACGCCATGGGCGGCGCGCTGCACGGCGACACGGTGCTGGCGCGCATCACGAACGCGGGGCGGCGCGAGGGCGAGATCGTGCGGGTGCTGACGCACTTCAACGACGTGATCGTGGGCACGTTCGAGCTGGACGGCACAGCGTCGTATGTGGTGCCGGACGAAAAGCGCATCAGCATGGACGTATACGTGTCCAAGCAGGACCGGATGCACGCGCGCGCCGACGACAAGGTGGTGGTGCGCGTGACGCAGTGGTCGAGCCGGGGGCGCAACCCGCGCGGGCGCGTGATCGAGGTGCTGGGCAACAAGGACGACGTGGGCACGGACGTGCGCTCGCTGATCCGGCAGCACCGCTTGGAGGAGGGATTCCCGGAGGACGTGCTTAACGAGGCGAATGCGCTGCCGCAGGAGGTCGCGGAAGGCGAGCTTGCGGGGCGCGAGGATCTGCGCGTGCTGAACACGTTCACCATTGACGGCGCGGACGCGAAGGACTTTGACGACGCGGTGTCCATCGAGCGGACGGCGGGCGGATGGCGTTTGGGCGTGCACATCGCGGACGTGAGCCATTATGTGCGGCCGGGGACGGCGCTGGACGGCGAGGCGCTGCGGCGGGCGACGAGCGTATATCTGCCGGGGCAGGTGCTGCCGATGCTGCCCGAGGCGCTGTCCAACGGGCTGTGCTCGCTGAACCCGGACGTGGACCGGCTGACGCTGACGTGCATGATGGAGATTGACCGGGACGGCGTGGTGCGGAGCTACCGGATCTTTCCGTCGGTGATCCACTCGCACGCGCGGCTGGTGTATGAGAATGTGACGCGCTTGCTGGACGAGGGCGACGAGGCGGGATTT
>JAXEXP010000046.1:0-14671 GCA_034113365.1 Candidatus Spyradocola sp.
AGTGGATGGGAGAAGCGGTGGACCGGTTGACGGGACATGTGGCTCCGGCGGTGCGCGGGGATGGAGGGATGACGCATCTGGACGGTGGACGTCGGATCTTGTTTTTCCTGTATCTGTTCGTGGCCGTGTTTTTGTTGTTGCTTCCTTTTGTGTTGGGCGCATTTGTGTATGCCCGCATTGTTACCCGGGAATTTACGAAGATCCAGGATGTGCGGGAAGCGGCAAAGCGGGAATTTGACCGGAAGCGGAATCTGATGCTGTCGGATATTGCCCATGATCTCCGGACGCCGATCACTACGGTGGCGGGATATGCCACGGCCCTTTCCGACGGAATGATCCCACCGGATAAGCAGCAGGAGTACCTGGATGCCATCCGCACTCTGCTGGAACGCAAGCGCGTCGCCGCTGCGGTGCGCAAGCAGGAGCTTCCCTTCCTGCGGGAGCTGTGCGGCCGGGAGGACGTATTTTTGGTGGATCTGGATCGGCCGTTTGGCAGCTGCGGCTGCGTGATCATGGCCTCCGGTCTGGGCAGGCGCTTTGGCGGCAACAAGCTGATGGCGGATTTTGCGGGCAGTCCGTTGCTGTGCAGAATCCTCGACGCCACCGAGGGCCTCTTTGCAAGGCGCGTCGTGGTGACGCGCCATGCGGACGCCGCGGAACTGTGCCGGTCGCGCGGGATCCAGGTGGTGCTGCACGATCTTCCCCATCGCAGCGATACCGTGCGGCTGGGCATGGAGGCGGTCGGCTCCGTGGACGGGTGCATGTTCTGCCCCGCGGATCAGCCGCTTTTGCGCCGCGAGACCATCGCCGCGCTCCTGCTGTCCGCGGTCAACGGGCCCGACCGCATCTGGCGGCCCTGTGTTGATGCCGCCCCGGGCGCGCCGGTGCTGTTCCCCGCGTGGGCATTTCCGGAGCTGCTCACCCTGCCCGAGGGCAAGGGCGGCGGCTGGGTGGCCAGGAAATACCCGGACCGCGTGGCGATGATGGAGGTTCTGGACGCCTGCGAGCTGATGGACGCCGACACCCCGGAGGCGCTGAACAGACTGCTGCAAAAAAACGATCTGCCGTGAGATGGCAGATCGTTTTTTGGTTAAGGCACGGAGCGTCAGGCCGCGCGCTTTTCCTTCGGGATCAGTATGTTGAGCAAAATGGCGACCATGGCGGCCGGCACAATGCCCGAACCGCCGAAGATCAGCTCAATGGCCTGCGGCGCCTGGGCCAGTATGCCCGGATTGGCGCCCATGCCATAGCCCACGCCCAGCGCGACGGCCACGATGGACAGGTTCCGCCCCGTCAGCGGCTCTTTGGTGATCAGCTGGATGCCGCTGATCACGATGGAGGAGAACATCATGACCGCAGCGCCGCCCAGCACGGACTGGGGCATGATGGAGACCAATG
Source organism: Candidatus Spyradocola sp. (assembly GCA_034113365.1). Lineage (GTDB taxonomy): Bacteria > Bacillota > Clostridia > Christensenellales > UBA1750 > Spyradocola. Next base: position 1,399 of record JAXEXP010000046.1, read on the forward strand.
CGCCCAGCTTGGGACACAGGCCGCACAGGATCAGGAAGATGGCGCCGACGGCCAGCGCGCCGCGGTTGACCACCTTGGTCATGGCGACCAGGCCGACATTCTGGCTGAAGGAGGTGTTGGGCAGCACGCCGAAGAGCGCGGCGAAGGAAGAGCCCAGGCCGTCGCACATCACGCCGCCGGACAGCTCCCGGTCGGTCGCTTCACGGCTCAGACCGCCCTCCATCACGCCGGAAATGTCGCCCACGGTCTCCACTGCGGTCACCACAAACATGATCAGCACCGGCAGGATCGCCCGAAGGTCAAACACAGGCTTTACGGGCATGAGCTGGGGGAGCGCGAACCAGTCTGCGCTTGCGACCTTGTCCCAGTTCAGCACCCATGCCTTGGTGTATTCCACGCCGTCGGCGGTGACGCCGGTGGTGGGCAGGATCAGCCCCATCACAAAGGCCGCGGCATACCCGCAGACGATGCCCAGCAGTATGGAGGAGGAGCTGAGGAAGCCCTTCGTGCCATGCTTGAAGAGCAGGATCATCACCAGCACAAAAATGGCCAGCAGCAGGTTCTCCATGGAGCCAAAGTCCATCGCCGTATTGCCGCCGCCGAAGGAGTTGATGCCCACGGAGATCAGGCTAAGACCAATGGACATCACGACAGTGCCCGTGACCACGGGAGGGAAGAATTTGCGCAACGGCTTTAGGAAGAAGCCCAGCACGGTCTCAAACAGGCCGCCGATGATGGATGCGCCCATGATCGCGCCGTATGCCAGCACGCCGCCGCCCATCGTCGCCGCGACGGATTTGAACACGCCGATGAACCCGGACGACGTGCCCATGATGATGGGCACATTGCCGCCGACCGGCCCGATGGAAAACAGCTGAACCAGCGTGACGATGCCGGCGACCAGCATGGCGTTCTGCAGCAAATGCAGCTGCAGGTCCGCAAACTCGCCGCTTGCGATCCCGCAGGCGCCCGTGATGATCAAAAGTGGCGTCAGGTTTCCGACAAACATCGCCAGCACGTGCTGCAAACCGAGAAAAATCGCCTGAGAAATGGGCATTTTTCCACTCAACTGGAACGCGGCGTCAGATAACTTGTACCCTTTTTTCATATGGAGGCCTCACAATCAAGATTTGCCCTCTGATTATATCATCGCGCCATAGATAAGTAAATCGCCAATTAGACAAATTTTGCCATGGAGAGCATCCATGGCGCGCTCAGCGCTCGGCGCTGCGAAAGTCCGAAACCGCCCGGAACATGGCGACGATGTTTTCCACCGGGACGTTGGCCTGAATGTTGTGGACGGTGTTGAACACGAAGCCGCCGCCGCGGGAGAAGAGCTTCAGCCGGTCGGTGGTTTCTTTATAGACCTCCTCGGGGGTGCCAAACGGCAGGGTTTTCTGGGTGTCCACGCCGCCGCCCCAGAATACGAATTTGTCGCCCCAGTTTTCCTTAAGCGTTACGGCGTCCATGCCGGCTGCGGAAAGCTGCACCGGATTGAGTATATCCACCCCCGCCTCGTAGAAATCCGGCAGGAAGGCGGAAACCGCGCCGCAGCTGTGGAAGAAGGCCTTCCACTGGGTGTTTTCGTAGATCCAGCGGTTGGTGCGGGTGTGATAGGGCTTGTAGAACTCCCGGTAGGAGTCCAGCGACATGTAGGGGCCGGACTGCGTGCCAAAGTCCGTGCCGGAGACGTAGATGGCCTGGATCTTCTCGCCGCAGGCCTGATGGATCAGCGCCGCGTTTTTGAGGGCGTACTCCGTGTGCATCCCGAACAGCTCATGGAGATAGTCCGGGCAGAGGGCTCCCGCCATCATGAAGTCCGTAAGCTCCCGGATTCCCTGCGGGTGCTTGACGTTGGGGCCGGGGATGATCGCAAAATCGCCCATCGACGCGATACCGCCGCTGTAGATGATGCCGTAATCGGTGTTGCGATAGTAATACCTGGACGCGAGCTGCCAAAATGTGGAGGCGCTGCTCAGGCTGTTTGAAAGCGTCAAAAGCGTCATCCAGTCCGGGGAAGCGGACGTCTGAATGCGGATAAGGAGGAGAGCCTATGGAACCGAAGTTTATCCTGTCCTGCGAATCGACGGTGGATCTGCCGTTTGACTATGTGGACGGAAGGAACATCCCCGTGCTGTTCTACACCTATACGGTGGACGGCGTGGAGTACATCGACGACATGCTGCGCGACCCCGACGCGCTGCCCCGCTTCTATCAGATCCTGAAGGAGGGCAAGTTTCCCGCCACCTCGCAGCTCAACGAATACCAGTACGAGGAGTTCTTTGATCAGCAGCTGCGCAACGGCGACCTGCTGCACATCGCGTTCGGCTCCGGGATGACGCAGTCGGTCCGCAACGCAGAGCGCGCGGCGGAGCGGCTGCGGGAGCGCTACCCCGACCGGAAGCTCGTGGTCGTGGATTCCCTGTGCAGCTCCTCGGGCTACGGCATGCTGGTGGACGATGCCGCGGACCTGCGGGACAGCGGATGCACCATGGAGGAGACCGTGAAATGGGTCGAGGAGAACCGAAAGAAGATCCACCATCAGTTCTTCTCCACGGAGCTGGACCATTACCGCCGGAGCGGGCGGATGTCGGGGGCGACGGCGATGATCGCGACGATCCTGGGCATCTGTCCCATCATGCGGCTGGACGACAAGGGCAGGATCATCGCATACATCAAGGTGCGCGGCAAGGCGCGCGCGATCCAAACCACGCTGGACACCATGGAGCAGCACGCGCAGGGCGGCCGGAACTACAACGGGAAGTGCTGGATCTGCCACTCCCAGTGCCCGGAGGATGCGCAGAAAACCAGGCAGGCGCTGCTCGAGCGGTTCCCCGGCATCAAGGGAGAGGTCAGGATCTGCGACATCGGGACCATCATCGCCTCGCACTGCGGCCCCGGCACGGTGGCGGTGTTCTTCCTCGGGGACGAGAGACAGCCGGAACACTGAGAGAGCCGCAAGCGGCCGCTTTTGTGCGCCCGATCCGAGCGCGCAGGGATGCCGATAAATTATGAAGAAACTCCTCGACGCCGCAATGGCAGTGAGGAGTTATTTTGACCTTATGCCGGATGTTCCGCTGGCTTTGGAGGGCTCGACCGTTTCGCTTGGGGGATGAAAAGCGATGAGCGGAATGAAAGACGGTGCGGATTTTTCCTGTTTTTGCGTATTCCGACGGGATGGGCTGTCATGGGATACGACACAAAGCGCGCTGCAGGTATCCTCGGCGGTGTGGCTGGGCGCACGCGGGATGGGCGCGGTGCACCTTGGACGGCGTCTTGGCGCCGGGGACAGCCCGCACGGACGGAGCGGTGGAGCTCCGCATCCCGTCCTTTTTGCGGGGCTTGCTTGGGCAGGGCTATGATCCCTGCCGCAGGCCGGCTTCTGCGCCTGCTGACGACGCCGCGTGCGCCGCGTCGCGCTCGCGCTCCTGCTTCCAGAATGAGATCAGATACCGCGTTGCCGGGGAGACGGAGCCGTTTTTGGGCAGTATGATCCCGATCTGCCGCGTGCAGGGGGGCTGCAAGCCCACGGCGTGCACCCGGTAGGGCATCCTGCTGAGCACCAGATTGGGCAGTATGCTGATCCCCAGCCCGTTTTCCACCAGGGCCATGATGGTGTAATCGTCCTTTACCCGGTACTGGATGTGGGGCAGAAAGCCATTGTGCGCCATCCAGTCCTCCACGGCCTGGTTGTCCTCCGGCTCCAGGAAGATGAACCGCTCCTGCCGCAGCTGATCCAAAGACAGGGCGGAACACTGGGCCAGCGGATGCCCCTGCGGCAGGATCACGGAAAAGGTGTCCTCCATCAGGTGGATGTACTCGAGGTCGGCGGCCTGCGGATCGGTCACCAGGCCCAGGTCGATCTTGTCGTTTCGCGTCCAATCCGCGATCTGCGCGCTGTCGCCCAGCTTGAGCTCGTACCGGATATTCGGGCAGACCGTGTTGAACGCCTTCAGGCGCTGCGGCAGCCAGTGGCAGGAGAGGCTGGTGAAGGCGCCGATGCGGATCATGCCCGTCTGCATGTGCTTGAGCTGATAGAGCTTTTCCTGAAACCGCTGCTCGCTGCGCATCAGCTCCTGCAGAACGGGCAGCAGCTCTTCGCATTCCCTGGTGGCGGCAAGGCCGGTTTTTCCCCGGTGAAACAGGGTCAGGCCGCACGCCTCCTCCGCGGATTTGAGGATCTGGCTGATCCGGGACGGCGTGTACCCGAAGTGCTCCGCCGTCCGGGTCAGGTTCTTCAGCTGGGCGATTTTGATGATGATCTCACAAGTAGTGATATTCATAAATATTTCTCACATCCTTCGTAATAACTCTAATTTTACTATTCGGAGAAAATAATTTATGATAGTAACGGCTCAAAAACAACCGGTTGCGACAGGAGGAACCACGATGCAACGCGATACATCGACGGCGCAGATCCCAATGAAAAAGGAGATCTCCGCAGAGAGCTTCATCTTTATCGCCGTATTTCTCGGGTGCTTCGGCGCGTTCGTGTGGAGGATGGGGCTGCTCAACGCGGTCAATACCCTGATGAACACGGCCTACTCGCTGCTGATCGACACGGTGCTGTACCTGACGGCGATCTGCGTGCTGATGGGCGCGGTCTCGGCGCTGTTTTCCGAATTTGGCGTGGTGTCGCTGGCGAACCGGCTGCTCAATCCGCTGATGAAGCCCCTGTACCACCTGCCGGGCGCCGCCTCCCTGGGCGTGGTGACGACGTTCCTGTCCGACAACCCGGCGATCCTCACGCTGGCGGACGATCAGTATTTCAAGAGCCTGTTCAAGCGCTATCAATTCCCCGCGCTGACCAATCTGGGCACATCCTTCGGCATGGGCATGATCGTGTGCACCTACATGATCAGCCTGTCCAACGTCTCCGGCGAGTCCTACGGGCTGGCGGTGCTGGTGGGGCTGCTGGGCGCCGTGGTCGGCAGCGTGATCAGCACCCGGATCATGCTGGGCTTTACCGCTCGGATCTGCGGCAGGGAGGAGGACATGGTGCCCCACGGCGAGACGTCGCCCACCCTGCAGAACATGCGTCCCGTTCGCCCCGGCAGCGTGGGCAGCCGCCTGATGGGCGCGCTGCTGGAGGGCGGCATGTCCGGCGTCCGGATGGGCGTCAGCATCATCCCCGGCGTGCTGATCATCTGCACCATCGTCATGATGCTGACCAACGGCGCCAGCGCGGACGGGACCTATACCGGCGCAGCCTACGAGGGCATCCGGCTGCTGCCCATGCTGGCGGACAAGCTCAGCTTTGTTCTCAAGCCGCTCTATGGCTTCTCCTCTCCGGAGACGATCGGCGTGCCCATCACCGCACTGGGCGCCGCTGGCGCGGCCACCAGCGTTGCGGGCCAGCTGGTGGCGTCGGGGCTGGCCAACGCCGGTGACATCGCGGTGTTTACCTCCATGTGCATGTGCTGGAGCGGATACCTGAGCACCCATGTGTCCATGATGAACAGCCTGGGCTGCAGCAATCTGATCAGCAAGGCCATCCTCAGCCATACCATCGGCGGGCTCTGCGCGGGCATTGTGGCCCACTGGCTCTATGCCCTGCTGTCGCTAATGCTCTAGACCCGCGGGCCTTGCTGTCTGTGCAGACGGGCCCGGACACGGAACTTCGGCCGCACAGCCATTGGAGCGGACCGCAGCTGCTGCGCTGCGGTCCGCTCTTTGCGTGGGGAGGGGGGTCAGTCGGCGATGCGGGCCTCCCACAGGCGCTTTTGCTCCGGCGAAACGGTTTTGAGCGCCGAGAGCGCGTACGGCGCGCCCAGCGCGTCCCATTTGGATTTGCCGATGTCGTGATAGGCCATGATCTCGGCGCTTTGGATGCAGGGGTGCTGCCGCTTGAGCGCGCGGATGGCCGCAAAATGCGCGTCGGTGTCGTTGACGCCGGGGATCACCGGGCAGCGCAGCACGACGTTGGCATTCGCGCGGTCCAGCGCGGCGAGGGTGTCCAGCACCGGCTGCAGCGGTGCGCCCGTCCAGCGCAGGTGCTGCGCCGGGTCGGTGTGCTTGCAGTCGAACAGGAACAGCTCCACCAGCGGCAGCAGCGCGTTCAGGCGCTCGGGCGGGATCAGGCCGTTGGTCTCCAGCGCGGTGTGGTAGCCGTGCGCGCGGCAGGCGGTCAGCAGCTGGACGAGCAGCTCGAAGTGCATCGAGGCCTCGCCGCCCGAGAAGGTCACGCCGCCGCCGGAGGACTTGTAGTATTTTGCGTCCCTATCGATGACCTTCATCACCTCGTCGGCGGTCATTTCCCGGCCGGAGAGCTCCAGCGCGCCGTTGGGGCAGCGCCCGGCGCACGCGCCGCAGGCGGTGCAGCGTTCGCGGTGGAAGGTGTGCGCGCCATCCGCAAAGCTGTGCGCGCCCTGCGGGCAGACAGCGCACGCCCCGCAGGCGGTGCATTTTTCGGCGCGGAACAGCAGCTCCGGCGCGGTCGAGAAGTTCTCGGGGTTGTGGCACCAGGCGCAGCGCATGTTGCAGCCCTTGAAGAACACCGTGGTGCGGATGCCCGGCCCGTCGTACACGCAGAAGCGCTGGATGTCGAATATCAGGCTTTTCATGGGAAAAACGGCCTCCCTTGCGCCGGTCACGCGCCGTAGGTGGTGCGCTCGATGATCTCGCGCTGGACGATGGGGCTCAGCGTGACGAACCGCGTGCTGAAGCCGCCGATGCGCACGAGCAGGTTCTGGTAGTCCTCGGGATGCGCCATCGCGTTCTCCAGGTCGTCCCGGCCGATGACGCACAGGTTGGTCTGCACGCCGCCGTTCTCATAGAAGGCCTTGAGCACCGCGCCCACCTTGTCCATCGAGCCGACGAACAGGTCCTTGGTAAAGCGCACGTTGTTGATGACGCCGACGTGCTTGGTGTTGTCGAACTTGGACATGGAGTTGAGCAGCGCCGTGATGCCGCTCTTGTCCGCGCCCGCGGACACGCCGTTGCCGTTGGCCATCGCGCTGCCGCGCAGTCTGCCGCAGGCCGAGGCGTCGCAGTAGTTGCCCCACTCCGCGCTCATCGAGTTGTTGACGCTGACGATGTTGTAGTTGTCAAGCCCCGCCGCCTTGCCAGCCGCAACGGTCAGGTCGGACAGATCTGCGAACAGGCGCGTGGCCATGCCGTCGGCCACGTCGTCGTCGTTGCCGTACTTGGGCGCGTCCAGGCACAGCTTGCGCTCGGCCGCGTAGCCCTCGAAGTTGCAGTCCAGCATGTGCACCAGCTCCTCGAGCGTAAAGCGCTTCTGGTCGTAGACCAGCGTTTTGATCGCCGTGAGGCTGTCCGCGCAGCTGATGATGCCGTACAGCTCGCTCGACGCGTTCAGGTAGCGCACGCCGCCGTCGAACACGGCCTTGCCGCGCGCGATGCAGTCGTCCAGCAGCAGGGACAGGTGCAGGTAGGCCGCGTTTTCGCCCGCGACCTTGTAGTTCAGGTACTTGTGCACCGCGACCTGCTCGATGAAGGGCTTTAACTGGCGCAGCACCGCGTCGTACAGCTTTTCAAACGTGTCAAACTCGCCAAGCTCGCCGGTTTTGACGCCGCAAAACACGTTCTGGCACTTGTCCAGGCCGTTGTGCAGCGTCATCTCCAGCGCCTTGAGCGCGTTGACGCCGTTGTTGGGCGTGCCCACGCTGCACCCGACGAGCACGAACTCGCCGCAGCCAAAGGGCACGTACTGCTCCGCCTCTTCGCGGGAGATGCCGTAGCTGCGCTCCACCGCGGGCACGTTGGTGTCGTCCGAGTAGATGATGGGGAAGGTGGTGCCCTCCGCGTTGACCTCCATCGCCTTGCGGAACACCGCCTCGCTCATGCCGCTGTAATAGCGCAGCGTGAGCTGCGGCACCGTCTCGTGGAACCTGCGCGAGGCCTCCATGATGACGATGGCGAGCCGGTCGGCGGCCTCGGCGTGGCGGCGGCCCACGCCGCCGATGATCACGCGGCAGTCGTGGATCTTGTTGATCTCCTTGAAGTGCTTGTAGAGGCCGAGCACGATGCGCACCGCGTCCTCCTCGGTGATGCGCCCGGCGTCCACGTCGTCCGCGTAGAGCTGGCCGAGGTAGTCGTCCATGCGGCCGTAGTTCATCAGGTCGGAGCTGACCGAGTAGATCCACATCAGCTGCACGCCCTCCAGGAAGGTGCGCGGCGCGCGGTGCCGGATCGCATCGAGCGCGTCCGCCATGTTCAGCAGGCGCTGCCTTGCCTCGCGGTCCTGCGCCTGCTCGGCGAGCGCCAGCGCCTGAACGCGGTAGCGCGCGCAGGCCTTGCGCAGGCTCTCGACCCACATTTTCAGCGCGTCGTAGAACGTGGACGCGCCGTTTTTCTCCGCCATCTCGTCGATCTCGCGGTCCAGTCCGTCAAAGCCCAGGCGCATCAGCTTTTCAAAGTCCACGTTGGTGCCGGCCACGCGGCAACCGCAGTTCGCCGCGCCCGGGCCCGGGTAGCCCTTGGGCAGCAGGTGGCCGTAGCGGTGGGCAAAGGCGACGTCCAGCTTGCGGACGGTGCATTCCTCCTGCCAGTACGCCTCCAGCGCCTGCAGCGCGAACTTCTCGGCGGTGGTCAGCCGCGCGTCGCACGCCTGCACGGCCTGCATGAACTCGTAGTCGTTGAAGTAGTAGGTGTAGCCCGGCCCCAGCAGCGAGTAGCCGCCCACCTGCGAGGAGAAGCCCACAAAGTCGTGCTCGTAGCGGCCCGCGATGACGTCGTTTTCGTCGATCGGCACCAGGATGTGCTCGAGCTGGAAATCGAGGCAGCGTGCCTCGCGCAGCGCGACGTCCCCGCTGTTTTCCTTGTAGATGCGCGTGAACTCCAGCGCATTGTGCAGTTTTTGCGGATCGGTCTTGAACGTGGTGTACCCCTCCTGCGTCCGTGATTTCTTCTTTATTGATGCGGAAACCCTTGATTTCTCCTGGCGGGTTTTCTATACTGGATGGGAAAGCGATACAGTTTGAAGAGGCGGTGGAGCGCATGCCCGATACGATCGAACGGCTGCAGCTGACGGAGGAGATGCTGCGGGAAAGCGGCGGCCGCGTGCTGCACCAGTTCGGCGTGCCGTCCACCTACCGCATCCATTCGCACGACTTTTACGAGCTGTTCCTCGTGCCGCAGGGCAGCGCCGTGCACCTGATCAACGGCCGCTCGCAGCTGCTGACCGAGGGCTCCTTCGTGCTGATCCGCCCCGGCGATGTGCACCGCTATGATGTTTTCAACAATGCCGATTTTGAGCTGCTCAGCATCGGCATCCCCGCCACGCTGTTTGCGCGGCTGTGCGAATATCTGCAGCTGGACCGCGCGCAGTTCGACGCGCCCGCGCTGCCGCTGCACTGCGTGCTCTCGGGCTCGACGCTGTCGGACGTGAAGAACAAGCTGCTCAAGAGCCAGCGGATCCGCGACGCGCAGGCGGGCGCGCTGTACATGTCCAGCCTGTTTCCGTACCTCGTCCAGCTGTTTCTGGTCAGCCCCGCGCCCGAGGCGCTGCTGCCCCAGTGGCTGTCCGCGCTGCTGGAAAAAATGGACGAGCCGGAGCATTTAACCGCAGGGCTGCCCCGCCTGCTCGCGCTGGCGAACATGTCGCAGGAGCACCTGACGCGCTCCTTCCGGCGCTACATCGGCCTGACGCCCACGCAGTACATCAACGGCAAGCGCATGGGCATGGCGGCGCGTCTGCTGCTCGAGGGCGACCTGCCCGTCATCGAGGTGGGCATCGCGTGCGGCTTTGGCAGCCCCAGCCGCTTCTACCGGCTGTTCACCGAGCGCTACGGCTGTCCGCCCAAGGCGTTCCGCGACCGGTTCCGGGCTGCCGCGCCCCGCAGGGAGCCATCTTCATTAGTGTGCTTTCCGCCGCGGTTTTCATCTGCTTTTTTGACCATTCTTTCCTCTTTATTGATGCCATGGCTTGCAGGACAGAGCGTTCTGCCGCGCAACAGCGGTGCGGACGCTGGCGTTTTTGCACTGTATTTTCCGCAAAACATGCTATATAATGGAGGCATCCCCCTATGCCAACACACCGAGGAGAGAGCGTTATGAACAGCACATTTGCCATAGGCGTGAACTACTGGGACTCCAAATCCGGCACGGACATGTGGAGGAACTGGTCGCCCGAGACCGTCGAAGCGGACCTTGCCGCGCTGGAAGCCGTGGGCGTGCGCGTGCTCCGCGTGTTCCCGAACTGGCGGGATTTTCAGCCCATCCGCAAGCAGTACCAGTGGCGCAGCCAGTTCCGCTGCTACGTGTTCGGGGAGGACGAGACGCCCATGCCGCCCGACTCGGACGGCCTGGATCCCCGCATGATCGACCGCTTCCGCGAGCTGGCGGCGTGCGCCGGGAGGCACGGCATGAAGCTGCTGGTCTCGCTGGTGACGGGCTGGATGAGCGGGCGCATGTTCCTGCCGCCCGCGCTGGAGGGCAAGAACGCCATCAGCGACCCCGAGGTGCTGATGTGGACCGAAAAATACGTGCGCGGGCTGGTGCGCGCGCTGCGCGATCTGCCCAATATCTGCGCGTGGGACTTGGGCAACGAATGCAACTGCATGGGCGAGGCCGACCGGTTTCAGGCCTACACATGGACGGCGATGGTGCGCAACGCCATCCGCGCGGAGGATGCAGCGCGCCCCATCGGCTCGGGCATGCACTCCCTGAGCGCCATGGAGAACGACAGCTGGATGCTCGCCGATCAGGGCGTGCTGTGCGACTTCATGACCACGCACCCCTATCCGTCGCCCACGATCCGGGGCGATCTGGAGCCCTACAACGGCATGCGCACCACCCTGCTGCCCACGGCGCAGAGCGAGTTCTACGCCGGCATCTCCGGCAAGCCCTGCATGATCCAGGAGCAGGGCACGTTTTCCTCCACGGCGGGCAACCGGCGCATGGCCGCGGACTTCCTGCGCATCAATGTGCTCTCCGCATGGGCCAACGGGCTGACGGGCTATCTGTGGTGGTGCGGCATGGAGCATCTGAGGCTGACGCAGTCCCCGTACTGCTGGTCGCTGATGGAGCGCCAGCTGGGCCTGCTGGACGTCGACCGCAAGCCCAAGCCCGTCGCGCTCGCAATGAAGCAGGTCAGCGGCCTGCTCGAGCGCCTTCCTGACTTTGGCGCCAAGGACACGCAGGCGGTGGTGCTGCTGCCGCACGACGCCGAAAAGCAGAACAACGCCACCAGCTGCGTCCTGCTCGCCAAGCAGGCGGGCTTCAACGTCCGCATCCGCAATTCCGAGGAGATGCCGGAGGACGCCCCGCTCTACATCATCCCCAGCATCACCGGCTGGGCGCCGCTCAACAGCAACCCGTGGAACCGCGTGCTGGAAAACGTCGCGCAGGGCGCCGATCTGTACGTCTCCTTCGACGGCGGCAGCATGACGGAGTTTGAGGCGGTGTTCGGCCTCGAATCCAGAGGAATGCTCAAGAACCCGCCCAAGCACACCGCGATCTTCCCCTTCGGCGCGATCGAATATCGCGCGACCTTCGACCTGCTGGTGACCAGCGTCGGCGCAGAGGTGCTGGCGGCCAACGAGGAGGGCAACCCCGTGTTCACCCGGCACCGCTATGGCAAGGGCAATGTCTATTTCCTCGGCTTTCCGCTGGAGCAAATGGCCTCCCTGCAGACCCGCGGCTTCCAGCCCGACAAAACCCAGCCTTACTACAAAATCTACCGGAGCTTCGCGGAGCAGGCCTGCCAACAGAGCCTGATCCGCTGCGAAAACCCCTATCTGGGCGTGACGCAGAGCCCGCAGGCGGACGGCAGCTTCCTGGTCGCGATCCTCAACTACAGCGATCAGCCTGTCGCCTGCGACGGCCAGCTGCAGCCCGGCTGGCAGGCACAGGCGCTGTACGGCGCGCAGGATGTGATCCCGCCGTGCGACGGCCTGATCCTGTCCTGCACCCGCGTGTCCCCGGATGCCCCATAATCTGCTCCCAAAGGAGAATCCATCCATGCAAAACTCCCCCTTTGCCGGCGCAGGCTGGCTCGCCCCGGATATTCCCTGCGCCTCGCCGGTCATCTCGCGCAGTTTCCGAGCCGGCCGCGCCGAACAGGCGGTGCTGTACGTCACCGGCCTGGGCTATTTTGAAGCCCGGCTCAACGGGAAAAAACTCGGGCGCGACCTGCTCTCGCCCAACCCGACCGACTATGAGCCGCGGAGCTTCAGCAAGATCACCTACCCCTGCCGCGACCGCTTCACGCACCGCATCTACTACAAGGCATTCGACCTGACCGGGCTGCTGCGCGAGGGCGAAAACCTGCTCGAGATCCAGCTGGGCGGCGGCTGGTTCGTGCAGACGGAAAGGGTCGCCGAGGGCGAAATGTCCTATGGCGACCGCGTCAAGTGCATCTATTGCATCGCGTTCCCCGACCGGACGCTCCTCTCCGACGGCGGCGAGACGTGGCGCAGCAGCGAGATCGTCTACTCCAACCTGTTCGTCGGCGAGGTGATCGACCCGACCGTCCGCACCGAGCCGCGAAGGGTGGCCGTGCTGCCCGATCCCGACGCGCTCCTCTGCCCCGAGCTGGGCGCGCCCGACCGGCAGATCCGCACCATCCGGCCGGTAAAGCGCGGCGGCATCTACGACGCCGGGGAGAACGTCAGCGGCTATGTGCGCATCCAAACCAGGCCCGGCTATGTGGGCAAGGTCACGCTGCGCTTCTCGGAGGAGCTCAAGGACGGCGCGCTCGACTTCGCGTCCACCGGCGCGGGCCATGTCTGCGCGTCCGGCCGTCCGCAGATCATGACCGACACCTTCCTGTGCGACGGCACGGCGCGCGTGTTTGAGCCGAAATTCGTCTGGCACTGCTTTCGGTACTTCGACGTCGAGGGCGAAATTGCCGACGCGCAGGTCGTGGTCGTCCATTCCGACGTCCCGGTGACCGCGGGCTTCGAGTCGGACAGCGAGGGCTGCAATTTCCTGTTTAACGCGTACGTCCGCACCGAGCTGGACAGCATGCACGGCAGCTTTCCGTCGGACTGCCCGCACCGCGAACGGCTCGGCTACACGGGCGACGGCCAGATCACCGCGCCCACCGCGATGCTGACGCTCGATAGCCGCGAATTCTACCGCAAGTGGATCCGCGACATACTGGACTGTCAGGCCCCCGACACCGGGCACGTCCAGCACACCGCGCCCTTCATGGGCGGAGGCGGCGGGCCGGGCGGCTGGGGCTCGGCGGTGATCATCGTGCCCTATCATTACTGGAAAACCTTCGGCGACGCCGACGTCCTCAAAGAGGCCTATCCGGAGATGATCAAGTGGATCGGCTACCTGACCGCACACAGCGAGCACTCGCTCG
>JAXEXP010000047.1:0-4555 GCA_034113365.1 Candidatus Spyradocola sp.
CGTCCAGCTTATTCTTTCCTAGCGTACAGAAAATCGCTCCTCGGCGGGGTACACGCCCCCGCCTGCGGATTGAAGATGAAGGGGCTGCGGCCCCTTCATGCATCCCCGGGGAGCACATGCCTGTTTTTTGACAGGCTGAACAGTCCACAGGACTGTTTTCTCCAAAACGCTCGACCTCCAGGGCTGCGCCCCTCCGTGGGGCAGTCCACTGGACTGTTTCTTCCCAAACGCTCGACCTCCAGGGCTTTGCCCCTCCGGGTAAACCCTCAAGGGGAAGCCAAAGGATGTATGTATTTTATTGGTTCTGGATTTTTAGGCATTGAGACTATGACATACCGATGACGTAGTTGGTATGATAGAATGAGGGCACAAAACACGAGGAGGGGACGGTTATGGCGGCTAAGTATCGGCTGCGGGAGATGAGGATGGAGGACGCGGAGGATCTGCTGCGCTGCTACGGCGACCCGGAGGCGGTGCGGCGCATGAACGCGGACAACTGCCACGGCAGCTTTCTGATGGAGGACGCGGAGAGCGTGCGCGGGGCGATTCGCGCGTGGGGCGGCGATCCGGTCATCGTGCGGCTGAGCATCGTGGATGCGGAGACGGACCGCGCGGTGGGGTCGGTGGAATACTGCATGAAGGACGGCGGCGCGCTGGTGCTGCGGCTGGACCTGTGCAGCGAGCGTGAGCGGGAGGCGGACATACTGGCCATCGCGGGGCTGGCGTGCGAGGAGGGGTTCCGGCGGTACCCGGAAACGCAGCGCATCGTGACCAAGGTGCACCCGGAGGACGGCGTGCGCAGGGCGGCGCTGCCGAAGTACGGCTTTACCGGGGAGATCGGGATGATGGGCTTCCCGCATTATTACGAGGTCAGGGCCTTCCGCGGGGTGGCGTACTGCGGGCTGGTGTGCGCGTATTGCAGCGAGCGGTTCGGCTGCCCCGGCTGCAAGCGGGCGGGCTGCAAGGATCGCGCGGAGTGCAGGCCCTACGCCTGCGGCGTGGAAAAGGGACACGGCACCTGCGCGGACTGTGCGCAGTTCCCCTGCGACGCGCCCATCCTGCGGTCGCTGCGGATGCGCGTGTTTGCCGCCTATGCGCACGAGCACGGCGAGGAGGCGCTGCTTGCGCATCTGGCGCGCAAGGCCGCGCAGGGCGTGCTCTATCACCGGGACGGCTTGATCGGGGATTACGACGGGTTTGACAGCGAGGAGGAGCTGATCCGGTTCCTGGAATCGTAAATGTGCATCAAAAAGCTCCCGTTTGCCGGAAGAGAGGGCGAACGGGAGCTTTTTTTGTTTTGGGAGGAAGGCGGGTCATTCGACGGGGGCGTTCTCGGTAAGCACGGCCTGCACCACGTAGCGCTTGTCGTCCTCGCCGCCGACGCAGGTAGACAGCGTGAGGATGCGGCTGTCGGTGGTGACGGCGACGTCGGAGCGGAAGTGGCCGGTGTGCGAGAAGATGTCGTCCAGGAAGGCCTGGCGGCCCTGCTCGGTGGAGTAGTCGAATCGCTTCATCAGGTGGGCGTCGTCGCGCTTGTAGGCGGCGAAGATGCGGTAGGTGAGGCGGCGCGTGGGGGTGTAGATGACTACGGAATCGTGCTCGTCGAAGAAGTCGCCGTCCTCAAAGTCGTGCAGGCCGGCGAACATGCTGCCGTTGCGCATGTTGTGGCCGTAGACCACGGTGTGGAAATCCGACCAGTCCATGGAATTGACGCTGGCCTGGATGTAGATGGAGCCGGCGGTGACCTTCTCGTGCTCGACGTTGTGGGTGTGGTAGTAGGTGTCGTCGTCGGGGCGGCAGAGCACGGGGTAGTCGATTTTGGTGCCGTCGACCTGGATCCAGGAGAAGATCTCCTCGTTTTCGGCGTACAGCGCGTTAAAGTCGATGACCTGCGGCACGGGCGGCAGGTCCGGCGTGGGCGTGGGCACGACGTCTGCGCTGGGGGCCGGCGTGGGCGCGGGGGTGGCGGTGGGGGCGGCCGTCGCCTCCTGCGACGGGCGCGCGAGCAGCGTGATGCGGTTGTCCACCTCCTGCTGGCGCTGGCCCTCGTAGATCTGGCGCGCGATGAGGCCTGCGCACACGATGAGCACCACTGCGGCGATCGTGGTCAGCGCGAGCCATAAAATGCGGTTGTTCTTTTTGGCCATAGACTGATTCCTCCATGGATACACTGTTCTTCCGGGACATTGTAGCACAGAAGCGCCCGGCGGTGCAAGGCGTTTGCACGGCACGAGGCGCTTCTTTTGTGTGAATTTATTTTGCTCAGAGCGACAGCTGCTGATCACCGGGGCGGATCCAGCCCAGGCGGCGCAGGCCCTCGCTGACGAGCAGGCTCAGCGCGGCGGGGAGGAGGATGTGCATCAGCAGGATGAGGCTCAGCGTGGCAAGCGGCGTGAAGCCCGCCGCCGTCATGGCGCTGTACGCGCCGAACTGGCCCACCAGGCCGCTGGTGCCCATGCCCGCGCCCATGGAGTTGTTGACCATGCCAAAGACCGCGGTGGAAATGGGGCCGAGGATCGCGGCGGTGAGGGTGGGCGGGATGAGGATCTGCGGGCGGCGGCAGATGTTGCCGAACTGCAGCATGGAGGTGCCGATGCCCTGCGCGACGAGGCCGCCCAGCTTGTTCTCACGGTAGGAGGCGACGGCAAAGCCGACCATCTGCGCCGAGCAGCCCACGGCGGCGGCGCCCGCGGCCAGGCCGTCCAGCCCCAGCGAGATGGCGATGGCGGCGCTGGAGATGGGGGCGGTGAGCGCAAGGCCCATCACGGTGGACACGACGATGCCCATGGGCACGGGCGCAAGCGCCGTGGCGCGGTTGATGAGCGAGCCCAGGCCCGTCATCAATGCGGAGACGGGAGGGCCTGCCAGCGTGCCCGCAAGGCCGCCCGAGAGGATGGTGACGATGGGCACGAGCACGATGTCCACCGGCGTTCTGCCCGCCACGAGCCCGACGAGCTCCGCGCCCACCACGGCGGCGAGGAACGCGCCCACGGGGCCGCCCAGGTTGTAGCCGATGGCGCCGGTGACGGCGGAGGAGAACAGCGTCAGCGGCTTTGCGGCAAGGCCGTGCGCGACGGCGACGCCGATGGCCGCGCCCACGACGGGCGAGGAGGCTGACACGACCTCGGCAAACGGGGCCAGCCAGCCCAGGAAGGGCACCTTGGACAACTGCGAGAGGATCAGCCCGATGATGAGCGAGGAAAACAGCCCCAGCGCCATGGAGCTCATTGCCTGGATGAAGTAGCGGTTGCCTGCCCATTTGAGCCACTGGACGAGCGTCTTTTTCTGCTTGGTCTGCGTCATGCGTAAAAAACCTCCAGACGAAAAATCGATCGCTGGAGGGTAGTATAGCGCAAATGACGACAAGTGTAAAGACAGGTGTCGTGATTGTTTTGTATAGTTGAGGTTAATCAAAAAGGGAGAGCTGCGTGGGCGTGTAGGGCGCGCGGGAGGCGGCGATGATGTCGGGCATGCGGCAGAGTATGCCGTGGCGGTCGCAGGCGTCGGTAAAGAGGGCGGTCAGCTCGCGGGCGCGGGGCGAGGGGCAGACGTAGCGCTCGCCGTAGGCGGATTCGTAGAGGGCGCGCAGGCCGGGGAAGGACTCGTCTAGGCGGTCATAGTACCACTGGCGCTGGTTGGCGCGCAGGGTGACGTCCATCGTGGTATAGATGAAGCGCGCGCCGCAGTCCGCCGCGCGCTTTACGATGGCGAGCAGGTTGCCTTCCGTATCCTCGATGAAGGGGAGCACGGGCAGCATCAGGATGCCCGCGAACACGCCGGCGGCGCTGAGCTGCTCGAGGGCGGCAAAGCGCGCGGAGGAGGGGCAGACATTGCGCTCGACCTTGCGGGAGAGGGCGTCGTCGGCTGCGGTGATGGTGATCTTGGCAAGGGCGGGCTGCAGCTGCGCGATGTCGCGCAGCAGGGAGGCATCGCGCAGGATGAGGTCGGACTTGGTGGCGATGCTGACGCCGAAGCCGTAGCGCAGCAGCAGGCGGAGCGCGCCCTGCGTCAGGCGCTTGTCCCGCTCGAAGGGGTTGTAGGGGTCGCTCATGGCGCCCAGGCCCACCACGCCGCGGGTGCGCTTGGCGCGCAGTTCGGCCTCGAGCAGCGGGAGGGCGTCCGCCTTGCAGCGCACGCGGTCGAACTCGTGCACCTGATAGCAGGAGGAGCGGCTGTCGCAATAGATGCAGCCGTGGCAGCAGCCGCGGTAGAGGTTGACGTTCCAGTTGTGGCCAAACCACCCGCTGCCGTCGCCGCAGGGCTGCATGAGCGTGCGGGCGGATACTTCCTCCATAAAAAGCTCCTTTGGTATGAAAAGGCCGGTTTGGTAAAAGGGTAGTGCATAATTGGGTGCGTATAGGGGTGAGGTGGTGCTTGACTGACACCTCATCAGTCGCCTGCGGGCAACAGCTTACTCCGCACCGTGATCGTTGAGCACCGCGCGGAAACGCTCGTTCTCAATGGTGTACAGCATGGAGAGGTCCTCCTTTTTCTGTGTGATGGGATGGTTTCATTATACCGCGCTTTTGCGCTGCGGGCAAGAAAAAGAGGGCGC
>JAXEXP010000048.1:0-9454 GCA_034113365.1 Candidatus Spyradocola sp.
TCCCCTTGAGGGGAAGCTGACAGATTATCATATGAAGTGCAACACCCCAAAAAAGGGGAGACAACATGGCTCAACTCGTGTAGAATGTAAGCGACGAAACCAACAAACACAGGAGAGTGAGTCATGTTGTCCTACAAACATTATACACTGGAAGAGAGAAAGTATCTACAGGAACTTTTGGAAGAAGGATACAGCATCAGGAAGATCACAAGAGCACTGGGACGTGCCCCCTCTTCTGTCAGCAGGGAAATCAAACGCAACAGCAGCAGTAAGGGCTATCATCATAGGCGTGCGCATATCCTTTCGGTTCATCGCCGCCGTGAGGGCCACCCTATGACGCGGCTGGCCGCAGATACGCCTCTGGGCATCTATGTGCGCGAGTCAATGAGCAAGTTCTGGTCGCCGGAGTGCATAGCAGAAACCTGGCGGCTGCAGCATTCTGACGATCCGGTCGGCTTCTCAACGATTTACCGCTGGCTGAAAAGGAACGCTCTGAGCGGCTTTTCTCGCAAAACACATCTTCGCCGCAGAGGAAAGAGAATACAGACAAGAAATGCTCTCTACAATACCATCCATCCCGACCGCCGGATCTCGGATTGGCCGGAGGATATACAAAATCGCTTGCGTATAGGAGATTGGGAAGGCGATACGGTATGCGGTGCTCCGGGTAAAGGACGCCTTTATTCCTGTGTGGATCGTAAAAGCAGGTTCATCCGGGCAGCCAAGACCACCAGCAAGCGGCCTGATGAAACCATGGAAGCAGCGCTCAAAGCACTTCGGGGCTTACCGGTACACAGCCTTTCGCTGGATAATGGCTCTGAGTTTGCTTCTTTCCGAGAGCTGGAGAAAGCCCTTGCTGCTCCCATATACTTCGCTGACCCTCATGCGCCCTGGCAGCGCGGCACTAACGAGAACCTCAATGGTCTTCTGCGCTTCTTCTTCCCGAAGGGCTGTGATTTCCTTTCCATCTCTGACGATGAGCTTCAAGCTGTTGTCGACCTCATCAACGAAAGACCTCGCAAGTGTCTCGGATGGAAGTCCCCCAAGGAAGTTTTCTTCTCTTGAAGTGTTGCACTTACTTGACAATCTGCCGCTGTCGCCCGCAGGCGACTGATGAGGTGTCCGTCAGGCACCAGCCCTGCCCCAGATGCGCTGTAACACAATACGCATTCCCAGCACTACTTCAGGACAAGCTGAAACGCCATCCGCTGCAAAACACACAGCGGATGGCGTTTTTTTCGTTTGCCTCAGCCCTTGACGCCGGCGGAGGCGATGCCTTGAATGATGTACTTCTGGAAGAACAGGAAGATCAGGAAGGGCGGAATGACCGCCATCGTGGCCAGCGCGAACACCTTGGGGTAGTCCTTGTCACCGAACTGCTGCAGGTTGCTGGTCAGCGTTGCGAGCCATGCGGTGAGCGTGGAATCGGCCACGTTGTTGATGTAGAGGAAGGGGGTCAGCCAGTCGTTCCAGTTGCCCAGCGCGGTGTTGATGGCGATGACCGCAACGATTGGCCCCTGCAGCGGCAGCAGGATGCGGAACATCATGCGCCAGAAGCCGCAGCCGTCGATCTCCGCCGCCTCCTCGATGGCGCGCGGGAAGGATTTCATGGACTGCGTGAACAGGAACACCCACAGCAGGCTGCCCCAGCCCAGCGGCAGGAACAGCATCAGCTTGTTGTTGATCAGGCCGTGTCCGCCCTGACCCAGCCAGTTGTTGCCGCCCATGAAGGGGATGCGGGAGACCAGTATGTAGGAGGGGATCAGCGTCAGCACGCTGGGCACCACCTGCGCCGCGATGATGGCGACGATGAAGAACTTTTTGCCCGGGAACTCATAGCGCGCCAGCACATAACCGCACAGCACGGACATGGCCACCGTGATGAACGTGTACCACGCGGCGCGTTGCAGCGAGTTGAGCAGCGGCCCAATGCCGCCGTCGACGGAGAACACATAGGCGTAGTTCTTCAGCGTCACGACCTCGGGCATGGGCAGCAGCGTACCCATGTTGCCAAAGTCCTCCTTCAGCATCAGCGAGCCGAGTATGCTGTACAGGAAGGGATAGGCGAACAGGAGCGATACGATGGTCATCACCACGATCCATACCGTTTTGTTCAGTATCTTGGCAGGTTTTCTCATTCGTCGTCACTCCTTTTCTGCAGCCAGAGATAGCCCAGCGCAAAGACCACCGTCACGATGCCCAGCATCAGCGACTCTGCGCCCGCCATGCCCAGGTTGAAATTGATGAAGCCGTCGCGGTAGATGCGGTACATCAGCACGTCGGTCTGGCCGAAGGGATTGCCCTTGGAGATGAACATCACCACGTCAAACATCTGCATCGCGCCGATGATGCCCGTAAGCAGTATGTACATCGCGATGAACTTAAGGCCCGGGATCGTGATGTAGCGCACCTGCTGCCAGAAGTTGGCGCCGTCCACCTTTGCAGCCTCGTACAGGCTGGGGTCGATGCCCTGCAGGCCGCCCAGCCAGATGATCGCCGCCGGACCCACGCGCTGCCACACAAAGTACAGCACGATCCAGAACACCATCCAGAACTGCGAGTAGTTCCAGGTGATCGCCGTGCCGCCCAGCGCCGTGATGATCTTGTTCAGGCCCTGATTGGCCAGCGGGTTGAGCAGTGCGACGAACACCGCAGTCGTGGCGGAAACTGCCGAGACGTTAGGCACATAGATGGCCGTGCGGAACAGTCCCTTGATGCGGGAGTTGACGTTGAGCGCGAGCGCCAGTGCGAAGGAGATGATGGTGTTGCAGGCAAGCGCCAGCATGCCCATCCAGATCTGCCGCCACATCAGCGTGCCGTACTCCGGCACGGAGAAGAATGTCTTGAAGTTCTGCAGGCCGATCCACTTGGGCGCGGAGCCCAGTGCGTTGTATTCGGTAAAGCCAAGGTACAGCCCGTAAAGC
This sequence comes from Candidatus Spyradocola sp., assembly GCA_034113365.1. Taxonomy (GTDB): domain Bacteria; phylum Bacillota; class Clostridia; order Christensenellales; family UBA1750; genus Spyradocola. The sequence continues at coordinate 2,925 of JAXEXP010000048.1, forward strand.
AGCGGCACCAGATTCCACAGCGCAATGTAGAAGAAAAACGGCAGCAGGATCATGTATGCCCGGCGTATTTCCCGGCGCGTGCGCAGGGAATGCCGCCGTTTTTTGCGCTGCATGGGTTTGACGGTCGCGGTCATGTGTGTTCCCTCCCCCTTGGGTTCTGTTTGCATGGATCATGCAGGAAAAGGCAAGGCGGAGGACGCCTTGCCTTCCCGTTCAGTACGTTACTTGAGCAGAGCCTCGATCTGAGCCTGCGCCTGCGCACAGATCTGATCGATGGGATCCTGCGTCATGGTCACGCGCGCCAGCACCTGCTGGTTGATGATCTCCCAGATCTGGGAGTCGTTCTTGGCAAAGGCAGCCTGACCGGTGTAGGTGCCGTTGCGCAGCGCCTCGACCGCCACGCGCAGACCGGCCTTGCCCTCGCCCTCGTACAGCGCGTCGTTCTGGATCATGCTGGTCAGCGGAACCACGCAGCCCTCGTCAACCCAGTACTGCAGCTGCGCCTCGCTCAGGCAGATGTCCTTGTAGAAGTCCCAGAAGGCGCGGGTCTCTTCCTCGCTCACGCCCACCGGCACGCCGATGTACACGGTGCCGACCAGGCAGTTGCCCAGCTGGCCGCCCTCATCGGGCAGGGGCAGGGGTGCAACGCCCAGGTTCACGCCGTTGCGCAACGCGCTGGCTTCCTGCCAGGTGCCGTTGACGGCAAAGGCAAGGTTCTGCTCGCCCTTCTTCTCAAAGGCGTTCCACATGGGGCCTTCGTCGCTGTTGTTGCCAAGACCGGTGGGGAAGTTGGCGTCCATCGTGCGGATGAAGGCCAGCACCTGCTGTACCTTGGGGTCGCTCAGGTTGATCACGTCGTTGCCGCCAAAGTCGGTGCCCAGCTGGCGGAAGAAGGGAGTCGCACGCAGCGCGCCGCCGTTGTGGGGGAAGGAAGGCACGCCACCGCCCCAGTATTCGCCCGCGCCCGCCGCGGTGATCTGCTCGGACATCTGCTGCCACTCAGACCAGGTCTTGGGGGCGACTTCGGGATCCAGACCGGCCTTGGCCAGCAGATCCTTGTTGTAGAACAGCATGAAGATGGAGGTCTTGTAGGCCAGCGCGTAGGGCTTGCCGTCAGCGCCGTAGGCTACGAAGGAGGGATCGACGCCCTCGAGCACGTCCGCAGGGATCTCCTGCAGGATGCCGGAGTTGGCGTAGGTGGGGATGAAGCTCTCGCCCGCGATGCAGGAGGGCGGGTTGCCGGCCGCGATCGCCGCGCGCTGCTTCTGGTCGAGCGTCTCCGCCCAGCCCCAGTCGTTCCACTCAAAGGTGACGTCGGGGTAGGCAGCTTCCGCCTTCTCGCGGTTGGTCATGTAGTAGTTGTCGGAGTTGACCGGGCCGCCGTCCTTGGACTGCGCCGCTTCGATCTGGGTGTCGTTGTAGCCAAGCATCACCACGGACAGCTTGACCTTGCCGGTCTCCGCGCTTTCGGCGGGCTGCTCGGCGGTGGGCTTGTCGCTGCCGGTGTCGGCTGCGGGCGCGTCGGTCTTGGCACAGGCTACCATCGACAGACAGCACAGCAGCGCTAGGATCAGGGCTACCAGTTGCTTCCAGGTTTTCATTGAAGAAACCTCCCTATGAAGTTATTTTGCGGGCGGTGTGTCGCGCCCGGCTTGTATACATTGAGTATAACCAGTTTTTAACGCGGTTGCAAGAAAACATTAACAAACAAACCTGTCTATAAAACAGATAAACGGACAGATATGCATGCATGAATATCCCTGAATTCAGGCAATACTTGCATAACACACCCCGCTGATGTATACTTTAAATACATGTATAATTGAATGAAATAACTTTCACTTCATTAAGAATGAATGTAGAATGGTTTCATCGGATGGAGGTTCATATGGCAAAGATCAAAAGGGTATTTGAACAGATCGAGGAGAGGATCGAGCGCGACGCGCTGCAGCTGACCCCCGGCGAATATCTGCCCTCGGAGATGCAGTATTCCCGCCTGCTGGACGTCAGCCGACTGACGGTGCGCAAGGCTGTGGACCAGCTGGTGCGCACGGGCCTCGTGCGGCGCATCCCGGGCAAGGGCCTGATGGTGGCCGAGCACCGCGACGTGCACGAGAGCGAGCGGCTGCTGCTGTCCATGCCCTACGTCACCTGCGACGCGGAGTTCTTCCAAACCATGATGGGCAGCATCGACAAGGCGAACGAGCTGCGCTGCGACTACAAGATACTGGCCTTCACCGACGTGCGCGAGCGCCTCGAGATGCTCCGCCAGGAGGACTTAGGCACCTACCGCGGCGCGGTGGTGTCCTGCTACGAGTCGCCGGAGGATCAGCAGATGGTGGCGATGTTCAAGGAGGCCGGGCTGCCCTTCATCGTCGCGGGCGATAACGACGCGCTGCCCAGCGTCTGCAGCGACGACTACAACGGCGGCTATATAATGGGAGATTATCTGGTTCAGCACGGCCATCGGGACATACTCTTTATCACCAGCGACCGCCCGGTGCCCAGCGTCCGTCGGCGCACTGAGGGCTTCCGGCAGGCGCTGATCGACAACGAGCTGCCCGTGCGGGAGGAATATTTCCTCTCTGTAGAGGATCCCGGCGAGCCGCTGCTGCCGCAGAACGCAGGCCAGCGCAGGCTGCCCCCCGAGGCGGAGCGGTTCCTCAGCGGCCAGCTGCCCTTCACCGCGCTGTGCGGCTACTCCACGCTGCCCATACTGTCCATGCTGACGCAGATGCACCAGCGCGGCATGCGCGTGCCGGAGGACGTGTCGGTCGTCGCCTATGGCGGAATGCCCTACTTCGCCGCACAGAACGTGCCGCTGACCGCGGTCAATACCCAGAACCACGAGCTGGGCGCGCGGGCGGTGGAGCTGCTGTACAACTACATCACCGGCGCCTCCGACGCGCTGGAGAGCGACATGCTCCCCGTGCTCTTCAACCGGAACCATTCAGTCAAAACTCTGCGCAATCCCTGAGCGTCGGATTGCGCGCGGAAAGGAAGGCAAATTCCATGTGTCAGACTGGTACATTGTTTGACATCCAGCGCTTTGCGGTGCATGACGGGCCGGGCATCCGGACCACGGTGTTCCTCAAGGGCTGTAACAACCGCTGCGCCTGGTGCCACAACCCCGAGTCCCTGATCGTGCGGCCGCAGATCGAGTTCTACCCCGCGCGGTGCATCGGCTGCGGCAAGTGCTTCGACGCCTGCCCCAACGGCGCGCATCAGCTGCGCGGCGGCGAGCACGTCATCGACCGCGAGCGCTGCACCGGCTGCGGCGCCTGCGCCTCCACCTGCTACGCCACCGCCCTGATGAAAAAGGGCTACGTTGCCACCGTCGATGAGGTCATGGAGCAGATCCTGGCCGACAAGCCCTATTTCGAGGAATCGGGCGGCGGCGTCACGCTGTCGGGCGGCGAGCCCTTGCTCCAGCCTCAGTTCGCGGCAGAGCTGCTGCGCAGATGCAAGGCCGAAGGGCTGCACACCGCCGTGCAGACCGCGGGCAACGTCCCCTTCGAGAGCCTCGAAATTCTGCTGCCGCATCTGGACATGATCATGTACGACGTCAAGGGCTATGCGCAGTCCATCTACCAGTGGCACATCCGCGGCAATCGCGAGCGCATTCTCGATAACCTGCATAAGCTGGATGAGACCTTCACCGGCACGCTCGCCGTGCGCACGCCCGTCGTAGGCACGGTCAACGACACCGACGAGGAGATCGGCAACATCGCCCGCATGCTGGCCGAGCTCCAGCACCTGTCCTACTACCAGCTCATGCCCTACCACGCCCTTGGCAAGGCCAAGTACGACGCGCTGGACGAGGCGTTCGAGGAGAGCTTCTACACGCCCTCGCCCGAGCGCATGACCCAGCTGGAAGATCTGGCGTCGCAGTACGTCACGGTGTTCAATTACACGCGCGGGTATCTCCGCGCAGGCAAAACCGCCGGCAGCGACCGGTGAATATAGGGAGGTTCACTATGGCTCAAAAGCATCTGGACATGATTCAGGGGCTGCATCAGCTTAAGGTTCAGCACAACGAAGAGAAGCTGCGCCGCCTAGGCGGCTCCTATGACCTGGACGACCACGGCTGGATCCCGCTGGATCTGGAGCACGAGGTCGAGCCCGTGCGCGACGAGGAGAGCGGTCTGGTCACCGGCATGGAGGCCGTCACCCGCACCTTCGTCAACTACCTGGACGCGCACCCCACCTTCATGCACCCCGATTCCGCGTTCGCCGGCTGCTGGATCGGCAACGTCTCCTACATGAACGACCCCTGGCGCGACAGCGAGCGCTTCTGGGAGAACGAGGCGCAGCTGCCCACCTACAACATCACCTCGCGCGGCCTCTATGGCATGAACCACTGCGCGCCTGACCTGCGCATCGGCCTGGATCTGGGCTGGGGCGGCCTGCTGCGCAAGATCGAGCACTTCGAGGGCCTGCACGGCGAGGAATACCGCGAGTTCTACGAGGGCGAAAAGCGCCTCGTCCAGGCCATCCAGCGCTTCGTCCAGCGCCACGCCGACGCCGCCTACGCCAAGGCTGCAGCCGCCGAGACCGACGAGCTGCGCGAGCATTACACCAAGATTGCCGACGTCTGCGCCTACCTCGTGGACGGCGCGCCCCGCACCCTGCGCGAGGCCGTCCAGTGGATCGTGTTCTGGCAGGACGTCGACCGCATGTACTTCAACGGCGGCGCGGGTCAGGAGATCGATACCCTGCTGCAGCCCTACTACGAGAACGATGTGCGCAATGGCGTCATCACGGACGACGACGAGGTGGTTTGGTACTTCGCGTCCCTGTTCTTCAACGACCCCCATTACTCCATGATCGGCGGTCAGGATCCGCTGACCGGCGAGGACGTCACCAGCCGCATCTCCTTCCTCATCCTCGAGGGCCAGCACCTGCTCAACATCCCCAACAACCTCGCCCTGCGCGTCCACGAGAACGTCAACGACGAGCTGCTCACCCGCGCCGTCAAGTACCTCTTCGAGGACGGCACCGGCGTGTGCTACTCCTGCGGCACCGGTCTGGACAACGGCTACGTCCGCAACAGCCGTCCCCGTTCCATCGCCCGCATGCGCTCCAAGGTGGGCTGCAACTGGACGGCGCTGCCCGGCATCGAGTATTGCCTGCAGGACGTCACGCGCGTCTGCCTCGCGCAGCCGCTGCTGATGGCGCTGGACGACATGCTCGCCGCCGATGAGGAGAACAGCATGGAGAACCTGCTGCGCCGCTACGAGGGTCACCTCGCCGAGGCCGTGCAGCTCATCAAGGACGGCGTGGACTGGCACGTCAAGTACAAGTGGCGCAATAAGCCCGAGGTCGTGTTGAACCTGGTCTGCCACGGCCCCATCGAGCGCGGCATCGACATGTCCCGCGGCGGCGTGGACATCGTCAACTTCGCCTGCGACGCCACCGCGCTGGCCACCACCGCCAACTCCCTCGCCGCCATCGAGCAGCGCGTGGTCAAGGAGAAGCGCCTGACCTGGGAGCAGCTGGTTACCGTGCTCAAGAACGACTTTGAGGGCGCGGAGGACATCCGCCTGATGCTCAAGTCCGTGCCGCAGTACGGCGCGGGCGGCACCGCCGCGGATCGCTACGCCAAGTACCTGGCCGACCTCTACACCCACATGATGCGCGATACCCCCACCAAGGACGGCTTCATCGTGCTGCCGGGCATCTTCTCCCACGGCGACGTCTACATCCACGGCAAGCATCTGGGCGCCACGCCCAACGGCCGCCATGCCGGCGACGCCATCTCCCACAGCGCCGATCCCGATCCCGGCTTCCTGCCCGGCGGCGGCACCGCGCCCACTGCCAAGGCCAACGCCGTTGCGGCCGTGCAGAGCGGCTGGGGCAACTCTACCCCGCTGCAGATCGACATCGACGCGCACCTCGCGCGCGAGATGGGCGGCATCGACAACATCAAGGCCTACATCAAGACGCACGACAAGATGGGCGGCACGCTCATCAACATCAACGTCGTCTCCAAGGAGAAGATCCTCGAGGCGCACAAGAACCCCGACCTCTATCCCGACCTGGTCGTGCGCGTGACGGGCTACAGCGCCTTCTTCAAGTCCCTCTCGCCCGAGTACCGCCAGCAGGTCGTCGATCGCTGGCTGGCCAACGGCTAATTTATCGATTGACACAGGCGCAGAAATTGCCTATAATATGAGATGCATGGGCGCACGTCCCCCGACGCAGCGCCCATGCATCCTCATAAGCACCCGTAGCTCAGCAGGATAGAGCGTTCGCCTCCTAAGCGGCAGTTGGTTCGTTTCCTTTTGAGCCGAAAAATTGAATAGTTTTTGCATAAGCCCCCGTAGCTCACCTGGACAGAGCGTACGCCTCCTAAGGTTACGTTACAACGCTCACCTTGGAAAAACCTAAGTTGGGAGCTGAGTCCGATAATTACGGAGGCTGACAAAAAAATTAAATACGTCCCAATAGCTCAGTTGGATAGAGCACACGCCTCCTAAGCGTGGGGTCGGAGGTTCAAGTCCTCTTTGGGACGCCAGCTAACAACGCCG